>DATHCI010000238.1:0-16875 GCA_035319645.1 Methylocystis sp. | reverse complement strand
AGCCTGAGCCGGAGAGGGTCGTCGGGCTGCACCCCGCGGCCCTCCTGCATTACGAGCAGCTGGTTGGACAACTGCACGAGGTTTTCGGGCGGGGTGTCACTTCTGACAATGAGGAGGCGGCGGAAAAGATCCGCGAACTGGTGGCGAAAGTCGTGGTCAAGCCGTCCGGTGAAGGCTTCAAGATAGAGCTTCAGGGACGCTTAGCCTTGCTCATGGGCGCTCCCAACGTCTACCCCAACATGCGCATCGCCGCGTCGGGGGGAACGGTGGTAGCGGAGGAGGGATTCGAACCCCCGACACAAGGATTATGATTCCTCTGCTCTAGCCGACTGAGCTACTCCGCCCTAGAGGCCCGCTATATGCGCCCGACTTCGTGGGTGTCAAGGCGCGCGGGCCGGTCTCGGTTCCGCGCCCGCCGACTGTTGCGTGTTCTTGGCCTTCTTCGCCGTTTTCCTGCCCCGGAAATTTGGATAAACCGCGTTGCGCGCGGCTCCGCGATCTGCTCGAGTCGCCACGCCAGGACGTAGGACACGAAATGCACTCGAAGCCGGTAAAGCGCGGATCTCATCTCGCGGCGGCGCTTCTCTTCCTGGTCTGCGCTCTGGCGCTCGCGAGCCCCTTCCTCCTGGGTTATTACACCATCCCTTGGGACGCCAAGGCGCATTTTCAACCGCAATTCGCCTTTCTCGCCCACGCGCTGCATTCCGGTCAATCTCCGTTCTGGACGCCGAACGTCTTCGCCGGCTCGCCGCAAATCTCCGACCCTCAATCGCTGATCTTCTCGCCGCCCTTCCTCATTGCCGCGGCGCTCTCGCCCGAGCCTTCCTTCCAGCTCGAGGACGCGATCGTCTTCGCCACGCTCGCGGCGGGCGGCTTGGCGCTCGTCGCCTATTTCCGCGATCGTGGCTGGAGCGCGGCGGGCGGCCTTCTCGCCGCGCTCGCCTTCGCCTTCGGCGGCTCGGCGAGTTGGCGCATCCAACACACAGGCCAGGTCATGAGCATCGCCCTTCTGCCCGTGACGCTCTGGCTGCTCGCGCGCGCCCTCGACAGGCGTTCGCTGGCCTATGGCGTGGGCGCGGGGGTCGCGGCCGCCTTTCTGGTGCTCGGCCGCGACCAGGTCGCCTTTCTCAGCGTGCTGCTGCTCGCGGCTTTCGCGGTCCATCGGGTTTCAACCGACGGAAAGGGGATCTGGAGCGCGGCGCAGCCGCTCGGCGCCGGCGCGCTCGCGGGCGGCGCGATCGTCCTGATTCCCTTGCTGCTGACGCTCGATCTTGCCGAAAACTCGAACCGCCCGGAGATCGGCCTGGACGACGCCTTCAAAGGGTCGCTGCCGCCTGGAGCCCTGCTCACGCTCGTCTGCGCGAATCTCTTCGGCGTCGACGGCCCGCTCAAGGACTTTTGGGGTCCGCCCTCGCAAGTCTTCGGCACGCGCGACATTTACCTCGCGCGCAACATGGCGACGATCTACCTCGGCGCGACCCCGCTCGCAGCGCTGATCGCGGCGGGCGGCAGGAATTTTTTCGCGGACCGGGACATCCGATTCTTTGCGGCCGCCGCCGCGCTGTTCGCGATCTATGCGCTCGGGCGATATACGCCGTTCTATGCGCTGCTCTACTACGTCCCCGGCGTCGACCTGTGGCGCCGGCCCGCGGATGCGACTTTCCTGCTTTGCGCGACGCTGGCGATTCTCGGCGGATATGCGCTGCATCTTCTGCTCGGCGGCGGCGTGCGCCCTAATCGCGTCGCGCTCGCGGTCGGCGTCGTCGCAGCGCTCACGGTCTGCGCCGGCGTCGCTGTCGACAAGGGCCGCCTCGCGCAGGCTGCGCCGGCGCTTCTGCTCGCCGCCGCCTTCTGGTCGCTCTCGAGCGCGCTCATTGTCCTAGCGCCGCTGCTTTCGCGCCGTCCGGTCGCGGCGCTGCTGGTCGTGGCGGTCTTGACGACCGCAGACCTCGCGCTCTCCAACAAGCCGAACGAGTCGACGGCCCTGCCGCCGGAAAAATTCGACGTTCTGCGCGCCGACACGCAAAACGACACGATCGCGCTGCTCAAGCAGAAGCTTTCGGATCAGGAGGACGATCGACGCGACCGCGTGGAGCTCGCGGCGATAGACTTTCATTGGCCGAACGCCAGCCTCGTGCATGGCTTCGACCACGACCTGGGCTATAATCCGGTGCGCCTGAAATTGTTCGAGGACGCGACCGGCGCCGGCGATCATGTGGCGCTGCCGGACCAGCGACGCTTCTCGAAGCTCTATCCCGGCTATCGGTCGCCGCTCTCCGATCTCCTCGGGCTGCGCTGGATCGCGACCGGCGTGCCGATCGAGCAGATCGACAGGACGATCACGCCCTCGGACGTTCGTCTCATCGCGCGGACCAGGGACGCCTATGTCTATGAGTATCCTTTTGCGCTGCCCAGGGTGACCCTGCCGCGCTGCGCCATGCAAGCCGACTTCGCCCGCATGATCGAGACCGGAGAGTGGCCGCGGGCCGACTTCCGCGAGGTCGTCCTGTTGGAGCGCCCGACGCTTTGCCGCCGTCAGGCGGAGGACATGCCGCCGGCGCGCGCGCGGCTCGTCGCTTACGAGAACACGCGCGTGCGGATCGACGCCGAGGTTCCGGCGGGGGGCGGCTGGGTCGAGCTCAACGACGTGTGGCACCCCTACTGGTTCGCGACGGTGGACGGCGAGGACGCGCCGGTGCTGCGCGCCAATGTGCTGTTCCGCGCCGTCGAGGTCCCGGCGGGACATCACGTCGTCGAGTTTCGTTTCGATCCGTTGCGCGGGCTCTGGCGGCGTTACTTTGCCGATTGACCAAAGGTCCGCGCCCTCGGCTCCGCTGCGGAAGTCAATCTGCGCCAGCCCCCAAGACCGACAATCCGGTCGACGGACTGTTGACCGGCGACGCGTTGCTGAGGGGACCGTTGGCCAGTTGCCAGACCCACAGGTCGCCGCTCGAGTCGCGCCACAGAACGCCCGACGCGCCCGCGCCCCAATAATCTCCGGTCTCCGCGACAGACCAGTCGCTCGAAACGCTGCCGACTGACAAGGTCTTGTTTATGGTCGCGCCCTGCATCTCCCAGATTTGCACGTCGCCGCTCGTGTTGAGCATCAGTATGTCGCTATAGCCGTCGCCGTTGAAGTCGCCCGTGCCGACGATCGACCAGTTTGCGGAAATTTCGCCGATGAGGGGCGCCGATTGGATCTGACAGCCGTTCATGAACCAGATCATGACTTCTCCGCTGTCGTTGACCGAGGAGACGCCGCTTCCACGCCTCACTCGCGGCGAGTTGGCGGCGCGCCAGAGAATGTCGCTTTTGCCGTCGCCGTCGAAATCGCCGACGCCGACGATCGACCAGTTCGTCGGCATCGTTCCCACCGTGCATGTGTTCACGACGGATCCACCGTTCATCTCCCAGATCTGCACGTCGCCGTTCGAGTCGCGGAAGAGAATGTCGCCATTGCCGTCGCCGTTGAAGTCCCCGGCGCCGACGACCGACCAGTCGGTGGTCGTGGAGCCGATGGCGGCGGTGGACAGCGCCGTCGGCCCGTCCATGAACCATATCGTGAGGTTTCCGCTGGAGTCCCGCCAAAGAATGTCGGCTTTTCCGTCGCCATTGAAGTCGCGCTGCGCGACGGCGAAGGATGTCGGCGGGACCTGTACGAAATTAGAGGACTGCACGACAAGCGCGCCGTTCATGGCCCACATCCCCACGTCGCCGAAGCTGTCGAGCAGCAAGATGTCGCTCTTTCCGCGTCCGTAAAAATCGTGCGTGTCGGTCAACTCCCCGCTTTTGATCGCGGTCGCCGCGGAACAGGGCGCACCGTTGTTCGACCCGCTGCTGCTCTCCGTGAATACGACAGCCGGCTCCGTCCCCAGACTTGGCGTGGGCGCCGAGGCGAAGGAGAGATTGTTCGTCTCGCCCGTAAGACCTCGATTGCTGCAATTGGGCGGGGCGGTCACGCCGGCGTCCAGGCTGACTCTGACGACGAGCGTCGCACCCTCGTTGAATTGGGCCTGGGACCCGCAACAGTCGCCAAAGATGTTGAACTCCGCTTCTTGCCAGCCGCTCGCCAGATAAAGGTTGCTGTCGGGAGCCTGCACGACGTAGAGCGCGCTCCCCGTGGAGAAGATGAGCGTATCCATGCCTCCAGACGCGGCGCGGCCTTCAAGGGTCAGGTTGGCCAGATTTTCGATCGTCTGCGCGGGAACCGACACGGCGTAGCTGTTCGTATAGCAGTCGCCTGCGTACCATATCCACCCGCTCGGACACGCATCGCCATAGCCGATCAGCCAGTACTGGATATAGGCGCAATGGGGGCAGGCGATGTTGGAATAGACAAACTGCTGGAAACCCTGACAATTGCCGCCACAGGCCGACGACGGGAAGAAGTTCGAGTTGAGCTGAAGCGTGAAGGCGTTGGCGCCGCCGTAGGTTCCGGTCTCGCTGACCACGCCCGTCACGCTGTCGAAGGAGCCAACGGCGGTCGAGATGGTGGCTCCGCTCTGCGCCACAGCGACCACGTCCCCTCCGTCGCCGACGGTCCCCGGCCGAGGTCGCCGCGCAGGCATGGCGGGGAGCTCGGGCGCCTTCACGCATGGAGCCTCGCGCCATTGGTTGCTCGGAAAGGTGGTCGTGTAGCATCCGTGCTTCGAAGGAGGCGTTCGCCGCATCTGCGTTCGCCAACCCTTCAGCGCCTGTGGCGACGCCCCCTCGCTCTCGGGCGAAACGCCCGCCTCGGGCGACGGCAGAGTCGGAGAGATCTCCGTTTGCGGATAACGCACATCATCGGTCTGGGCAGGGGCCGGGGCGGTCGCCGAAAGCAGGAGCGCCTGCAGCATCAGGAAAAACATCGCGAGATGGCCGAGGGATCTATGCATCTGAAAATCCAGGCCTCGCATGATACTCCCCTCGTTACGCCCGTGGAGGAAGCTTGCTCGGCCTCCAATCCGCGTGAGCCGCCGGTCGCGCGTAGCGTCCTATATATTAGGGAGGCGGCTCACGCCAAGCTTGAGACAAAGTGAATTATGCGGACGAACGGGACAATGCATGATCGCAATCGACGTAAACGAGGCCGCTCCGCTCGCCAGGAAGCCGCAGCCTGACGACCTCTCGCCGGCCAGGGTTCGCTCGCTCATCGCAGAACCACCCTCAAGCAAACCGCACTCTCGCAGTCTTCTCCCCGCCCAGCGCCTCGAACGCCTTGGCGACGATCGCCGCAGCGTCGAGCTTCGCCCTGGCGATCATCGCCTCATACTTGTCCTGGTCTATGTAGGAATCCGGTAGCGTCAGGCTGCGAAACTTGAACGCCCCGCGCGTTCCATCCAACAGTCCGTCCTCTGTCAGCGCTTGCGCGACCTGCGCTGCGAAGCCGCCGATCGAGCCCTCTTCGATCGTGATGAGCGCCTCGTGCGAGGACGCGAGCCGCCGCAGCAGCCCGCGGTCGATCGGCTTGGCGAAGCGCGCATCTGCGACCGTCGTCGAGATCCCGCGGCGCTCGAGCTCCTCCGCCGCCTTCAACGCGTCGGCGAGCCGGGTGCCGAGCGACAGCAGCGCGAGCTGCGCGCCCTCACGCAGGATGCGGCCCTTGCCGATCTCCAATATGTCGCCTTTTTCCGGCAGCTCCACGCCGACGCCCTCGCCGCGCGGGTAGCGGAAGGCGATCGGGCCGGCGTCATAGGCCGTCGCGGTCGCGACCATGTGCATGAGCTCGGCTTCGTCCGCGGGGGCCATGACCACCATGCCCGGCAGGCAGGAGAGATAGGCGATGTCAAAGGCTCCCGCATGCGTCGGCCCGTCGGCGCCGACGAGCCCGGCGCGGTCGATTGCGAAGCGGACCGGCAGGTGCTGGATCGCGACATCGTGCACGACCTGGTCGTAGGCGCGCTGCAGGAAAGTCGAATAGAGCGCGCAAAAGGGCTTGTAGCCTTCGGCCGCTAGTCCCGCTGCGAAAGTCACGGCGTGCTGCTCGGCGATGGCCACGTCAAAGGTGCGCTCGGGGAAAGCCTTCCCAAAGATGTCGAGACCGGTGCCGCCGGGCATGGCGGCGGTGATGGCGACGATCTTCTCGTCGCGTTCCGCCTCGGCGACGAGCGCCTTGGCGAACACGGTGGTATAGGAAGGCGCATTGGCCTTGGGCTTGACCTGGACGCCAGTCTCCACGTCGAATTTGTTGACGCCATGGTAGCGGTCGTCGGAGGCTTCCGCCGGCGCGTAGCCCTTGCCCTTTTTGGTGATGACGTGAATGAGGACGGGCCCGTCGTCCTTGTCGCGCACGTTCTTCAGCACGGGCAGCAGATGGTCGAGATTATGCCCGTCGATCGGCCCGACGTAGTAGAAGCCGAGCTCCTCGAACATTGTGCCGCCGGTTATGAAGCTGCGCGAGAACTCCTCGGCCTTGCGCGCCTTGTCGTAGAAGACGCGCGGCAGGTGGCTCGCGATCTCGCGCGCAGCGCCGCGCATTGTGCGGTAGGCGCCGCCCGAGACCAGCCTCGCGAGATAGGCCGACAGCGCCCCCGTCGGCGGCGCGATCGACATGTCGTTGTCGTTCAGGATGACGATGAGGCGCGAGTCGAGCGCGCCGGCGTTGTTCAAGGCCTCATAGGCCATGCCGGCGGACATGGCGCTGTCGCCGATCACGGCGACGACGTGGTTGTCGCCGCCAGCGAGGTCGCGGGCCACCGCCATGCCGAGACCGGCCGAGATCGAGGTGGAGGAGTGACCGGCGCCGAAAGCGTCATAGTCGCTCTCCGCCCGCTTGGTGAAGCCGGAAAGGCCGCCGCCCATGCGCAGCGTGCGGATGCGGTCGCGCCGTCCGGTGAGGATTTTATGGGGATAAGTCTGGTGGCCGACGTCCCAGATGATTCGGTCACGCGGCGTATCGAAGACATAGTGGAGCGCCACCGTGAGCTCGACGACGCCGAGCCCGGCCCCCAAGTGGCCGCCCGTGACAGAGACGGCCTGAATCGTCTCATAGCGCAGCTCGTCCGCAACCTGCTGCAATTGGGCGGGTTGCAGCTCGCGCAGCTGCTCCGGGCTCGCGATCTGGTCGAGCAGGGGAGTTTTTGATGGCGACAAAGCGGCGTCTCTCCCTCGGACGGAAATTGCGACAATCCCGCTGCCGGGATGTGGCGTAGCGTATACACTTCGAGCTAAGGCGGGGCGAAATTGTGGCGCCTCCGACATTTAGCGGTTGCTAACATCGAATCGAGGGCTTCAGAAGGCGGGCTGACGGACGGCCCGACCAACGTTGCGTCGACCTTCTCGAACGCGAAAACAACGCAGTTCGGTCATCCCTGCGCCGCGGTTGAGGTGTCATCTTTCACACCATCGCCCACCGCAGCCATTGATCGCAGCGGGCGTTTCATTGATAGTCCCCTCCGGCCGAGATCTGTTGATTCTCTCGTCAGCGGCTGGCGCTCCGCTATGGCGGCCGCTTTCCTCCTAAGCTTTCGGAAGCTCGAAAGGTCCATGCGGCGAACTGCTCTCCCCACGAAGAACTGCTTCGGCGCTCGCTTGCTCCTTGTCGCGCTGGCCCTGAATGCGTCGCCCGTGGCGGCGGAGAGCCCCTATTGCAGCGACCTGAGGGCGCAGATCGCGCGCGCCGGCCAGGGCTCGCCACGTTATCGGGCGGCTGCCGCCAAGCAACAGGCCGAACTCGCCCGCGCCGTGAACTACTCCCGCGGCATCGGCTGCGAGCGCCAACAGTTCCTGTTTTTTGGCGAAGCGCCGCCGGCGCAGTGCGGACAGCTCGCCGCCCGCATCGCGCAGATGCGCGCCAATCTGGCGTCGCTCGATGCGCGTGGCGACGACGTCCGCAAGCAGGCGCTCCAAGCGCGCTACGACGAGCAGTGCCGACCGCGCCAGGTCCAGCCCGTCAGCTTTCTGGAGCAATTGTTCGGCGGCGGCTCTGCGCCCGCGCCTCCGCCCGTCGAGCAGGCGCCCGCCACCGCCCCGACGCGCCTGGAACGGCTGCCGGAGCCGCGAGACGCCATCGAAGAGCAGGTCGAGGATGAGCGCCCGCTCGGCGGCAGCGAGGCCGTCTGCGTGCGCAGCTGCGACGGCGCGTTTTTCCCGATCACTTATTCGGCCAAGCGCTCGAATCTCGACGATCTCAACGCGTTGTGCCGGGCGCTATGCCCCGGGGCCGACGCAGAGCTCTACACAAAGGGTCCCTGGAAAGACATCGACAGCGCGGTGTCTTTCCGCGGCGACGCTTATTCCGACCTCCCCAATGCGCTGAAGTTTCAGAAGACGCGCGACAAGAGCTGCAGCTGCAAGCCCAAGGGCCAGGACTGGGCCGAGGCGCTCGGCGAGGCCGAACGCCTCTTCGAGGAGACCTACGCCAAGGACAAGGACACGGTGGTGACGGCGGAGGAAGCCGAAAGACTATCGCGTCCCACCCAGCCCTCCGAGGCGAGCCAGCCGCCCCGCAACGGCAAGGCCAGGCCGGCGCGGTCGACGACGCCCGTCGCGTCCGTGTCGCAGGCTGCGTCCCCGTCGTCCGTGCAGAGCATCGGCCCGGCCCAGGGCGAGGTCAGGGAGACTGTCGGCCCCGACGGCGTGAAACGGCGCGTGCGCGTTGTGGCGCCGGCGCTCTGAGCGACACGGCGGGTCGCGATCAGGAGGGCTGGCCGCCGCCGCGCGGACGAAACCTCCGATCGTAGCTCGCGTCATAGAGCGCGCTCTCACGAAAATCCTGCATCGCCAGCACTGGTCCGACGAGGATCAGCGCCGTCCGCTCCATGGGGGAGGCCGCCGCCTGCGCCTCGATCGTCGCGAGCGTCCCCCGGACGATTCGCTCGTCGGGCCAGCTGGCGCGATAGACGAGCGCGATCGGGCAGTCCGCGCCATAGAAAGGCGTAAGTTCGGCGACGAGCTCAGCCAGAACATGAATTGACAGATGGATCGCCAACGTCGTTCGCGCCTGCGCGAATACGGAGAGACTTTCCGTTGGCGGCATCGCCGAGGCGCGCCCGCCGGTGCGCGTCAGCACGAGGGACTGCGCGACCTCGGGCAGCGTCAGCTCCCGCTTCACCGCCGCCGCCGCCGCTGCGAAGGCAGGCACGCCCGGCGTCCATGTGTAGTCGATCTTCAGCTCGTCGAGACGGCGCATCTGTTCGCCGACCGCGCTCCAGACCGAGAGATCGCCGGAATGCAGCCGCGCCACGTCCTGGCCCGCTGCGTGCGCCGCCCGCATTTCGGCGAGGATCGCATCGAGCGACAAGGGCGCAGTGTCGACGATGCGTGCGCCTGCGGGGCAGAAGCCAAGCAGCGCTTTCGGCACGAGCGAGCCCGCATAAAGGCAGACCGGGCAGCACGCGATGAGATCGCGCCCGCGCAGCGTGATGAGATCGGCGGCGCCGGGGCCGGCGCCGATGAAATGCACGGTCATCGATGGCCTCCTTTCGCGACCGCGCAGGTCAGCCGCAACGTCGCGACGCGCGGCGCGAGCAGGCTCGCGCCTTCGCCCGCCGCGGCGAGCGCGAGCGCTTCTGCGAGCGAGCCCACGCCATAGAGCCGCTCAATGCGCTGTGAATGCGTCAACAGGCCGGCGCGCGGCAGCTCTTCCGCGGAAAAAAGGGCGAGGCGCATCCCGAGTTGCTCCGCCGCTTGCGCAAATCCCGCGACGTTTTCATGCGATTTCAACGCGGCGAGCGTCGCGCCGGCGAGCGCGACGTCGAAGCGTAAGGCGGTCTCGCGCACGAGAGCCGACAGATCTTCGGCGCCAAACTCGCTGCGCGCCCCGACGCCGACCGCGTAGCGCGCGCTCACGACTTGATCGCGCGCCATTGCAGCACCGGCATCGCCGGATCAAGCGCATGAAAGCGCCCGACCAGGCGCGCCTTGGCGATTTGGATGTGCGTCAGCTCGCCGCCGCGCGCCGCGAAGCTCTGCACGAGCAGCGCTTGCGTCTCCAGCGTCACGGCGTTGACGACGATGCGGCCATGGCGCGGCAGCGTCTCCCATGCGGCGTCGAGAAGGCGCGCGTCGGCGCCGCCGCCGACGAAGATCGCGTCCGGAGTCGCGAGACTCGCGAGCGCTTCGGGCGCCCGGGCGCAGTGGATTTCGAGGCCGGGAACTCCGAGGCTCGCGGCGTTGCGCGCAATGCGGGCCGCCCGCGTCGCGTCGCTTTCGAGCGCGGCCGCGCGATTTGCGGCGTCGGCCAGCATCCATTCGATGGCGATCGAACCCGCGCCCGCGCCGATGTCGAGCAGAAGCTCGCCCTTGCGCGGCGCGAGCGCCGAAAGCGTCACGGCGCGAATGTCGCGCTTGGTGATCTGGCCGTCGTGCTCGAACCAGTCGTCGGGCAGGCCGGGCGTCAGGGGCAGGATGCGGGCGCCGGGCTCGGCTTCGACCTCGATCGCGAGCGAGTTGAGCGGGCGGATGTCGCCCGGCGCCGGCTCCGCGGCGCGAAAGCTGCGGATGCGTTCGCGCGGGCCGCCCAGATGCTCCAGCACATGCAGGCGCGACGGCCCGAAGCCGCGCGCGGCGAGGAGCTCGGCGAGGCGCGCCGGGGTCGTCTCGTCCCAGGAGAGCGCGATGAGGCGGCGGCCGGGCTGCAGATGCGGGACGATCCGCTCCAGCGCGCGCCCGTGCAGTGACAGCAGCGCGCAGTCCTGCTCGCTCCAGAGCAGCCGCGCGGCGGCGAGCGCGAAGGCCGAGACGCCGGGCAGGCAGAAAATCTCGTCCGGCGCGACATGCTTCGCGATGAGGTCGCCGACACCGTAGAAGAACGGATCGCCTGAAGCGAGGACGACGGTCGGCTCGGGGCGTCGCGCGACGATCTGCGGGATCGCTTGGGCCAGCGGCGAGGGCCAGGGGAGCTGGGCCGCCCGCGTCTTTCCGACGAGCTCCAGATGGCGCGCGCCGCCGATGACAAGCGTCGCCTCTTCGACGAGCGCCCGCGCGGCGGGTGAGAGCGCGCCGTCCTCGCCGACGCCGACGAGCGACAGCCAGCGCGCGCTCACGACGCCCGCCGCGAGGTGTAGACGAAAGGCCGCGCGTCTTCTCGTGGAATGAGCCGCGTGCCGCTCGCGCCGACGATGACCAGCGTCGACATATCGACTTCCGAGAGATCCACGGTGGAAAGATCCGCGACGAAGATCTTCTCTTCCGCGCGCCCGATGGATTTCGCCAGCGCGACGACGGTCTGTGGCGCGAGAAGCGCGCGCAAGAGCGTGAAAGCGTCGTGGATGAGCGCGGGGCGGGCGCGCGAAGCCGGATTGTAGATCGCGATGACGAAATCGCCGCGCGCGGCGTGCTCCAGGCGCGCGGCGATTTTCCCCCAGGGCTTCAGATTGTCCGAGAGCGAGATGGCGCAGAAATCGTGGCCGAGCGGCGCGCCGAGCCGCGCCGCCGCCGCCAGCATCGCGGAAATTCCCGGGATCACGCGAATGTCGATCTCGCGCCAGGCGGGCTCTCCCGCCTCGATCGCCTCGAAGACGGCGGCGGCCATCGCGAACACGCCGGGATCTCCGCCCGAGACCAGCGCCACGGTTCGCCCCGCGAGCGCGCGCGAAATCGCCTCGCGCGCGCGGTCGAGCTCGACGCGGTTGTCGCTCGAAAGCCGCGTCTGCCCTTCGCGTTCCGGGACGCGCGCGACATAAGGCGCGTATCCGATCACGTCCTGCGCCTCGGCGAGCGCCGCGCTTGCGTCGGCGGTCAGATAGCCCGCGTCGGCCGGACCCAGGCCCACGACATAGAGCCGGCCGCTCACGGCCGTCGACCGCGGCCCGGCGCGAGCACCATGGCGAAATAAGGCGCTGCGTCGTCGCTCTTCTCGCGAAACGGCATGATCTTCTGGCCCGTCATCGTGCCGCGCTCGACATAGATCGCACGCTCGATCATGTCGAGGCGTACGAGAACCCGGCGAAGCTTGGGGAAGTTGCCGCCGAGCTTCATGACGACGGCGGCGTCGGCGCCGCTCAGGCGCTGCGTCAGCGCCTCCTCTTCGAGCGTCGCGGGCGCGACGGTGAGCACGTCGTCGCCCCAGGTCATCGGCGCCTGAGCCGCCGCGAAGCAGCCCGACATGCCGGAGATCCCGGCGCAGACGTCAACATGAAAGCGCTCCTTCAGCCGCTCGAAGATGTGCATGAAGGAGCCATAGAACATGGGATCGCCCTCACAGAGCAGCGCGACGTCCCGTCCCTGGGAGAGCACGCGGGCGAGCCGCTCGGCGCTCTCTTCGTAAAAGGCGCGCAGGGCCGCGGCATATTCCGGCTTGTAGAAGGGGCGCTCGGTCGTCATCGGATAGGCGAGCCGGATTTCTTCGCATCTCGAGTGAAAATAGGCCTGCGCGATGCGCCGCGCATGGCTCTCGCGTCCCTGCTTGGCGAAATAGGCGACGACGCGCGCCTCGCCGATGAGACGCGCCGCCTTCACGGTGACGAGCTCAGGATCGCCGGGGCCGAGGCCGACGCCGATCAGCGCGCCCGCCGTCATTCGGCCTCGCTCGCCAGCGCGTTGATCGCCGCCGCCGCCATGGCGCTGCCGCCCTTGCGTCCGGCGACGATGATGGATGGCGGCCAGGCGCGCGCGCGCAAGGCTTCTTTGGATTCGGCGGCGCCGACGAATCCCACCGGCATGCCGATGACGGCTGCGGGCGCCGGCGCGCCGGCGTCGAGTATTTCGAGCAGGCGGAAGAGCGCCGTCGGCGCATTGCCGATCGCGACGACGGCGCCCTTCAACCGGTCGCCCCAGAGCTCGAGCGCCGCCGCGCTGCGGGTGTTGCCGAACTCCCTTGCGAGCGCGGGAACGAGCGGGTCGGCGAGCGTGCAGACCACGTCGTTGTTCGCAGGCAGCCGCGCGCGCGTGACCCCATGCGCGACCATGTTGGAATCGCAAAGAATCGGCGCGCCGGCCGCGAGCGCGGCGCGCGCCGCCTCGACGACGCCCGGCGAAAAGGCGATGTCGTCGGCGACCTCGACCATGCCGCAGGCGTGGATGACGCGCACGGCGACGCGCTCCTCGGCCTTGGTGAAGCGCGAGAGCCGGGCCTCGGCGCGGATGGTCGCGAAGGAGCGCGCATAGATCGCCACGCCGTCGCGCACATAGTCTAATGCGCCGGACATGCGCGCTCCTCGATGACGGAGGCGATATCGCGCAGCGGGAGCGCCGCGTGCGCGGGAGCGTCGCTCGCGCGGCCCTCGAAAATGACGTCGAACCCGGAAGGCCGCGCGACGAGCGTGACCGGCGAGCGCGACGGCTTCGCGCAGCCCTTGGCGCAGCCGGAGACATGCAGGCCGACGCCATTCGTCGCAAGGCGTCTCGCGAGCGCGGACAGGAGCTCCAGGCCTTCACGTGTCGCGCCATCGGCCTGCGGGCATTCGGGCGCGCCGGGGCAGGCGACGACCGCCAGACGCGGGTCGTCGGCGTCAACGATGAAGCCGAGATCCTGAGCGGACGTTGCGAGGCGTCGCGCTGCGCCGCGCGTCGCAAGGGGGAACAAAAGCGCGCGCCACGGCGACAGGCGCAGCTCTTTCGCGCCTTGGCGCTCAGCGGCGTCAATCAATCGCACGAAGTCTTTCGCCCGCAAACGTCCGTAGGAAGCCGCTGCGCCGGCGAAGCCGTCTTGCGCGCCGAGATAATCTCGAGCAGAGGCGCCCCGGCAAGTCGAGCGGTAGGGGCGGGATGCGAGACCTGCGGCATGAAACACCGCGTCGGCGCCGGCCTCGCCGATGAGCGCACGCATGCGCCGCGGCTTTGAATGACGCCCCTCGCGCAGCGCGAGGAAGGCGCGCGCCATCGCCATCGCCACGTCGACCGCCTCGGACTCCCTGCACATCGCCGCGCGATCACGCGCGCCGCCGAGTGCGATTGCGACGCCGTCGCCAGAGGCCTCAATTCGGACGTCGGCGTCCGCATCGGCGAGGCCCGGAGCGCCGCCGCCATCGACGAGGAACAGGAATTTGCCGGGCAGGGCGTGGAGCGCAGCGTCGGATGCGATGGCGCGCGCCAAGTCCTCCGCCATCGCGTCGGAGTCCAGGCCCGACCCCGGCAAGGGCGAGGCCAGGATATTGAGCACGGCCTCGATCTCGGCGCTCGGCGCGAGCAATCCGATGGTGCGCAATCGCGCTTGCGCTTCCAACCGCGTCGCTTCGCTCACTCCGCGCATCTGCAATTGCGCGCGCTGCGACAGGTCGATGAGCCCGTTGCCGCAAGAGAGTGAAATCGCCGCGATCTCCTTGGCCTGCGCCAGGCTCAGCCTTGGGCCGACGGTCTTGGCGCGCATAAGCAGGCCGTCGCCGCTTTCCATGGGCGCGAGCGCGCCGGGACACCAGCCCTTGACCTCAACCATCACAGGCCTCGTGAAGCATGTGCGCGCTGTTGCGGCGGCTGCGCCACAGGCCGCGCGCCAGCGCCTCGCGGAAAGCGCGTTCGATCGCCTCGAGCGCGCGCGGATTCTCCCGTTGCAGAAAGGCGCGCACGCTCTCGCGCCCAAGCGTCGCGTCGAAGGCCAGGTCGAAGCCGGCGTCGCCGACGAGATCGCCGAGCGCGCCGAAGGCAAAAAGATTGTCGATCGCTTCGGCGATCTCCGCCGCGCCGCGATGACCGTGGCGCATCTGCCCTTCGAGCCAGCGCGGATTGGCGAGGCGCCCGCGCAGCACGCGCGCGATCTCTTCGCGCAGCGTCCGCAGTCGGAGCTTCTCGGGGCGCGTCGAATCAAGGTGCAGCAGCGCCGCCCCGCCGCCGAGCGCGCGATTGGCGGCGGCGAAGCCTCCTTCGAACTCCGAGAAGGCGGAACCCGCGAGCACATCGGTTTCGGCCATGTCCTGCGCATGCACGAGCGCGTCGGCGCGCGCGACGCGCTCAGCGAAGACTTCGCGCGCCGGACGGCTCTCGCCCGCGCGATCGAAGGCGTGGCCTCCCGCGTCGAGGAAGGCCGCGGCGAGCTCGTCCGCGTCGCGCCAGCCGCCGCGCGAGATGATCTCGCCAAGCCCCAGGCCGTAAGCGCCCGACGCGGCGCCAAACACGCGCTCAATCTTCGCGCCCCTGTGCGCGACGAGCGGGTTTAAGCTTTCGTCTTCCTCGAGCGCAGCGACGGCGTTCGCCGCATCGTGGAACAGCGCGATGAGTCCGGGGAACATGTCCCGAAACAGCCCAGAGACATGCAGGCTCACATCGACGCGCGGCAGCTCGCGGCACGCCATCGGCAGCACTTCGAAACCCGTGACCCGCGCCGTCGCCGCGTCCCAGAGCGGCGTGACGCCGAGCAGCGCCAACGCTTGCGCAAAATCCTCGCCGCCGGTGCGAATCGTCGCGCTGCCCCAGAGATTGAGCATGATCGCGCGCGGGAATTCGCCATGCTCCTGCGCATGGCGCGCCATGACTTCCTCCGCGGCGCGGCGCCCCACATCATAGGCCGTCCGCGTCGGCGCATGGCGGGGGTCGATGCAAAAGAGGTTGCGGCCCGTCGGCAGCACGTCGGCGCGCCCGCGCGAGGGCGCGCCGGCAGGACCGGGCGCGACGAAGCGGCCTGAGAGCGCGTCGCGCAGCGCCTTGCCCTCGGCCTGTGCGCAGGCGGCGCGCAAGGGGTCTTCGCCCGCAGCGCGGCCAAAGACGTGCAGACCGTCGCCGATGCGCAGTTCCTTCAGATCGCACAGAAAGGCGTCGAGGCGCGCGAGCCTCGCTCCGGCGTCGCCCTCGGCGCCGCAGCTTTCGGCAAGTCCGCAGCGCCCGGCCTCATCCAGGATCGCGCCGGCGAGAAGCTTCGCGCGTCGCGGGTCGAGCGTTGCGGCGTTGGCGTATTCGTCGAGCATCTGCTCGAGGCGCGCGGCGTCGTCGTAGAGCTGCGCCTGCGCAAGCGGCGGCGTCAGATGGCCGATCGTCACGGCGCCGAGCCGGCGCTTCGCCTGCGCGGCTTCGCCCGGGTTGTTGACGATGAAGGGATAGACGACGGGCGTCGGGCCGAGCAGGACCTCCGGCGCGCAGTCCTCCGCGAGCATCACCGATTTGCCCGGCAGCCATTCGAGCGTCCCATGCGCGCCGAGATGGATCATCGCGTCGATGCGGCGGACGTGGCGCAGCCACAGATAGAAGGCCACATAGGCATGGCGCGGCGGCGCCGCGGCGTCGTGATAGGCGTCGCGCCGTTCGGCGCGCTGGCCGCGATCCGGCTGCAACACGACGACGAGATTGCCGGCCTCGATGCAGGAGAAGCGGAAGGCGCCGTCGGCGGCGACGGGATCCTTCTCAGGCGCGCCCCAGCAGGAGAGAACTTGCTCGCGGAAGCTGTCTGGGAGCGCGGCGAAATAGCGTTGGTAATCGGCGAGCGGCAGGATCGCGTGGCGCCGACCCTCCTCGAGCGCGCGGATGAGCGGCTCGTGAATTGCATTGCGTCCGGCGCCGGCGGCCCTCATCCGGCCCGGCGGAGCGAGGCCGGATGAGGGTTCGTCCCCTTCCGCAACCCCAAAATCATAGCCCGCATCCAAAAGGTCCTCGACTATAGCTCCGACGCTCGCTTCCGCATCGAGGCCGATCGCATAGCCGCTGCGTCCGCGCCGCGCCGGATAGTCGGAGAGAATCAGCGCCAGGCTCTTCTGCGCGTTCGGCTTGCGGCGCAGCGCCGCCCAGTTCTTCGCAAGCTCCGCGACATAGGCTGCGCGCGAGGCTTCCGGCGTGTGGCGAAGCTCCTCGAACTCGCTCGCGGCGAGCGCGCGAGCCGGCGCCTTGAACGAGATCGCGCGCGTGAACAGCCGTCCGTCGACCTCCGGCAGCACGACGTTCATCGCGAGATCCGCAGCGCCTGCGCCGCGCTTCGAGGCCGCCCAAGCGTCTCGGGTCGAGGTCGCGAGCGCCGCTTGCAAAATCGGCGCGTCGGCGCGGTCGAGCACTGAGCCTTCCTCGTCGCGGGCGGAAAAGGCGGTCGTGTTGACG
>DATHCI010000237.1:0-7220 GCA_035319645.1 Methylocystis sp. | reverse complement strand
TCTGCCGGGAGCGGGCGGCTATTTCATAACGTTTGCATGTGGCATGAGCCGAACCAGTATATCCACTTTTGTAGGCGCCGGGCACCCGATCTACATGCGCCTAATGATTTCGGAACCGTGTGACTTTAAGGCCACAGATTTCCTGGAAACTCGTAAAAACAGTTTCTTGTTGTCGCCATGCCGACCGGTCTCAGCGCCTCCATGCGCCTGACGGAACCCCTTGCGGATCGAATTGAACGGTACAAAAATGCTAGACTGGAAATGATCATTTATGATCGCAGCCAAAGGGTTTCGACCTGTTCTTCACGCCCCGTTAACGATAATTAAGTCGAAAATGTGACCACTCACGAACTCTCGCCGGGCGCCCAAACTCTTCCAATGCGCCTGCGCGGGCGGGCGCAGGGCTTGCGGTAGCCACGCGCAGACCAGTTACTGAGACGTCTCGGCCGCTCTCTCCAGCTCAAGCAGATCAGCCCGGTGCGGGCTTGGCCCGCGCCATTCGCCGAGAGCCTTGAACCTTGGCTGACCTTCTTCGTCACCCGCAAATACGACGAAGCCGTGATTGGTCATGACGCAGTCGCCTCGCCGCAACGTTGTGTCCTGTGCGTAGCTCGCCGGCGGCTGCGTCCTTTGCGGGGCGAAAGCGTCTACGCGCCGCGCCGCAAAATGTTCCCACGCGCGGGCTGCAAACGTCTCATACTCGCGTCGGGCGCGCTCGACCCGCGCGCTCCACTCCGCGCGCTCTCCGTCAAGCTCCGATGCGCGCAACGGAAAGCTCGAGACCAACGCGGCGGCCGCCGCCAAGGCGAGGCTCGGAAGCTTCATGACGATGAAACGCGCGAGCCTTAAAAAGGTTGCGCGAAACTTGACCGCTGCAGCCGCCGCGGCAAGAAAATTTCTTACAAATATCGTTTCAGATCGCGGGCGGCGTCGGCGGGGTTGCGCGACACGTCGAAGCGCTTAACGAATTTACCGCCCTTGTCCATGAGGTAAACGACGACATTGTGGTCGACGCTATAGTCGCCATTTTGGCCTTCGGCGCGCTTGGACGTGATCTGATATTCTTGCAGCATCGGATCCAGCGCCGCGCGCGGGCCGGTGAGGCCGACGATGCGCGGGTCGAAGCTCGCAAGATAATCTTTGAGCGTCTCGGGCGTATCGCGTTCGGGATCGACGGTCACGAACAGCCCCCCGATCGGCGCGGACGGACCCAGGGCGCGCAGGATCTCGGACATCTCGAACAGCGTCGTGTGGCAGATGTCCTGGCAGTTCGTGTAGCCGAAGAATACGAGATAGGGCCGTCCGAGCATGTCCTTGTCGCTGAACCGGCCGCCGCTCTGCGTCGTGAGCTCGAAGGGACCGCCGAGCGTCAATGTCGGCGCCGAGCGGTTGGTGAAGCTCACGAAGACCCCAAACAGCAGCGCAACGCCGACGCCGAGCGCGATGAGCGTCTTGGCGGCGAGGCCAGTTCTCGCGGTCGGCGAGGGAGGCGGAGCCCCGGCCTTGAGCCGAGCCGCTTGGGGCGCCGCCTTCGTCATGGAAGACGCGGATCCTTGAGCTTTGGCCGCCGACTTCGGCGCTCTTGCGCCGGCGTCCCTCTTCTTGCTCGAACCATTCGACATCTGGACGTTTCCCGACCCGCTTTGAGGAGCCTGAGTTTTCGTTGTTTCGTTTTCTCTGACGCGTCGCCGACAGCTCCGCCGCTCGCGGGCAAGGCGCGGCCGGTCGAACTTAGCATGCTAATCCGGAATATATGAGGAGTCTGTCGCTTTGGCAGCCGCATCGCCAACGCACTCGGATAGCGCAGGACACGAGGACGGAGACTACCCCGAGGCGCGCCATTCGCCAAGGGCCCGTCTCGGCGTTAGGCGCGGCTTGCAATGCGTTCCGCCGCAGATGTATGGGTTCGAGGCGCTGCGGACGGGCGATTAAACACTGCTTCGAGCCGGACGGGCGTATCGACGCCGGCTTCGCCTAAAAAGCGCGCGAGGGCGCATGTCCGATCTCAAAGCCATCTTCGACGCCGGCGCCGCCGACGCGGCTCTGTTCATCCCGAGCGCCGTCGCGCTCGGCGCCTTGCACGGGCTGGAGCCCGGGCATTCGAAGACAATGATGGCGGCCTTCATCGTCGCCATTCGCGGCACGGTGACGCAGGCGGTGCTGCTCGGCGTCGCGGCGACGGTGTCGCACACCGCTGTCGTCTGGCTCATCGCGCTCACAGGCCTGTATTTCGGATCGCAGTGGCGCGCCGAAAGCTCGGAACCTTATCTGCAGCTCGCTTCCGGCCTGCTGATGCTGCTCGTCGCCGCCTGGATGGGCCTCAGTCTCTGGCGTGCGCGCGGCGGCGCACAGATTTTTGCTGCAATGCCGCATGATCACGATCACGACGGTCATGGCCATGATCACGACGATCATCATCACCCTCATCACCACCACGCGCATGATGAGGAGGATCACCGCGAACATGCGCAGGTGGAACAACAGGCGCGCCAGGATCACCACCATCGCAACTTCGGCCTTCCCCGTCGCCGCCCTCCTCAGCACGCGCCGCGCGCGAAGGAGGCGCGCTTCAAGCAGGAGCTCATCCACGCCAACCGCGAGGTCTTCGCCGATGCGCACGAACGCGAGCACGCGCTCGAGATCAACAGGCGGTTCGGAGACGGACGCGCGACGACGGCGCAGATCGTGCTGTTCGGATTGACCGGCGGCCTCATCCCCTGCGCCGGCTCGATCACCGTGCTGGTCTTGTGCCTGCAAGTGGGCAAAGTCTGGCTTGGCGCTCTTCTCGTCCTGTGCTTCAGCGTCGGGCTCGCGATGACGCTCGTGCTCGTCGGCGTCGCCGCCGCCCTGAGCCTGCGTCACGCCGGGGCGCGATGGAAGGGGCTCTCCGTCATCGCCGCGAAGGCGCCCTATCTCTCTGCGGCGATCGTCGGGCTGATCGGCGTCTACACGCTCTATCTCGGCTATTCCGGGCTCGCTTGAGGCGCCGCGACGGCGACGACGCCCTCGGTGATGGGCGCATCGAGGAAGAAGTCGAGAAACAGCTCGCGCCCCGGCTCGACCGCATAGGCGCTGAAATCGACGACGCCTTCTTCCCGCAGCACGTTCACGTCGATGTGGAAATCGCCGCGGCAGACGCGCCCCGGCCGCGTCAGGATGGCGTGCGCGGCGTCGGCGACGATCTCCGGCCGGCGCGCATGGCGCAGGTCGGCTTCACCGCCGAGAAGATTTCCGACCGCGGCAGTCGCGATCATCGTCTCAGGCCACAGCGAGCTCACGCCGACGCCCGCGGCTGCAAGCTCGCGGGCGAGGCCGATCGTCACAAGGCTCATGCCGTATTTCGCCATGGTGTAGGCGAGATTGGGGGCGAACCACACCGGATCGAGATTTGGCGGCGGCGATAGCGTCAGAATATGCGGATTCTCCGCCTTGCGCAGATGCGGCAGGCAGAGCTTCGCGCAAAGATAGGCGCCGCGCGCGTTGATCTGCTGCATGAGGTCGAAGCGCTTCATCTCCAGCGCGTCTATGCCGCGCAAATCGATGGCGCTGGCGTTGTTGACGAGAATGTCCACGCCGCCGAAGGTCGCGACCGCCTTCGCCACGGCGTCCGCAACCTGATCGTCGAAGCGCACGTCGCAGACGAGGGGCAGCGCACGGCCGCCTCGCGCTTCGATCTCTTCGGCGGCGGTGAAGATCGTGCCGGGAAGCTTCGGATGCGGCGTCGCGCTCTTGGCCGCGATCGCGACATTCGCGCCGTCGCGCGCGGCGCGGTTGGCGATTGCGAGCCCAATGCCGCGGCTCGCCCCGGTGATGAAGAGAGTTTTTCCTTGCAGCGTTCGCGACATGCGGAAACTCCGGCGTGATGCGGGAAGGGACGCGAAATTGACGAGACTCGAGGCGTCTGTTAGGGAATGACAAAGAGACGCCCCCCGCTCATCGCCGCGCCCGATGAGAGAGAGAGCAGGGTTGCGCAAGTCGGCGGCGGGTCTTCCCACGAACGGCTCCGGTCGTCAAAACGCCTTTCGCTGGAGCCGAGAACTGCGGCAGCGCCTGCGGCATAAGAATCAAAAATCGGAGGAAAACATGAAGAAGCTTGCGTCCGCCGTCGCCATAAGTCTTTTTGCCGCCTCTCCCGCCTGGGCGGGATCGCTCGTCTGGCAGGTCACCGAGGAATCGGACATCGGCGTCAAGGGCGCGCAGGGCTCGTGGAAGCTGTCGCAGGACGGGGACAAGATCACGGGCGTCGCCGACCTCATGCATGACGACGGCTCGCCGCTGACCTATAAGGTCGAGGGCACCGTCGCCGGCACGAACTACACCATCAAGCTCGTCGATCGCAGCGACGGAAAAAAGGAGTGCGTCTGGACCGGCCATCCGCCGACCGGCGCGGGCACACAGACGCAGGGCCTCGTGGGGTGGGCGCCCTGTTCGGGCGGCAAGCTCATCATCCGCGCGGCCTTTTGAAGTTTTCGCGGCGACCGCGTCCCGACGCGGTCGCCTAAAAATCCGCGTGCAGCCGCACCGCGAAGATCGAGACCGCTCCGCGGTCCTTGTTGTAGGCGGGATTGCCGACGAGCTGAAAATCCCCGGTGATGTGGACGCCATCCATAAGGTTATATTTGTAGTAGGTCTCCAGAATATGCTCGCCGCCGTAGTTGAGCGCGCCGTCGCCGATGATGAATCCCAGTCCGCCGGCGGCGAGATAGGCGGCATGGCTGCCTGATATGCCGTTGACGACGCCGGCAAGGCCGATCGCGTCCTTGGGCCTGCCCCATCGGTCGCCCGTCAGCACGAAGCCGCCGGAGAGCGACCGCTCGACTTCCGTGAATTCGATCGTCTCGTAGCGCCCGTTGGCGAGGCTCGCGCGCAGGAAGAAGCCGAGATCGTCGGTGATCGGCTGCTCGATGTTGACGCCGCCGCCGGCCTTGTAACGCTTCTTTCGATCCTGGGTGACGTCGGGCGTCGAGCCGGTGAGGAAGGCCGCCGTCAGAGCGTCCTCATACTTGCCGATATAGCCAAGATCGCCATAGCCGAGCAGCTTGATCTTGCCCTGCTGGCCGAAGAGCAGCGTGTGTCGCGCCTCCAGCTCGACGACTTGCGAGAATTGGCGGAACAGCACGGGTTCGATGACTTCGCCATTGGGCGTGAGCGAGAGTTGAAACAATCCGCCCCGAACCGTCCACCAGTCCTGCTTCCACTCCGCGGTCGCGCCATTGGTGAAACCCCAGGCGTCGGCGGCGTAGTCGAAGGCGCCCATCTCGACGATGGTCCAATTCAGGAAGCCGCTACGCCCGTCGTGGGCGTATTTGTTGTCGTCGAAAATGTCGATGACCGAATATTTGCCGATCGTGAGAGTGAGCCGGTTCGAATCGACTGGGCCTGCGAGCTGATTGGCGCCGGATTCGATCTGCTCCGTTTCGCCGCCGAGCCCGATCGTCTGGCGCATGAAATATTTGTGGAAGCGCTCATAGGGCGCATCGGCGCCGACCTTATAGGCTTCGGCGCTTGGAAATCCGGCGACGCCGAATGTGCCGCTAAGGCCGTAGCCATAGTCCACGTCGGGATTGACATAAGCTTCGCCGCCGTCCCACAGCCGCAGGCCGAAGAAGCCGGTGGAGGTGACGGTCGCACGCGCTTGGCCGTCTGGCGGCGCGAGGCTGTTTGGACCGGAATAGAGGGCGCGGAACTTCGGATAGCCCTGCGGCGTCACGGTGATTTGCCCGTGCATGCTGTAGAGCTCCGGCGCCGTGTCATCGCCCTTCGGCTTGTCGTCTTTTGCGGCGTGATCGGAGCTCTCCGACTTCGGCTCCTCGAAAAAATAGTTGAGGCCGAGGCGCATGAGATGCGTCTCGTTGTATTTCTGCGACAGATAGGCGAAACCGGCGCCATTGCCGAAAACTTGCGTATTGTAGGATTGGTTCAGGAACAAATATTCCCCGCGCAGCGACCAGCGGTCGCCGAGCGCATACTCGACGCCGGCGCCGACGGCGAATTTCATGCGGTCCGAGTCGGAGACGCCGCTCGTGAAGAAGCTTCCCGGGCCGCCGCCGAGCAGGTTCAATGTAGAAGCGCCGGTCCAGCCGCCCGTCGCCACGCCGCCGGAAAGATAGAACAGCGCGCGGTCCTGCGCCCAGCCGAGCCTCGCGCGCAACTGGCCGAAGTAGGAGCCGCTCGGATCGGAATTGATCGCGTAGCCCGCTACGCCGAGCTGTGCATAGGCGGGAGGCGCAGCGAAAGTCCCAATCGGTCCGCGCTGAGTGTCGAGGAAGCCGAATTCCGTCTCGAGACCGTAGACCAGATGGTTTTGTTGCCAATTATAGCCGACATGCGCCCCGAACGCCGGGCTGAGCTGATTGCGCGTCGGCGGCGTCAAGTCGAAGGGAGCGCCCGCGAGGCCGCTGACCGCCTGCAGCCGCTCCGACCGCGAGGTCGGAACGCCGAGGCCGAAGTCGGCGCCGATGTAGAAGCCCGCCCAGCTGAAGAGGGGAGGCGGCGCGCTGACGTCGGCCGCCGCCGCGCCGCCGGCCTGCAACGCCAGCGCGACTGAGGCTCCCGCAGCGATCTTGCGCATCGCAACACTCCCGAGCGGCGCGATCGGCGACGGCTCAGCTCCGTCGCCGCGAATCGCTGATATGTTGATGGCCCAGTCATGGCCGCTTGTCCATCGAAGCCTGTTCTGCGTCTTTCGATCCGGCCTTATTCGGCCTTTGCGACGCTGCAATGATTCAGGCATGGCTTCCTTATGCGGATTGCAATTATCAGCCCTCGTGTCGTCGCGCGAATCCCGCGCGCGACCAGGAAGATTGGTCCCGCCGGACGCGGTCCGTTCGACCGGCTGGCGGGCGCTCCACTTTGAGGAGACGCGTCATGTTTCAACCCATGCGACTCGTCGTGGCGATCATCGATCCCGCGAAGCTCGATGACGCCTTGGAAGCCGTTCGCCGCTTCGGCGCGCCCGCGCCGATCGTGACGGAAGCCCGGAACTATCAGCGTCGAGGACGCACCGAAGTCTACCGGGGCGCCGAGTACACGCCACGCTTCACGCCCATGATCAAAATCGAAATTGATGTATCGACCGCCGACATCGAGCCATTCGTCGACGCCTTGGCGGCGGCGGCGAGGTCGGATCAATTCGGCGAAGCAGAGGTCAGCGTTCACTGCGTGGAGAGTTACCTGCGCCTCCAGCGCATCGACGGCGAGCAGGGGCCTCGCCGGGCCGC
>DATHCI010000236.1:0-15601 GCA_035319645.1 Methylocystis sp. | reverse complement strand
GAAACGATCACCGCCATCGATAGCGTGAGCGCGAACTCGCGGAACATGCGGCCGACCAGCCCGGTCATGAACAGCAGCGGGATGAACACGGCGATCAAGGAGACCGTGAGCGACACCACGGTGAAGCCGATCTCCCGCGCGCCCCCGAGCGCCGCCTCGAGGGGAGACTTGCCCTTCTCGATGTTGCGGACGATGTTCTCGATCATGACGATGGCGTCATCGACGACGAAGCCCGTGCCGATCGTGAGCGCCATCAGCGACAGGTTGTCGAGCGAGAATTTCGCCGCCCACATGGTCGCGAAGGTCGCGACGATCGAGAGCGGCAGGCTGATCGCGGCGATGAAGGTGGCGCGAACGCTGCGCAGAAACAGCAGCACGACCATGACGACGAGGGCGACGGCGACGACGAGCGTGAACTCGACGTCGGAGATCGAGGCGCGGATCGTGTCGGTGCGGTCGCTTACGATCTCGAGCGTCATGCCCGTTGGAAGCAGCCGCCGCAGATTGGGCAGCTCTTTCTTCAGGCCCTCGACGGTGTTGATGATGTTCGCGCCGGGTTGGCGCAATACGTCGATGATGATCGCCGGCTTGCCCTGATACCAGCCGCCGACGCGGCTGTTCTCGAGGCCGTCGACGACGGTGGCGACGTCCGACAGCAGGATCGGGCGGCCGTTGACCCAGTTGACGACGATCGACTTGTACTGGTCCGCGGCGAGGATCTGGTCGTTGGCGTCGAGCGTGTAGGCTTGGCGCGTCCCGTCGATCGCGCCTTTCGCGCCGGCGACATTGGCCCCGGCGATGGCGAGGCGCAGGTCGTCCATGCTCATGCGATTGGCGGCGAGCCGCGCGAGGTCGGCCTGAATCCGAATCGCCGGGCGCACGCCGCCTTCGACCTGCACGCGCCCGACTCCCGGGACCTCCGAGAGCCGCGGCGCGAGCTGGGTGTCGGCGATGTCGCTCATCTGCCGCAGCGTCGCCGTGTCGGAGCGCAGCGTCAGCGTGACGATGGGCGTGTCCGCGGGGTTAACCTTGGCGTAGACGGGCGGATAGGGAAGATTGCGCGGCAGCGTCGAGTTTGCGGCGTTGATCGCCGACTGCACGTCCTGCGCCGCGGCGTCGATGTCGCGGTCGAGGTCGAATTGCAGCGTGATCTGCGAGAAGCCGAAGGCGCTCTGCGACGACATGGTCGCAAGCGAGGGAATCTGCCCGAACTGCCGCTCGAGCGAGGCCGTGACGAGCGCCGCCATCGTGTCGGGATTGGCCCCCGGGAGCTGGGTCGTGACCTGAATGGTCGGGAAATCGACCTGCGGCAGCGGCGAGACGGAAAGGTTGATGAATCCCATGACGCCGGCGAGCAGCACGGCGAAGCCGAGCAGCGTCGTCGCGACAGGCCGACGTATGAAGGGGGAGGAAAGACTCATTTCCGACGATTGTGTCCGGGTGCGACCCCATGGACGCACTCTCCAGGATGATTCATGCCGTGGCCTCTCGGGATGGCGCCCGGTTCCGAATTCCGCCGACCGCGGCGCACGGCCTCAGGCCCGTCTATATCCTATCGCTTGAGCCTGATTTATGGCGCCCCCGGACCGCATTTTTCTCCACCTTGTCTTATCCGCCTCGCTGGCGCGCGCTCTCGTGCCACCGGCGCAGCGCCACGAAGCTCACGAGCGATAGCGCGCCATATATCGCCACGCCCATGACCGACAGCAAGGCCAGCGCCGCGAACATGCGCGGGATGTCGAGGCGGAATCCCGCCTCGACGATGCGAAAGGCGAGCCCCGCGCCTTTCCCCGCCGCTCCGGCGGCGAGCTCGGCCACGACGGCGCCGATCAGCGCGAGGCCGCCGGCGATCCGCAGGCCGGTCAGGAACTGCGGCAGGGCCGCCGGCGCCCGCAGATAGACGAATCGCGCCCAAGGCGAGGCGTGGTAGAGGTCGAAGAGGTCGAGCAGCGCGTGATCGACCGACGCCAAGCCCAGCGCCGTATTGGACAGGATCGGGAAAAACGCCACGAGGAAAGCGCAGACGAGCACGGCGGCCTGCGGCGAGAGATAGACGAGCAGCAGCGGGGCGATGGCGACCACCGGCGTCACCTGCAAAATGATTGCGTAAGGGGTGAGCGTGCGCTCGAGCCATTTCGACCGCGCCATCGCGAGCGCGAGCAGCACGCCGCAGATCGTCGCGAGCCCCAGCGCCTCCAGAGCCACCATCAGCGTGCTCGCGGAGGAAGCGAGCATGAGATCCCGGTCTGCGACGAGCTTGGCGAAGATCACGCTCGGGGCGGGGAGCACATAGGGCGGGATGTCGTAATGAACGACCAGCGCTTCCCAAAGCGCGAGCGAGAAGGCGAAGGCTGCAAGCGGAGGAGCGGCAGCCGCGACGAGATCGCGGAGCCAGGCGCGCAGGGTCGTCATGCCGCGTCTCCTGGCGCGTCTCCCGACGCTATCCGCAGGGCCTTCGAGGCGCGGCGGCAGTAGTCCGAGAATGTGGGGCTCAAGCGATATTCCGCGTCGCGCTCGAGCGCCGGGTCGACGACGATTTCGTCTGCGATCGCGCCGCCCTGCGCCGAGAGCACGAGAATGCGCGTCGAGAGGAACACGCTCTCGAACACGGAGTGGGTCACGAAGACGATCGTCGCGTCCACGCGCGCCTTGAGCGCCAGCAGCTCGTCGTTGAGCTTTAGGCGCGTCACCTCGTCCAGGGCCGCAAAAGGTTCGTCCATGAGCAGCAGCGCGGGCCGGGTGACGAGCGCGCGGGCGATGGCGCAGCGCATCTTCATGCCGCCCGAGAGCTCGCGCGGCAGCGCCTTGGCGAAGCGCGCGAGGCCCACGAGCTCCAGCGCCTCCCCGACGCGCGGCGCGGCCGCGGCGCGCGAAAGCCCGCCGAGCCGCAGCGGCAGATAGACATTGGCGAAGACGTCGGCCCAGGGCAGGAGCGTCGGCTCCTGGAAAACGACGCCGAGGTTCTCGCGTGAGGCGCCTGCGCCCCACCGGATGGACCCGCTGGTCGGCTGGGCCAAGCCGGCCAGCAACCGCAGCGCCGTCGATTTCCCGCAGCCCGAGGGCCCGAGCAAGGTCAGCGTCTCGCCGGGATGGACCGAAAGATCGAGTCCTCGCAGCGCCGTCACCTGGCCGAACGTCTTGCCGACTCCGTCGAACGCAACCAGCGCGCCATCGTGAGCGTAGCCGAGATGAGCCGGAGTCACGTGCGGCCCCTGGATCGCTTCGCCCCGCTCGCGATGACCGAAGGGCGCCTCATTTCGTCGCAGGCTCGACGCCGACGCCCTTGCCGACGAATTGCAACGTGTAGCCCTTCTTATAGGGCAGGTCGGCGGGAACGACGCCGGCCTTCACCATCTTGTCGAAGAAGCTCTTCACGCGCGCGTCCGTCATAACGCCGACGCCGCCGGTCCTGGCGTCGCCGGAATCGACGACGCCGCGCTCTATCAGTTTCTCGACGCTATAGGCGAGAAGGCCGTCGGTCATCTCGGGATTGTCTTTTTTGATCAGAGCGTTGGCGGCGCGATTGTCGCCGTGGAGGTAATTCCGCCAACCAATGATCGAGGCGTCCACGAAGCGTTGGACGAGCTCGGGATTCTTGGCGATGGTCTCGGCGGGAGCCAGAATCGTGGTCGAATAAGAATCATAGCCATAGTCGGCGAGCAAGAAGACGTTCGGCTTGAAGCCCGCGACGCGCTCGACCTGGTATGGCTCGGAGGTGAGATATCCCTCCTCGATCGAGTTCTTGTCGGCGATGAAGGGCGCCTGGTTGAAGCCATAGGGTTTGACCTTCTCCTCGCGAAAGCCGTGCGCCTGCTTCATCCACTGAAACACCGACACGAGCATGTCGTTGGCGACGAAGGCCGTGGCTTTCGGCAGGTCCTCGAAGCGGTCGAGGCCGACGCCGGGATGAGACAGAAACACCACGGGGTCGATCTGGAACATCGCGGCGACGTCGACGACCGGGATGTTCTGCTTCACCGCCTCGAAGGTCTGGATGAGATTGGCGCCCATGGCGAAATCGACGCGGCCCGCGGCGAGCAGCAGCCGCGCATTCGTCTGTGGCCCGCCCTGCAGGATGGTCACGTCGAGCCCGTGGCGCGCATAGGTCCCATCCGCGACGGCCTGATAGAAGCCGCCGTGCTCGGCCTGCGCGCGCCAGTTGGTCGCGAAAGTCACCTTGTCCAGCGCGAGCGCAGGGGCGCAGACGGAGCACAGAAGGCAGAAGACGGAAAACAGAAACGCCGGGCGACTCCTTCTCCCGCTCGCGGGAGAAGGTGGCCCCGCGAAGCGGGGTCGGATGAGGGGCGCCGACGCCCCATCGCCAAAAAGCGTTGGGACGTCGGCGCCCCTCATCCGGCGCTTTGCGCCACCTTCTCCCCTTACGGGGAGAAGGAAATCACGGCCGGCGCCCCATCTGTCATCCGCCATCTGACGTCTGTCCTTTGTGCCGCAAAAACTGGTCCGCCAGCACGCAGGCCATCATCGCCTCGCCGACCGGCACGGCGCGAATGCCGACGCAGGGGTCGTGCCGGCCCTTGGTCACGACCTCGGTCTCGGCGCCGGCGCTGTCGATCGTGCGCCGCGGCGTCAGGATCGACGAGGTAGGCTTCACCGCGAAGCGGGCGCGGATCGGCTGCCCCGTGGATATGCCGCCCAAAATTCCGCCGGCGTGGTTCGAGAGGAAGTTGGGCGCGCCGTCCGGCCCGCGGCGCATCTCGTCGGCGTTCTCTTCGCCCGTGAGCTCCGCCGCGGCGAAGCCCGCCCCAATCTCCACGCCCTTCACCGCGTTGATCGACATCAGCGCGCTCGCAAGCTCGGCGTCGAGCTTGCCATAGATCGGCGCGCCCCAGCCGACCGGGACGCCGCTCGCCTCGATCTCGATCACCGCGCCGATCGACGAACCCTCCTTGCGAATGTCGTCGAGATAGTCGGCGAAGCGCTCGGCGGCTTCCCTGTCGGGGCAGAAAAAAGGATTTTTCTCCACCTCGTCCCAGTCGAAGCGCGCGCGGTCGATCTCGAGCTTGCCGATTTTTACGAGGGCGCCGCGAATCGTGACGCCCGGAATGACCTTGCGGGCCACGGCCCCGGCGGCGACGCGCGCCGCAGTCTCGCGCGCCGAGGAGCGTCCGCCGCCGCGATAGTCCCGAATTCCATATTTTGCGTCATAGACATAGTCGGCATGGCCGGGCCGGTATTTTTGCGCGATCTCGGAATAATCCTTGGAGCGCTGATCGGTATTCTCGATAAGCAGGGCGATGGGCGTCCCGGTGGTTCGTCCCTCGAACACCCCGGAGAGGATTTTTATTTCATCGGCTTCCCGCCGCTGCGTCGTGAAGCGCGACTGGCCGGGCTTGCGGCGGTCGAGATCGGCCTGGATGTCGGCGGCGCTGAGCGCCAGGCGCGGCGGGCAGCCGTCGACGACGGCGCCGATCGCCGGCCCGTGGCTCTCGCCGAAGGTCGTGACGCGGAAGAGATGACCGAAGCTGTTGTGGGACATTCGGAAGTCGGAGGACGGAGGACGGAGGACGGACGTATAAACGGTTTGCGTCGAAATCCGAATATGGCGGGCGTTTCACGCCTGCGTCGGCTTCGGAGAGGTTGACGCGCCGCCCTTTGCCGGCGCAAGCTGGCGTCGCCAGGGGAGCCCCGCCGCAGGGGCTGAGAGGCCGATGGCGATGGCTCGGCGACCCTTTGAACCTGATCCAGCTCGGACTGGCGGAGGGAGGGCGCGTGAGACGCAAAGCCCATGCGCGTTGAGGTCGTCGGCGCCGGCGTCGCCGGACTGACGGCTGCCTATGAGCTCGCGCGGCGCGGCGCCGAAGTCGCGCTCGTCGAGCGCAAGCCTCGGGCCGGGCTCGGCTGCTCGCGTTTCGCCGGCGGCATGATCGCGCCCTGGTGCGAGCTTCAAAGCGCCGAGCCCATCGTGGCGACGCTCGGCGCCGAGGCGCTCGACTTCTGGACCAGGGAAATTCCCGTCGCCACGCGAGCCGGCAGCCTCGTCGTCGCCCCGGCGCGCCAGCGCGCGGAACTCTTCGATTTTTCCCGACGCACGGACAATTTCGAGAAGCTCGAGGCCGAAGGCGTCGTGGCGCTGGAGCCGGATCTCGAAGGCCGGTTCGACATCGCGCTTCATTTCGCCGCTGAGGCGCATCTCGACCCCCAGGCGGCCATGGCGGCGCTGGTGGAGAGGCTCTGCCAAATGCCGAATGACGTGCTGCGCTTCGGCGCCGAGGCCGAAGGCGGCGCCGACTGGACCGTCGACGCGCGTGGCTTCGCCGCCCGTGACGCGCTGCCCACCCTGCGCGGCGTCAAGGGTGAGATGCTGACTCTGCGCAGCGAGGGCCTCCGCTTCTCGCGCCCGATCCGCATGCTGCACCCGAAGCGCCCGGTCTACGTCGTGCCGCGCGGCGACGGGCTCTACATGGTCGGCGCGACGATGATCGAGAACGAGGAGGCGGCGCGCGTCACCGCCCGCTCGCTCGTCGAGCTCATCAATTCGGCCTACGCGATCCACCCGGCCTTCGCCGAGGCCGAGGTCGTCGAGACCGGCTCCGACCTGCGGCCAGCCTTTCCAGACAATCTGCCGCGCCTCATTGCGCGCGGAAACACTCTCTATATTAATGGCCTCTACCGGCACGGCTTTCTGCTCGCGCCGGCGCTCGCGCGGCGCGCCGCGCTGATGCTTCTCGAAGGCGCGAGGTTCCCGGAGATTGGCGATGCGGGTTGAGGTCAATGGCGAGACGCGCGACGTGGAGGCGGCGACCTTGGCGCGCCTTCTCGCCGAGCTCGGCTATGGCGAAGGGCCCGTCGCGACCGCGGTGAACCACGAGTTCGTGCGCGCCCGCGACCGGGAGGAGACGCCGCTTAGGGACGGCGACGCGGTCGAGATCGTCTCGCCGCGGCAGGGAGGCTGACCGCGTGACCGACGCGCTGACGCTTTATGGCGTCGAGATCCAGTCGCGGCTCTTGCTCGGCACCGCGCGCTATCCCTCGCCGGCGATCCTCGCCCGCGCGATCGTCGCCTCGCAGACCGAGATCGTCACAGTCTCGGTGCGCCGCGAGGCGGGCGGCGGGCGCGCCGGCGAAGGGTTTTGGCGGCTCATCCGCGAGACCGGCGCGCGCGTTCTGCCGAACACCGCCGGATGCCGAACCGCCAGGGAAGCCGTCACGACGGCGCAGATGGCGCGCGAGCTGTTCTCGACCGACTGGATCAAGCTCGAGGTCATCGGCGACGAGGACACGCTGCAGCCCGATCCCTTCGGCTTGGTCGAGGCGGCGAAGATCCTGATCAAGGACGGGTTCCGCGTCTTTCCCTACACGACCGAGGACCTGACGGTCGCCGAGCGGCTGCTTGACGCCGGCTGCGAAGTGCTGATGCCCTGGGCGGCGCCGATCGGCTCCGGGAGGGGCCTGAACAACGTCTTCGGCCTGCGCGCGTTGCGGGCGCGCTTTCCGACGACGCCCCTCATCATCGACGCCGGCCTCGGCGCGCCGTCGCATGCGGCGGCGGCGATGGAGCTCGGTTACGACGCCATCCTTCTGAATACGGCCGTCGCGCTCGCCGGCGACCCCGTCGCCATGGCGGGCGCCTTCGCGCTCGGGATTGCGGCGGGGCGCGCGGCTTTTCTCGCCAAGCCGATGACGCCGCGCGACATGGCCGAGCCGTCGACGCCGACGCTCGGACGCGCCTTCGACCTCGGCGCCGCGTGACGCTCGATCCCTTCTATCTCATCGTCGACGAGGCCGCCTGGCTCGAGCGCCTGCTGCCCTTGGGCGTGCGGCTCGTCCAGCTGCGGATCAAGGACCGGCCCGAGGCCGAGGTCCGCGCCGAGCTGCGACCGGCCAGGGCGCTCTGCGCGCGGTTCGGCGCGCAGATCATCCTCAACGACTATTGGCGTCTCGCGATCGAAGAGGGCTGCGACTTCGTCCATCTCGGCCAGGGCGATCTCGACGGCGCCGATATTTCCGCGCTGCGGGCGGCGGGCGTGCGGCTCGGCGTCTCGACGCATGACGAGGCGGAGCTCGCCCGCGCGCTGGCGCTCGCGCCCGACTATGTGGCGCTCGGGCCGATCTATCCGACGCTGTTGAAGCAGATGGCCTTCGCGCCGCAGGGCCTGGAGCGGATCGGGGAATGGAAGGGCAGGATCGGCGCGATCCCCCTCGTCGCGATCGGCGGCCTGACGCCCGAGCGCGCGCGGCTGGCGCTCGCGGCCGGCGCCGACAGCGCCTGCGTCGTGACGGATATTTTGCGCAACGCCGACCCGGAGGCGCGGACGCGGGAGTGGGTGGCGGCGACGGCGGCGTGGCGGTGAGCCCTTTCGTCGCTCGGAACGAGCGTCACGCGAAATCGTGACACTGGAAACTCCGCCGCCTCACGCATCAGCGCTGCGACGGCCAGGGCAGGCGGTCGAGCGGCGCCATCGCGGCGGCCATATCCGCGGCGACCGCCATATGCTTCGCGTTGCTCACGTCGAAAGTCTCCGTCGTCGCGGTCATGAGCAGGCCGCCATCGGGCAGCCGTTCGGCCAGCACAGTCGACGGCGGCGTAATCTTCTGTGCGAGCCAGGGGCAGAGATATTGGATCCAGGCCTTGGGGAAATATGAGTCGCGTCCCTTGGAGATGAGCTGCTGTGAATAGGCGCCGCCGTCCAAGGGCTCCCAGGCATCCACCATCGCAAGCAGCGCCGCGCGAAAGATCGAATAGGCGACGACTTCGGGGCTCGGTCCTTCTGGGTCTGAGCGCGTTTGTAAGTGAACGTTATTTGGAAACAGCGTCGAGACCGTTGCTCCCACGCGGCACCTCACGCTGAAGGTGCGATCCTTCGGCTGGCTCCGAGTCCAAGCTGCGAATCGGTATCCGTAGACAGGTTCGGGCTGTCCCAAATCGTCTCTAGCGATCCCCTCTGTGATCTCCTCCGCGTAGCGATTGCGCACTTTCTCCAAGTCGCTGTCTAGATCCTGTCCGCACATCCACAGGCTGAATATAGGATCGATGCGCTCGAGGGAATCGATCATGCGCAAGAAACGCGTGGCGAGCTCTTCGGGCGTTTCTCCACGCCTTTCCCATACGCACCTGACTAAAAATTCTTTGCTCTTTGTCGTCTTGACCTCTATTGGAACAAAACTTGTCGATGACATAGGGTTTCTCCTCATTGTTGCTCGGCTGGAACGTAGTAAGTGCGGATCTTTTTGAGCTTTTCGACTCCGTCAGGGCTGCTTAGCTTCGATCATGGTCCCGGCGCTCTCCCCGCAACCGTCGAAATAGAAATTTTGAGCTGCGCGCTCCAGTTCGCGACCAGGGCCGCCTCTGCTTGGCCGTCTGTAGCGTCCTGAGCGCAAACGATCAGCGCTGCGACGGCCATGGCAGCCGGTCGAGCGGCGCCATGGCGGCGGCCATGTCGGCGGCGACGGCCATATGCTTCGCGTTGTTCCCGTCGAAAGTCTTTGTCGTCGCCGACATGAGCAGGCCGCCATCGGGAAGCCGTTCGACGAGCGCAGTCGACGGCGGCGTGATCTTCTGCGCGAGCCAGGGGCAGAGATATTGGATCCAGGCCTTGGGGAAATGGGAGTCGCGTCCCATGGAGATGAGCTGCCGCGAATAGGCGCCGGCGTTCAGGGGCTCCCAGGCGTCCACCATCGCAATCAGCGCCGCGCGAAAGATCGCATAAGTGACGACTTGGCGGGAAGGTCCTTCCGGGCCGGAGCGCGTATCCAGGATGACGTTGTTGGGAAACAGGGTGGCGGTCGTTGCGCCGGCGCGACAGCTGACCATGAAGGTTCGATCCTTGGGCGTGCCGCGGGTCCAGGCTCCGAAATAGTAGCCGTGGACAGGCAGGGGTTTGCCCAGGTCGCTTCGGGCAATCCCCTCCGCGATCTCCACCTCGGCAAAGCGGTCACGGACTTTTTCGAGGTCGATGGCGGAACGCCATCCGCACGCCCACAGGCTGAAAACAGGATCGATACGCCCAAAGGAGTCGATCATGCGCAAGAAGCGCGCAGCGAGCTCTTCAGGCGTTTCTCCGCGCTTTTCCCAGACGCACCTGCACAAATAATCTTTGCTCTTTGTCGTCTTGACCTCTATTGGGACAAAGCTTGTCGATGGCATAGGGGTTCTCCTCATTTTTGCTCAGCCGGAACGTAGTAAGTTCGGATTTTCTTGAGCTCTTCAAATCCTTCGAACAGCTTTCTTGCCGTATCCGCAACCTCCTGCTCCGCAAAATACCATTCGATGTCACGTGATCCCGCGGCGTCGACCTGCAGCTTCGCTTGATCCGCAAGCTCCTTCTCCAGACCCTTCTGGATTTCCGGCGTAGCGTGCAGCCGCCAAGCGTAGCCGAGACCTTTCGCCTCGATCATGGTCCCGTCGCTTTCCCGGCAGTCGTCGAAATAGACGATCTCGCCCGTCGCCGGATCTGTGAGCTGCACTCCCATGGGCCGCAGCAAGGGCCGCTGCGGATTGTTCAAGCGGCTGATCTGCTCCTGATAGGCCCAGGCGCGATCGGAGGCGCCATGCGGGGTGTCCGGCTTCGGGTCCGGGCAGAGCCTCGGCTCGTCGGAGTCGGCGCCGGCGCGAACGCGCCCTTCTGCGTCGGGCAGCGAGTCCGCGTCGAAGACGAGGCTTCCGTCCACGACGCGCCCGATCGGCCAATCCGTTCCATATTGGTAGAAAATTCCGCCTCGCCCGAGACGTGCGGCGGCAACGATGCGTCGACCCGCGCCGTCGTCCCGATAGAGGCGCAGCGAGCCTTCGTCCCTATTCCAGGCGTAGGAAAGATCCGGCGCACCGGCGACCGCGCCCTCGGAGACGACTCTGTTGGGGCTCGGGATGAAAATCGCGCCGAGAACGAGGGCGGGGCCGTCGAGGCGCGCGGCGAAGCGCCCGAGCGCCGCAAGAAATCCGCGGGCGGCTGGACCGGCTCCGAAGAGCGCCTCATACAGGGTCCGCGGGCCGCTTGCGGTGACGAAGCCGAGCGCGGGCGGGAGCAGGGTCGACGCAGGCGGCGTCGGAGCGGGCGTAGTCGCTGCGGCGCCGGGCTCCCCCGATGTCCACCTCCCGCTGGTGCGGCCGCTGCCGGCCGGCACGCGGGGCTGGCGCGGGTCGTATTTTTCGAGCCTGCGCCGCGGCGGCTCGAAACCCAGCGCCTTCATCAGGTCGCGAGGCGGCAGGCCGTCGTCGAGCAGTCCTTCCGCGAGGAAAAGCCGATAGGCGTCGGCGCGCTCTTCGAGCCGGGGAATTTGCGCGAGCGCGAGGCGGATGTTGGCCAGCGCCCTGTCGCCGCGTCGCCAATAGGCGCATGCGTCTTCGAGATGGCGCTCGAGATCAGGAGGCGTCGGCAGTCCATGCGCTGCGGCCAGCAGAGCCTGCAGGCGCTCAAAGTCCGCGTCTAGCGCAAGAACGGGCGAGCCGAACGCATCGCGCGTCATATGCGCGAGGATCGCGCCTGCGCCGAGGACGAGACCGTCATCATTGATTTCGATGGCGTGCGCCATGGGCCGCGACCGCGTGCGTTTCTCGAAGCTTTCCCGCGGCGTTTTCTGGCGATCCATTCAAATCTCCCAAAAATTGCAGTTGGCAGACCTGCAACCTAGCTTCGCGCGCCTCGCACGTCAAGAACATAAAGCGAACAAACGCGCGCGAGGCGGAGAATTAACTCCCCACGTTCCCGCGTCCTTAACTCGTTCCCGCTAAGCCTTTCCGGCTCAAAGCCGCGACGGAAACCGACACATGCGCAAGATCCTCGACCAGATGAAATCCGGCGACTGGCTCACCGAGGAGCGCCAGCGCGTCTACGGCCTCATGCTGCTCGTCGCCTCGCTCGTCTTCCTCGTCGCGATGGTCACCTCGACGCAAAATCGGATGATGGGCGCGCACAACCAGCTCGGCACGGATTTCTCGCAGGTCTGGGTCGCGGGCAAGGAGGCGAATGCGGGCGCGCCGGAGGCGGTGTTCGACCTTAAGCGCCATGTCGCCCGCCAGCGCGCCGAATTCGGCGCGGACGCCGCGGTCTATGGCTGGCACTATCCGCCCTATTTCCTCGCGGTCGCGGCGCCGCTCGCCAAGCTCCCCTATCTGCCGGCGCTTGCGCTCTGGCAGGGGCTGACGCTCGCGGCCTATCTCGCGACGATCGCCGCGCTCGCGCGCGCCCAAAAGCTCGACTTGCGCAAGACGCTGCTCGGCGCGCTCGCCTTCCCCGCGGTCATGGTCAATCTCGGCCACGGGCAGAACGGCTTTCTGACCGCGGCGCTGCTCGCCGCCGGCTTCCTTGCGCTGGAGCGCCGACAAGAGTCCGCGGCCGGCGTCGCCTTCGCGCTGCTTGCTTACAAGCCGCAATTCGCCTTCGCGCTGCCGCTCGCGCTCCTGCTCGATCGCCGCTGGCGCGCGATCGCAGCCGCCGCCGCGACGCTCGCGGTCATGACCGCCCTGAGCATCGCGGCCTTCGGCCTCTCGAGCTGGCGCGCCTTTTTCGACGGACTCGCCTTCACGCAAAAATTCGTCGTCGAGCAGGGCGCGGCGGGCTTCGAGAAAATTCAGAGCCCCTTCGCGGCCGTGCGGCTGCTCGGCGGCGACGTCTCCCTCGCCTGGGGCGTGCAGGGCGCCGTCACGGCCATCGCCCTCATCGCGCTCGTCTGGCTCTGGCGCTCGGGCGCCGACCGGCGCGCCAAGTTCGCCGCGACGATCGTCTCGACGCTGCTCACCACGCCCTATTGCCTGGATTACGACATGATGGCGCTTGCGCCGGCGCTCGTCATGCTCGCCGGCATGGGCCGCGAAAAAGGCTTCGCGCCTTATGAGAAGACCGCGCTCGCGCTCGCCTTCGCGACTCCGCTCGCCGCGCGGCCGCTGGCTGCGGCGATCGCCCTGCCGCTCGGGGCGCCGGCGATCGCTCTGCTCTTCGTGCTGATCCTGCGGCGCGGGCTGGCGACGGGCGAGGCCCGCCTGCCCTCCGCGCTGCCGGCCTGACAGCTTTTTTAGTGCTCGCCCGGACGCAGCTTCACGCCGCGGCGCTCATAGGCGATGTAGGACAGGATCGCCGTCATCTTGGGGTCGTCGGAGGCGAGCGGCTTTCCCTCCAGCGGATTGCGGAGGCACCAGTTCACCATTTCCCAGAGCTGCGCGACCTTGCCGAGCTGCTTTTGGAACTTGGGGTAGGTTTCCGGATGCGTGTTCGCGGCGTTGGGATGGCATTGCCCGCAGGCGACGCCATTCGTTCCCAGCGCGCCGTCGGTCCATAGCTTGCGCCCTTCGGCGCGGACATTGTCGAACTCCTTCTCGTAGCGCGCAATATCATCCTTGGTGAACTCGTCGGCGCGCGCACAGGGGGCGCCGAGCATGAGGCTGAGCAGCAGGGCGGCGGATATGGAACGCATCGTCAGCTCCGTTCTCATTCTCAATAGTGGGATTGCGGGGAGGTGCGACGCGACGCGTCCCGATAGGCGAGATCGACGGGTTTTCCTTCCGCCGGATCGAAGGCGACCGTGCGCTCGGGGTTGTCCCAAAGCTGAAAACGCGCGGCGACCCGCCCCGAATGCACATTGATGAGCTGCCAGCCGGTGGCGTCGCGCTCGAAGAAGGGATCGGCGCGGTTCATCGGCACGGTCAGCACCGGCAGGTGGCTTTCCGCCTGCGCATAAGTTTCGGGATAAGGCCAGGGCCAGGCGGTCGCCATCACCGAGTTGAAGGCGATGTTGCCGATCTGATTGTACTGGATCTGGTGCACGTGACCGTAGATCACGTTCACGGATTTGAACGGACGCAGGAGATCCTGGACCTGATCGGCGTCGTCGGTCCAGAAGTTCCAGCCCTTGTAGATCTTCTGCAGCGGCGAGTGCGAGAACACGACGATTGGCGTCTCGTGTTCGACCTTGGAGAGATCTTCGCGCAGCCACACGCGCTGAGCCTCGCCGACCATGAAGGGCGAGCCGTTCGGATTGTCGAGCCCGGCCATCTCCGCCATGCGCCGTTCGGCGGTCGGCCAGCGCCGGAAGGTCCACTCGTCGGTCGTGAGGATCGAGTTCAGCACGACGAAATGCACGCCCTTATGGTTGAAGCTGTAATGCTGCGGACCGTAGAGCTTGCTCCAGTAATCGCCGAGGTCGAGATAGTAGTCGTGCTCGCCCATGACGCAATGCAGCTTCGGCCTGAGCACCGACAGGATCTCGGCCCCGTGGTCGAGCTCCTCGCGCTTGCCAAGCTGCGCGAGATCGCCGCCGAACATGACGAAGTCGGACTCGGGCTTCATCAGATTGGCTTCGGCGACCGCGCGCTTGAGGCCCATGTCCCAGTTGCGCACGAAGCTTGCGCCCTTGATCTGCTGGATGTGCGAGTCGGAGATGTAGGTGAAGGCGAAGTCGTCGCGCTCGCCGCCGAAGGCGAGCCGCACCATGCTGATGGGAAGCGTGGCGATGGTTCCGGCGGCGGCGGCCGCCCCCGCGGCCATGACGCTGCGCCTGGTTATCAGTCTGGTCATTTCTCGGGTGTCCTTGTGCATGAGCTGCGTGGAGCGCGGCTGTTCATGGCGTCTGGTCGTTGGCTTTCGTCTTGGCGTTGACGTAGGCGGGGCTCGTCAGCGTCTCCAGGAAGGCGATGAGATCCTCCTGCTGCTGGTCGGAGAGATTGAGCGGGCGAATGCCGCCCGAGAGATAGGGATTGACGGAAGGATCGCCCGGGCTCTTGCCGCCGTCGTTGTAATGCTTGACGACGTCCTTCAGCGTCCGGAGCGACCCGTCGTGCATGTAGGGGCCGGTCACGGCGATGTTGCGCAGCGTCGAGGTCTTGAATGCGCCGATCTCGTCGAAATGCGTCGTGACCGCGAAGCGGCCGAGCTCGGAGACCTTGGGATCGGTCAGCACCGTCTTGTCCACGTCGGCGCCCGCGGCTTTCGCTTTCTGGAACGCGTCGGCGAAGTGCGGAACTTCCGGCTGGATCTTGTTGATCCCGACGCCGATGTTGTGGAAGCGATTGTCGGTGAAGAGCGCCTGGTTCTGCTCGATGACGTGGCAGGACACGCAGCGGCCCTGGCCCACATAGACTTCGAAGCCGCGCTTGGCGGCGTCGCTGATCGCATTCGCCTCGCGCCCGAAATACCAGCGGTCGAAGGGCGAGTCGCCGGAGATGAGCGTGCGCTCGTAGCTCGCGATGGCCTTCTTCACGTGATCGATCGTGAGGCCCGCGCCCTCGACGCCGAACACCTTCTTGAAGGCTTCGGCGTAGGCCTTGTCCTCGCGCAGATATTTCAGGAACGGATCATAGGACTTAAGTCCCATCTCGATCGGGTTCAGCGGCGGATTGCCCGACTGATCCTCGAGCGAGGAGGCGCGCCCGTCCCAGAACAGCGTGTGGAAATAGGCGGCGTTGAGCACGGTCGGCGCGTTGCGCGTGCCGAATTGGCCGCCGATGCCGCGCGAGGTCTTGAGCGGACTGTCGGTGAAGGCCTTGGCGTTGTCGTGGCAGGTGCTGCAGGCGATCGTGCCGTCGGCGGAGAATTGTTTGTCATGAAACAGCTTGTCGCCGAGGGCGATTTTCTCCGGCGTCTGCGGGTTGTCGGCGGGGATTGGAACGGGAGGCAGGCCCAAAGGCTCGGCGGCGGACGTCGCGGCGGCG
>DATHCI010000235.1:0-33785 GCA_035319645.1 Methylocystis sp. | reverse complement strand
CGCCGCGAACTCGAGGGCCTCGCCGCTCTTCCGCCGGTCGAGCTGAGCGCTTTGACGCGATGGCGCGCGGCGCTCGAGGAGCTGGAACGGGTCGAAAACGCGCTGAACGATCTTCAAAAGGAGCAGGCCGAAAAGTCGGAGACGATCTCGAGCCTCAAAGTCGATGAAAAATTGTTGAGCCTCGCCGAAAAGATCGGAGAACTCCGCGAGTGCGTCGGCGAGGTGCGGGCAGCCGAAAAAGACTTGCCGGGCCGCCGCGCCGAAGCGCGCGAGGCGCAGGACAATCTCGACTCGAGCGCGCGCCGTTTGGGCGTCGACGATCACGAGGCGCTCGCCGCGCGTCAACCGACCGACGCGGCGCTCGCCCGCGTCGAAGAACTCATCGACAAGCTCGGCAAGGCCGACCTCAAGCGCGCCGAGGCCGCCGACGCGCTCGAGGCGGCCCGGAACGATGCGCTTGCGGCGAGCGAAGCGGTCCGGGCCGGCGGAGAGGCGGTCGATCCCGCCCGCTTGCGCCAGTCTTTCGAGCTGTTCGAGGAGGTGGCGTCCAAGGCGGATCGGCTGCGGCGCGACTCGCTCGCCCATGCGGCGGGGACACGGCGGCTGGAGGAGAGGCTGTCGCAGCTCGAGCCGATCCCCCCAGCGCTCGCCGAGCTCGCGCGCGCGCCGCTGCCGGACGCGGCGAAGATCGAAGCGGCGCGTCAAAAATTCGAGGCGCTGGACGCAGAGGACAAGCGCGCCGCGGTCGAGAGCGACGGCCTGCAAAACGCCTTGGCGGAGGCGGAGCGCGAGATCGTCGCGCTGCAGCGCGAAGGCGACGTGGCGACGCGCGAGGATCTCGCAACCGCGCGTCAGGCTCGCGACGAGGCCTTTGATCGCCTCAGCGAGGCCTTGGACGACGGGCCGCCGCGAGAGCGCCGCCGCGCCTTCGACGCACTGGGCGCGGAGGGCCGAAAAATAGACGCGACGACCGACCTTCTGCTGACTGGAGCGGAGCGCGCCGCACGCTACGCCGCCGCCTGCGAAAAGCGCGCCAGGGTTCAGCGCGACTATGAGCGCATGCGCGCCGCGCAGGATGATCGCCTCGCCCGATGGCGCGCGTTGAACGCAGACTGGCGCGCAGTTTGGACGGGAGTCGGCGTCGAGCCTTCGGCGCCGAGGGAAATGGCCGCCTGGCGCGAGAGAGTGAGCGAGATGCTGCAGGAGCGGGAGCGCCTCGACGGCGGCAAGCTCGAACTCGACGCGCTGGCGCAGGAGCTCGAGGCGATGAAGCCGAGCCTTCTGCGACTCGTCGCGGAGATGGGCGAGGAGGCCGACCCCGCCCTTCCCATCGAAGCGGCTCACAAATTGGCGCGCGCGACTCTCGAACGCCTGCAAAGGCGCTGGACGGACGCGCGCACGGCCGTGACGCTGCGAGAAAAGGCTTTGGCGACGCTCGCGCGCGCCGAGCAAAACCAGTCCAAGGCGCAGGAAGCGTTCGAGCGCACCGCCGCCGATTGGCCGTCCGCAGCCGGCGCCATCGGGCTTGACGGCGCGGCGACGCCCGCGCAAGCCAAGGCGGCGCTCGCTGTCTGGCGAGGAATTCCCCTCTATCAGGAGAGGCTCAGGACCGCGAAACATCGGATCGAGGGCATGGAGCAGAACATTGCGGCCTTCGACGCGTCCGTCGCCGCCCTGGTCAAAACGGCGGCGCCCGAGCTTGATGATCTCAACTCTCGCGCCGCGCTCAATGTGCTGAGCGAGCGCCTCGGGCGCGCTCAAGCCGAAAACAAGCGGCGCGAAACCTTGCTCGAGGCGACGCGAAAGCGAGAAGCGTTCTGCGCGCGTTTCGCTCGGAGGCGCGACGAGCTCGAAGCGATGCTCGCCGCCGCGCGCGCGGTCTTCGGTCTCGCCTCGGAGGCTCCGCTCGACGCAGCCCTCGAACGCGCGGAGCGGCGCAATGCGCAGGCCGCAGAGCTTGACGCTTGCCTCCGCGATCTCGCCGATGTGGCTGACGAGCGCGACGAAGCGACGCTGCGCGCCGAGCAGGCCGATCTCGACTTCGACCTGGTTCCTGGCGCCATCGAACGCCTCAAGATTGATCGCAAGGAGATCCTCGGGGATATCGAAGTGGCGGCGACGGCGCTGCATGACGCCCGTCGCAGGCGTGACGAGCTCATGCAAGGGCGCAACGCCGCGAGCGCGGCCGCCCAGAGGGCTGAGGCGGGCGCCGAGCTGGTCTCCGTGGCGATGCGCTGGTCCTTGCGCGCGAGCGCGGCGCGGCTTGCAGCGCGGGCGATCGAGCGTCACCGCGCTGTGGTCGAAGATCCTCTCATCAGCCGCGCCTCGGCGCTCTTCGCCGCAGCGACGGACGGCGCCTTTGCAGGTCTCGGCGCCGACTATGACGAGGACGACCGACCTGCGCTGAAAGGCGTGCGCGCGAGCGGCGAGAAGGTCGCCGTCCCCGAGATGAGCGAGGGCACGCGCGACCAGCTCTATCTGTCGCTGCGTCTTGCCCTGCTGGAGCTGCGCGGCGGCGAGGCGCTGCCCTTCATCGGCGACGATCTGCTCGCGAGCTTCGACGACCTGCGCACGGCCCGGGCGCTGGAGCTCATCGCTGAATTCGGCAGAGCGCGGCAGGCGATCGTATTCACGCATCATCGCCGCGTCGCCGAGATCGCCGCGGGCTCGGCGGGACTGCGGGCGGATGTCGTCGAGCTGTAAGAAGGCGAAGCCCACGTTGTCCCGGGGTTGCCGGGACTTAACGCAATTGTGACTTGGCTGTGAAGGAATTGGCGACTCCCGCGCGGCATCATCGGGCATCCGGCGCCGAGCGTCGCCGCATCGCCCTGATCCGGAGGCCTCGGGCATGACATCGACCGACGCCGCGCCCGGCGAAGCCCTCGTCCGCGCGATCGGCCTGTGCAAGGAGTTCGGCGACAAGACGGCGCTGAAGGACGTCTCGCTCGCCGTGCCTAAGGGGCAGATCTGCGGCCTGCTCGGGCCGAACGGGGCCGGCAAGACCACCTTCTTTCGCCTGCTCATGGGCATCATGAAGGCCTCGCGCGGCTCCCTCGTCGTCGACGGCCTCGACGCGTTCGAGGATCGCGTCGAGCTCAAGCGCCGCATCGGCTTCCTGCCCGACGAGCCCGTCTTTTATTCCTATCTCTCCGGCCGCGAGACGCTGGAGCTCTCCGCCGCGATGCATGGCCTGGACCCCGCTGCCGCGATGAGCCGCCTCGAGCCGCTCGTCGCAGAGCTGCGCCTCGCCGATGACCTCGACAACTTCGCCGAGGACTATTCGCGCGGCATGAAGAAGAAGCTCGGCTTGCTGCTCGCCATGGCCCATGCGCCGCGCCTGCTCGTGCTCGACGAGCCGACAAACGGCCTCGACGTCGAGTCGACGCACCTCTTCTACGACATCATGCGCAACGCCGCCGCGCGGGGCGCGACGATCCTGTTCTCGACGCATCTGATGGACCATGTAGCGAGGCTCTGCTCGCACGCGATCATCATCGATGCGGGCGAAGTCGTCGCCGCAGGGGCGCTCGACGTTCTCCGCGCCGCGCATGGAGAGGCGCACCTCGAGGACGTGTTCCTGCGGCTCGTCGGCAGAGCGTCGTCCTCATGATGAGCGACTCGCCCGATCCGCCGGGCTTCTGGAAGACGCTGCGCCTGCTGCTCGGCGCGGCGCGCCGCCGCCGCGCCGGCCGCGTGCGAAGGCAGCGTCAGCTCCTCGGCCGCAGCGTCGGCAAGAACGCCGGCGACTGGAATGACTTCGCCTTCTATCTCGCTGTCCTGTTCATGCTTCTCGTGCATGGCCTCGCCGCCGGCGCCGTGCATCTCGGGACGCTGGAAGCCGAGCGCATCGAGATCGCGCAGCACTCGAAGCTCTCTCCAGACAAGTGTGGGAAGGCGAGCCAGCCGCCGTTCTCGCCGTTAGGCAAGCGCAGCATCTCGGCGGAGACCAGAGATTGCGCGAAGACGCCCGCCAGCATGGCGACCGGCGTCGCAGCGGCGGCGGATTTCGGCGCCTTTCCAGCGATGTTCGGGTCGCTCCTGCTGATGCTGTGGAGCCTGATGCTCGTGTTCCAGTCCGAAGGCATGGATTTCGACGCGCAGCGCCGCCGTCATCCGATGTGGGAGTGGCTGTTCAGCCATCCCGCGCCGCCAGGCGCAATCTTCCTGGGTGAGATGCTCACGCCGATCGCGGCAAACCCCATCTATCTTTCGGCGCCCGCCTTTCCGATGATCCTCTATGGATTGGTCTACGGGCCGGGGCTCGGCGTAGCGGCCGCCGTGCTCGTCGGCGCCCCGATCGCCGTCGCCGCCGCTTGCCTCGGCAAGGCGCTGGAGATCGGCGTCATGCTGCGCTTCGCCCTGCGCTCGCGCAGCGCCGTGCTGGCGCTGATGAGCTGGTTCGGCTTTGTCTCGCTGATGTTCTTCATGCTGGGGGCGTCGCAAATCAAGCTGCTCGCCGCTTTGGCGCGCGACGTTCTTCATCCGCTCGAATTCCTGCCCTGGCCATGGCTCGGCGTCTTCTTGGGGCGGCTCCCCGACGGGCGCTTCTCCTTCGCGAGCGGCGTCCTGGTCTCGCTGCTTGGTTCCTCCGTCGTCATCGCCGCCTCGATCGGCTTTGCGGTCTTTGCGGCGCGGCGCGGACTCTCGACCCCCGCCTCCAGCGCCGATGCCGGCCCCCGCCGCGCGCGCGCGACCTTCGCCGGCGATCCCGTGCTGAAGAAGGAGCTGCTCTGGTTTCGTCGCGACCGCGGCGCGATCGTCACCGCGCTCGTGATCCCGATCACGATGGCGGCGCTTCAGCTCTTCAATCTGCGCAGCTTCTTCGCGCAGGCGCAGACGGTCTGGAACTATTACTGCGGCGCGGCAGTCATGTTCGGCACTTATTTTCTCGTCGTGCTCGGCCCGAGGTCGCTCGCCTCCGAAGGCTCTGCGCTTTGGATCGCCCTGACCTGGCCGCAGGGGATGGAGGCCCTGCTCAAGGCGAAGGCAAGGCTGTGGTCTTCGATCATCTGCGTGATCGTCTGGATCGCCCTCGCTCTCGGCGCCTGGCGCTTTCCCGCGGCGGCCGGCGAAATTCTCGTGATCGCCATAGGCTGGGGTTTCTTCGCGCGCAGCCTCGGCGACAAGATGGTGACGCTCGCGAGCATCGTTCCAGAGTCGGGCGAGACGCGGCGCGCGCCTTGGAGTCAACAGATGGCCGCCTGGCTCGGCACGCTGACCTTCGCGGTCGGCGTCACGACGCTGCAATGGTCGCTCGTCGCCGCCGGCGTCGTCTACTCGGTGATGACGGCGGCGGCGATGTGGCAGAATTTCCGAGCCAGGCTCCCCTATCTTTACGATCCCTGGTCGGAGAGGGCGCCGCCCGCGCCGAGCCTCATGCATGCGATGGTGGCGATCAGCGCGGTCGTCGAAGGCGGCGCAGCCTTCGGCGCCTTCGCGATCATCTTCGTCGGCCAAAAGAATGTCGCGGTGGCGCAGGCGATCGGATTCACGATCGCGGCGGTCGTCGCCGCGATCGTGCTCGCGCAATTCCTCAAGAACCGCGGCGTGTCGATTGCGGCGCTGTGGCGCTGGCGAAGCGAGGCGTCGCCTGAGGCCTTCGAGGGCGCCCGAGGCCTCGCCTTGTCGCTCGCTCTCGGGCTTTGCGCCGGGCTCGCGCTCGGCGCGCTTGCGCTGGGCTATCTCTGGCTGCTGCGTCAATTTCCGGCGAGCGCGGCGATCCTCGACGATCTCGCCAAGCGACAGGCGGCCTTCCCACAGCTGCGCCAGGCGACCGTGCTGCTGGCCGTGCTGGTCGCGCCGGTCGCGGAGGAATTCCTGTTTCGCGGCCTGCTCTATCGCGCGCTCGACCGCGAATGGGGCGGCTGGCGCGCCGTTCTCGGGACGGCAGCGTTTTTCGCGGTCTACCACCCGGCGCTTTCCTGGGCGCCGGTCGGCCTGCTTGGCGCGATGAACGCGCTGCTGTTCAAGCGCGCGGGTCGTCTCGCGCCGGCGGTGCTGGCGCATGCCGCCTATAACGCCGTAGTAGTCTCGTTCAGCTGAGGCCCAAAGACTGGACTGGGGAATGGAGAGGCGGCAATGCAACCGAAGGCTCCTTTGGGGGGCGGCAGCCGCGCTCGCGATCGTGGGCGCGGCGGCTCTTCGCGACATCGGCGGCGCGCAAAAGATTTCCCTGAGCGAGGCGCAAATACAGGAGCGGTTGAACAGCCGGCTGGATCACGAGCTGCCCATCTCCGGCGCCGCGGCGCGCTTCGTGAAGTCCGCGCGCGCCGAGTCCGCGCAGGTCCGCATTCTGAACAAGGAAGTCGGGCTGACGGCCAGAGTCGCGGGCAAGCTTCGCAATGACGGCGACTTCTCCTTCACGGTCGCCGCGATCGGCGCGCCCCGTTACGACGACGGCGCATTCTATTTCGATCCCCAGAAGATCGAGATGAAGGATTTGGCGCTGGCTGGCGTCGCCGGGTCCGGAAGTGCGCCCGGGCGGCGGCGGATTCTGGGCGAGCTCGCGCAACGTCTCGTCGAAGAGAATGCGACTCTCGTTGAGGAATGGGCGGCGCCCCTCGCAGATGGGATTGCGAGGCGGATGCTTGCGCGCCGACCAGTCTATCGCGTCGCCGACGACTTCAAAGGGCGGCTGATCAAGACGTCGCTCGACTCTGTGGAGGTGGTCGACGGCCGCATCGACCTGACTTTCACGATTCTGGGTCTGGGGTTTTGGGCCATCGTTGGCGCGGCATGCGTCGTCCTGGCGCTTGTGCTTGCGCTCTGGCTGCTCCTGTCGGCGCCCTCGCAACAGCGTTGACGCGTCTCGCCGAGCGGCTATAGCCGCGCCGGCAGCCGGTCCTCCTCCGCGAGATTGGAGAAGCGCGTGATCTCGGCCTCGAAGGCGAGCTGCACCGTGCCGGTCGGCCCGTGTCGCTGCTTGCCGATGATCGCCTCGGCGCGCCCATGCGCGCGCTCCATCTCCGCCATCCAGTTGATGTGCTCCTCCGTTCCCTCGCGCGGCTCCCGGTTCTTGAGGTAATACTCCTCGCGATAGACGAAGAGCACAACGTCGGCGTCCTGCTCGATCGAGCCCGATTCGCGCAGGTCCGAAAGCTGCGGGCGCTTGTCGTCGCGGGCTTCGACCTGGCGCGAGAGCTGCGACAGGGCGACGATCGGCAGGTTGAGCTCCTTCGCCAGCGCCTTCAGTCCCGTCGTGATCTCGGTGAGCTCCTGCACGCGGTTGTCGGAGCGCGATCGCGAGCCGGCGAGCAGCTGCAGATAGTCGACGACGAGCAGGTCGAGCCCCTTCTGCCGCTTCAGCCGCCGCGCGCGCGCCGCAAGCTGCGCGATCGAGATGCCGCCGCTCTGGTCGATGTAGAAGGGGACGTTCTGCATCTCCCGCGCCGCGTCGGTGATGCGGCGAAAGTCGTCCTCATTGATGTCGCCGCGCCTGATCTTGTAGCTTGGAACGCCCGCCTGCTCGGCGATGACGCGCGTCGCGATCTGCTCGGCGGACATCTCGAGCGAAAAGAAGCCGACGATTCCGCCGTTGACGGTCTTGTGCGAGCCGTCCGGCTCGACCTCGAACTGATAGGCCTTGGCGATGTTGAAGCCGATGTTCGTCGCGAGCGCCGACTTGCCCATGCCGGGGCGCCCGGCGACGATGATGAGGTCTGACTTCTGCAAACCGCCCATTTTCTCGTCAAGGTCGATGAGGCCGGTCGCCATGCCGGAGAGCCGTCCGTCGCGCTGATAGGCGTGGACCGCCATGTCGATCGCGACGGTCAGCGCCTCGGAGAAGCGCTGGAAGCCGCCATCGTAGCGCCCGGTTTCCGCGATCGCATAGAGGCGGCGCTCTGCTTCCTCGATCTGCTGGCGCGGCGATGAGTCGATTGGCGAATCATAGGCGAGATTGACCACTTCCTCGCCGATTGTGATCAAATCGCGGCGCACCGCGAGATCATGGATCATGCGCGCATAGTCTTCGGCGTTGATGATCGTCGTGGCGTTGGCGGCGAGCCGCGCGAGATAGGGCTGCAGCGCGACGCCGTCCGGCAGCTGCATTGCGGAGAGAAGACTCTTCAGCGTGATCACGGAGGCGACGCGGCCGGCGCGGATCTGCTGGCCGCAGGCCTCGAAGATGCGCCGGTGCAGCTCCTCGCTGAAGTGCTCGGGCCTCAAGAAGTCGGAGACGCGGTCGAACGCGTCGTTGTTCATGATCAGCGCCCCGAGCAGCGCTTGCTCAGCTTCGATGTTGTGGGGCGGAATGCGGGCGGAAACGGCGTGCGGGTCGGCGACGTCGAAACGTCTCGCCGACGCGGATTCATGCGCGGGCATTTTCTCTCACGGTTGGGTTGGAGCCGACGGCTTTAGAACGCCACGCGCGGACCAGAAGCAGACGCAATATTTTTGCCCGAACGGCTCGCCTCTCGCAAGCGCGTCGTCGCTGAACGAGCTTCCCAGGGGCGCCGTCGACGGCCTTTTGAGCGCAATCCACAAAGCAAAAAAAATTGCGCCGCCAAAATCTCCCAAACGCTTGCGGCGCTCCGAATCGTCAGTGGAACCTGAAGGTCTGGGTGATGTCCGGGTCTCCCTGCGCCGGCGGCGGAGGCGCCTGCACCGCCGCCAGGATCTTCTTGACCGCTGCCGCGAGCGCGGGGCTCGAGGTTTTCTCGATGACGACCTTCTCGATCTTTCCCTGCGGATTGACGTGGAAGCTCGCTTTGACCTCGCCTGCGCCGGCCGGGCTCTTCGCCGGCGTGTGCCGCGCGATCTCGGCGTACAGCTGGCTCAGGAACTTGCTCTCCGAAAGCGCGCCTGTAGGCTCAGGCGCGGCCGGAGCCGCGCTCTCGGCGGGCGGCGCGGCAAGGGTCGACGTCGCTGCGGGGGATGAAGCGGGCGCCTGCGGCGAAGGCGCCGCCGTCTGCGCGAATGCGCCCGTCGAGATGACTGCAACGGCAAATAAGGGGGCGACTTTGCACAACATGCGCGATTCCTCCGCCTTCGAGCGATCCTCAGGGCTCATAATCGCAACTCACGCGCGCCTGCAACGAAAAAAATTTGCGCCGCCGCGGCCCCAAGGCTTTTGCGCGGCGATCGGTTTCCATCCGCTGTTTCGCCGCTAGCTAGGAAGGCATGTGGATTCACGGCTCGATGCGGACGGTGAAAGGAGAGATGAAAATGACTGCGCACGCATTTCCCCACGGGGCGGGGCGTTCGCACAGCTTCAGCGAGCGGCTGATCGATTCGCTCTGGTACGCGTGTCTGATCCTGGTTTTCGGCTTTGTGCTGGCCGTTGGGATCTTATTCACGTTCGCGCTCGCGCTGGACGTGAACCTCGTGAAGCTTCCGCCGCAGATATGCCATTACATGACGGGCGAACCGCATCTGGACCGTTTCTGTCGGGCCGCAGTTCCCGGCTTCGAATAGCAAGGGGCAATCGAGAGGGTCGGGTTGCGGTCGGTCCCGCAGAACGGCAAACTCGGCCTGCGCTCAATGACGCAGATGTCTCCGGATGAACGCGCCGGCGCTTTCGAGTGCGCGGCGTCCATCCGTCAGATGGGCGTTCCAAAGATGCCATGCGTGGATCATCCGCGGCCAAATTTCCAAGGTCACCGAGACATCGGCTGAACCGGCCTTGGCCGCAAAGCGCGTCGCGTCGGCGAGAAGAGTCTCGTCTGAGCCGACTTGAACGAGCGTCGGCGGAAAGCCTGCGAGCGCGGCGAAAAGCGGCGAGACGCGCGGATCGTCGTGGGCCACCACGCCCGCGAGATAAGCGGCTGCGAGCTCTTCGAGATAAGGCCTGTGAAGGAGGGGATCGTCCGCATCCTTCGTGACGAGCGTGTCGCCGGAGAGCGTAAGGTCCGTCCAGGGAGAGATGAGCCAGGCGCAGCCGGGCGGCGCTTCGTTCAGGTCGCGCAGGCGGTTGATGAGCGCCGCGCTCAGGCCGCCGCCCGCGCTGTCACCCGCCACCACGATGTTTTGCGGCGGAACACCCTGCGCCGCCACGAAGCGCCAAGCCTTCAGCGCATCGTCATAGGCCGCCGGGAAAGGATGCTCCGGCGCAAGCCGATAGCCGACCGCCAGTGTGCGCAGGCCCGCGGCCCGGCCCGCCTCGGTGACGAGGCGGCGGTGGCTGAGGGTCGAGCCGGAGCAATAGCCGCCGCCGTGAAAATAGATCAGCACGCGCGAAGCGTCGCCGCCGGGCGCAAGCGACCATTCGCCGGCGAGGCCGTCGATCTCGACGGGCTTGAGCTCGATGTCTTCGGCGGCGGGCCAGACGGCGCCGACCTCCTCGATGCGCGCGCGGCGTTCGGCCCAACCGACGGGCCGCGGCTTGGCGCCAAGCAGCGCGCGGATCTCGTCAATCTCGCTTGCATCCATTTTTGAATATCCGTTTGGAGCCTGCTTCGCGGCAATGGCGGCAACACTATCGTAACGCGCCCGCGACGGCTCGCCCACTTGATTGTTCAATCTGAGCGCTCGCGCGGGCGCCGGCCCCTCAAAACTCCGCTTCCAGCTCCTCGATCTCGTTTTTCTCCTCAAGCGCGAGAGCAGTCCATTCCTGCAGCGCCGGCCAGGCAAACAGCTGCTCGCAATAGGCTTGGCAGGCCTCGTCTTGCGGCACGTCATAGGTGCGATAACGCGTTGCGACCGGCGCATACATGGCGTCAGCGATCGAGATCTCGCCGAAAAGATGGGGCCCGCCGTGCGCGTGCAGGCACTCGCGCCAGATCCCGGCGATGCGGTCGATGTCGGCCTGCGCCTTCGACCAGACCTTGAATTTCGGGTGAAGGCCCTTGAGGTTCATCGGCAGAGCCGAACGCAGCGCCGTGAAGCCCGAGTGAATCTCGCCGCAGATCGAGCGGCAGCGCGCGCGCTTGAACCTGTCCTTCGGAAGCAGCCCGGCGTCAGGGGCGATCTCGTTCAGAAACTCGCCGATCGCAAGCGTGTCCCAAATCCTTACGCCGTCGTAGGTCAGGCAGGGCACGCGGATCGACGGCGAAAGCAGCAGGATCTCGGCCCGCGCTTCCGCGTCGTCCGGATCGACGAAGACTTCCTCAAAATCGATTCCCGAGAGCTTGGCCATGAGCCATCCGCGCAGCGACCAAGAGGAATAGTTTCGGCTGCTGATCGTGAGCGTCGGGCGAGACATTGATCTTTCCTGAGTTTCAATGTTCGATGAAGCAAGCTCGGCGCCATCAGCGCCGCGGGCATGGCACGAGGCTTGCGTGCCGAAGCGAAGCGCGACCACGGGGCCGTTTCAAGGCATGCTCTACGACGCTTATCAGACCTACGCCGACCTTCACCACCCGATCCGCACGCTGGCGGCGAGCGCCGATCGCATGTTGAGCCTGTGGAGCGCCATGCGCCACGCCACTCCCGCGCGGCGCATGGCGGCGTACTGCGAGCTCGTCGCTCTCGCCGGCTTCACGCACAGCCGGCCTGATTTTGGATTGAGGTCGATCGCTGCGAGTGACGGCGTCGCTCGCGTCTTCGAGACGCAAGTGCTCGCGACGCGCTTTTGCACGCTCGTGCGCTTCATGCGCGAAGGCGGCGAAAGCGATCCGCAGGTCCTGCTCGTCGCGCCGATGTCCGGGCACTTCGCCACGTTGCTGCGCAGCACGATCCGCACGCTGCTTCGCGATCACATCGTCTACGTCACGGACTGGCGGAACGCCCGCGACATCCCGCTCGCGCAGGGGATCTTCGGGCTCGATGACTTCGTGCAGCACATCATCGACTTCCTCAAGTTCCTCGGGCCCGAGCGGCATGTCGTGGCCGTCTGCCAACCGGTGGCGCCGGCGCTCGCTGCGGCGGCCGTGATGGCGCAGGAGGACGACCCCGATCAGCCGGCGAGCCTCACGCTCATCGCCGGCCCGATCGACGCGCGCATCTCGCCGACCAAGGTCAACGAGCTCGCGACTTCGAGGCCCCTCGACTGGTTCAGGGAGCAGCTGATCGGCGTCGTGCCGCGCTCGCTGCCGGGCGCCGGCCGGCGGGTCTACCCGGGATTTCTGCAGCTCGCGGCCTTCATGAACATGAATATCGAACGCCATTCCAAGGCCTTCGTCGACCTGTTCAAGAGCCGCGTCGAGGGCGACATGGGGAAAGCCGACCAGATCCGGGAGTTCTACAAGGAATATTTCGCGATCATGGATCTCGACGCGAGGTTCTATCTCGAGACCGTGGAGATCGTGTTCCAGAAATACGCTCTCCCGCGGGGCGAGCTGCGCTTCAAGGGGCGGCTCGTCGAGCCCCGCGCGATCCGGAAGACCTTCCTGCTGACGGTCGAAGCCGGCAAGGACGACATCTGCTCGATCGGCCAGACGCTCGCCGCGCAGGATCTCTGCACCGGGCTGCGACCGTATATGAAATCGCATCATTTGCAGATCGACGTCGGCCACTATGGCTCATTCAGCGGGCGGCGGTGGGATACGCAGATCTACCCCGTCGTCCGCGATCACATTCACGCGAGCCGGTGACGCGCCTGCCCGTCTTCCGTTCAAATGTGGATTGCGCGACCGAAAGCGTCGAGGACGCTTTCGTGCATGGCTTCCGAAAGCGTCGGATGTGGAAACACGCTGTGGATGAGCTCCGCTTCCGTCGTCTCCAGATTCATCGCGACCACGAAACCCTGGATCAGCTCGGTGACCTCGGCGCCGACGAGATGCGCGCCGAGCAAGCGTCCGCTGCCTTCCTCGAAAATCGTCTTGACGAGACCTTCGATTTCCCCGAGCGCGAGCGCCTTGCCGTTCGCGCGCAGCGGAAAGCGCCCGATCCTTGTCTTGAGACCCGCAGCCTTCGCGGACGCTTCCGTCAGTCCGACCGACGCGACCTGCGGGTGCGCATAGGTGCAGGCCGGAACGCGCGTCTTGTCCAACGGACGAGGATCGAAGCCGCAGATCGCCTCGACGCAGACGACCCCCTCGTGCTCGGCCTTATGCGCGAGCATCGGCGGTCCCGCGACGTCGCCGATCGCGTAAACCCCCGCGACATTCGTTCGGCCTAGACCGTCGGTCGCGATGACGCCGCGCTCGATCTTGATCCCGAGCTCCTGGAGTCCGAGCCCTTCAATATTGGCGACGACGCCCGCCGCCGAGAGCGCGCGCTCGGCTTCGAGCTCGCGGGTCGCGCCGTCCGCGCCTTGCAGCATCGCGACGACGCCGTCCTCGCGTTTCTCCAGCCTGGCGACCTTCGTGGCCGCAAAGATCTTCAAACCCTGCCGCTCGAAGCTCTTGCGCGCGAGCGACGCGATTTCGGCGTCCTCGGCGGGCAGGATTTCATCCAGCGCCTCGACGAGCGTCACGTCGACGCCAAACGTGCGATAGAAACTCGCGAATTCGACGCCGATCGCGCCGGCGCCGACGACGAGCAGCGACTTCGGCATGTTCTCGGGGGCGAGCGCCTCGAAATATGTCCAGACCAGCTTCCCGTCGGGTTCGAGGCCGGGCAGCAGGCGCGGACGCGCGCCGGTCGCGACGATGACGTGCTTGGCCTCATAGGCGCCGGGTCCCAGCGCGTTTTTCGGCTTCAGGGATGGCAGGGGCGTTCGAGCCTCGGGCGCCGGCTCGACAAGCACCTTGCCGACGCCTTGCAGGCGCGCCTGCCCGAAGATCGTATCGACCTTGTTCTTCTTGAGCAGGAACTCGACGCCGGCGTTCAGCCGGCCTGCGACCTCCCGCGAGCGCTTGACGAGAGTTTTTGCGTCGAAGGCGGGCGGCGCGCCAGACGAAAGGCCGTAAGCCGAGGCGTCACGCGCCAGCCGAAAGACGTCCGCGGAACGCAACAGCGCCTTGGTCGGGATGCAGCCCCAGTTGAGGCAGACGCCGCCAAGATGGGCGCGTTCGACGACCGCCGTCTTGAGCCCGAGCTGCGCCGCGCGGATCGCGGCGACATAGCCGCCGGGACCGGCGCCGATCACGATGAGGTCGTAAGCGTTCGACATGCGGCTCTCCGCGCAAACCGACTATCTCCGCTCCAGCTTGCGACAGACGGACGGAGACGGCAAGGCTCATCGGTCCGACTGCGACCGACGCTGGGACGCCTCGTCGCATTGCTCGGGCGCCGACCGGCGCGCGTGCTCGCTCACGCGGCGCCCCAGATCCTCGAGGTCTCTGCGCCACTGTTCCAAGGCGAAGGTCAAGGCGAAGACGCCTTCCAACGTGTCGAAGGACATCGGTCGCAGCACGCCATCGCTGCGAAGCCGTTCGACCTGCGCGCCGAATGAGTCGAGCGCGGTTTCTGCGGCCTGCGAAGCCGGAGAGCGACCGTCCGACCGCATCGCCGCCGCGCACCCGCGCAAAAAATCTGCGACCGTTTCTTCGACTCGTGAGAGCTTCGGCTCCAAACCGTCGCGCAACATGTGCGGCAGCGGCGATGCGGCCGTGCGTCCTAGCATGACGAGGTCGTGGCGCAGCCGGAGCAGAACTGTCCTCAAACTCTCGAACTCGGCGTCTTCGGCCACAAGCGACATGCGCTCGTGTCGCGCTTCCGCGATCGCCGCTTCGAATTCGGCGAAAGTCGCGGCGACGTCGCGCTGCAAACCCAAGACCCTCTCGGCGTCCCGCGCTTGTGTGAATCCCTTGAACAGCTCAGGAAGCGCCTGCGCCATCCCGTCGAGCATGGTCGCAGCGGCAAGCTTCGCCGAAGCGCGCGCGCGGCCGGGAAAGACCACGAAGGAGACGAGGAGCGCGACCGCCCCTCCGAGCGCGACCTCCTCGACGCGCTCCAACGCCGGCGCGAGCGAGGCCGCGTGGACCAGACCAGGCGCAAGCACGACGATCGCGCCCGTGGACGGCGACGTCGCATAGCGAGGGCTGAACGCGGCCAGCAGGGCGAGCGGGGCGATGGCGATCGCCAGAACCGCGGCGGTCTCGGCGTCCGTCGCATGCGGCGCGAAGGCCATGATGGCGCCGGCATAAACGGCGCCGCCCAGCGTGCCGAGCAGATAGTCGATCGTCGCCTTGACCGACTTGCCGACGCTCGCCTGCGTCAAGATCACGGCTGTGAGCACGGCCCAGAGCACGAGCGGCAGGCTCAGCGCCCGTCCAAGGCCAAAGGCCAGCAGCGCCGCCATCGTCACCCTGAGGCAGAGGGCGAGCTGCGTCTTGTAGCGTGATAGCGCGCGCATCAATCCTCGCCGCCGCATCGGGCCTATGGCTCCTCCACTGCGGGGGCTTCTATGTCGTCTGGCGGCGCTGTCACTCTGGCCTCCCTCTTCCTGTATTCTCAAGGCGGAGCCGAACCCAGCGAGCCTGTGGACAGGGCTAGGGCGGCTGCAGCCGCCAATGCCGTGCTGTAGGCGTCCGCTGAGGCGTTTCTCGCTTGCAGAAGCGCAGTTTGGGCCGATATGGCGTCTGTAATCGAGCCTACGCCGCTGCGAAACGCCGAAAGCGCGGCGGTGAAAGTCGTCTGCGCGGCCGAGCAAAGCGCCGTCGACGCTTTGTAGGCGGAGAGGCTTGTTCGCAACCCGTTGTTCGCCAGCACGATCTGCCGCACGGCTTCGTCGCGCGTGCGCGTGAGCGTCAACTTTGCGCTGTCGGCCTTGGCTTCGGCCTGCTGCAGAATCGCGTCGCGCTCGCCGGCGTCGTAAAGAGGGAACGCAACCCCGGCGAAGACAGTGGCGCCATACCCTCTTCCCGAGAGATTTGAGACCGACGAGAGATTGCCGATTCCGGGAATTCCCGAGAGGCTGATCGTTCCGCTGTTGTAAGAGCCGGTGCCGGAGACGAACAGTTTCGGCAAGAACTCGGTTTCGGCGGCGACGACGTTGGCGAGGCTCGCTTTTTGCGCGGCGTAGGCGGCGAGAATGTCCGGTCGCCGTGCGAGAGCTTCCGAGATGACCTGATCGACGCTGTCGGCCAAGGCAGGCGACAGTTTTCGATTCGAAACGTCGGCGACCTTTATGTCGGTCCGCGGCGAGACGCCCATCGCCGAAAGGACACCGATGTATGCATTTTGCGCCGCGCCCTGGGCCTGGATCAGGCCCAATCTCGCTTGGGCCGTCGCTTGGCGGGCCTGCGCCAATTCAACTGCAGTCCCGATTCCCTTCTTCATCCGCTCTCCCGCGGCCATCTCGACGTCTTGAGCGTTCCTCAGCGATTGCACAGCATTGCCGACGCGCGCGCGCGCTGCGGCGTTCGTATAGAAGGCCAGGCTGACTTCATGGATGAGCTGCTGATGGGCGGCCGTGAAGGCGATGTTCGTGATGGCGGACGCCTGGCTGGCCGCCTCCGCGACCGCCGCTCTCTGTCCGAAGTCGAACAGAAGCCACTGAACGGAGACGGAGGAAATCGTGCCGCGCGCCGTTTCGACGGCGGGAGAGCTCTGGAGCAATTGCCAACCCCCGACGGCTGTGGCTGTGACCCTCGGAAGATAGGCGCTCTTTGCGACGCCTGCCGCCAGCGCCGCCTCCTTTGCGGCGTTCCAGGCGCGGCGCGTCAAGGGATTGCTCGATTGGGCGATGTCGATCAATTCCGCGAGCGAATAGATCTTTTCGCGATCAAGCTCCAAGGGAGGAGGGAGCTCGGCAAGCGCGGCGTTGGACGGGAGCATGAAGGCTCCGCTCTTCGGCTGCTCCGGGAGGGGTTTTTCATCCGGAATGATCTCGCCTGTTTCCGTTGTCGCGGGCGTCCAAGGACGGTCAGGTCGATCGGGCGCCATATCAATGGCGGATGAGGCGCAACCTTCAAGCAGCGCGCTCACGAGCATGACCAGAACGACGGCGTCAGGGCGATGCATGGTCTGACCGCCGATCGATGGTCCGATGGTCCACGCAAGCGATTTCCTCAAGCGCCTCCAGACGCTTCTCCAGCCGCTCACGAAACGGATGTTGGGCCAACCCGGGGGTCTCATTCGACGCCTCGCCCCAAGCGGCGACTTCTTCGCCGGGCGGGAACCGCACCGGGTCGGGCGGAACAAGTTCATCGGCGAGCCGGTCGAGGCGAGCCCCGGTCGCCGCCGCCAGAGAACAGTCATCAGCCACAGCCGACTGCGCCATTCCAAGAAGCGCGCTGATTTCCTCGACGGCCCGGCGACGGCGCTCCAGCCACACGTGCGGCGGGCGCGTCGACAACGGCTCATATCGAGCGACCTCGATATCCTCTTCGACGCCCCCGAGCATTTGCTGCAGCTCCGACATGTCGGAGCCCCGCAAAGCTCGGCCGCCGCCCTTCAGCGACGAGGCCAACCGCCGCAGCGTTGCGGCGATCCTGTCGTCGATTCGCCTGGCGACGCTGACCGGGAAAACGTTGGTGAAAAGCAGATAGACGGCCAGGTTGCCGAACAAGACGCCGATGACGCGATCCCTCGCCGTCACCAGATCGAATGAAGGGCTCGGACCTTGGATGACGCATAAGAAGAACGCGAAGGCGATCTGATATCCGGCGTATGAGATTCGAGGGCTTCCGGCCGAAACCCACGCCGACGCCATCGCTCCGAGAAACACCACAGTCATCAGATCGCCGATGGAGGTGAGGGAAGGGGCAAGAAACACGATCGCCGTATAGCCCGCCGCGGAACCGATGAGGCAGCCAGATATTCGAAGCGTCAGCTTTTCGATGGTTTCGGCGGTCGTCTCAAGGGAAACGATGTAGCAGGTGAGGAAGCAGGTGTGAATGCCCGGCCAGTCGAGCAGCGTGTACGAAACATAGCAAAACATCGCAGCTGCGGTGGTCTTGAGCGCATAACGGACGTGATCCGGATTCGTGAAGGCGTCTGGCAGAAAGAAGCCGCTCGACTTCCTAGCCTCCGGAGCGGGAAGCGTCGCGCGCTCCCGCTCAGGGGAAGACATTGGATCGGCTTCCGCAAAGGCGGCGATGGCTCGTTTCATGCATGAGACGACCTCGGCGGCGAGCGGCGAGAGAGACGACTCGCCTGCGACCGCACTCTCAAAGTCGACCTTGACCGAAGGCGCGCCTGCATATGTCTTGCCCGCCAGGGAATCGAGCGCGAAAGCAAGCCGCCCGCGCAGCTCGCAAGGAAACGCCGCGTCGGGCTCGCTTTCTACGACGTCGATCAGGGAGATTATCTCCAAGCTGGACCAGGCCGCGCGACGGAGCGCTTCGATCTGCGCGGCCGTCGCGCTTCTTTCGACGAAGGCGAGCTTCAGCCGCTTCTCGATCTCGCCGTTGGCCTCGCGCAAACATCTGGTGAATTCACGTCGGGTCCCCTCGTCCGGCGCGCGCAGCATCGCCGCCGCGAGACGCAGGCGCCGGGCGAGCTCCCGCTCGCAAAGCGCGGTCGGAGACGGCGCGAACAAGAGATTGACGGCGATGGACGCTCCCGCCGGAATCCCGACGAAGAGCCAGGCGTAAAGCAGCCCGCGCGTGGCGACTTCGCCGCCTGGAACGCTGCCGAGCAGATCGAGGGCGTAGGCTGCGATGAGAGTCATTGTGGCCCCGACGGGTCGCAGCTTGCTCGCCGAGGCCAAAAAGAGGAAGCCGAATGAAAGCGCCGCCATGCTGGCCACGCGCCAGGAGGGGTCGTCGATGACGACCGTCGCCACGACGAAGACGAGCCCGATGATGAGGGCCAGCAGCAGCATCATCGCGACGCTCAGGATCAGGCTGGTCGTGCGGTCCGGCTTATTGAGAAAGAATACGACATATGTCGTGAGCGCGGCGTCGGGCGTTTGATAGATTTCCACGACGAGCGCCGTCAAGGCGCAAATGGCCGCTACCCTCGCCGCGAATTCCAGCCGTCCCGGAAAGGGCTCGAGAAGGCGGAACAATTGGTCGAATTGTCCCGCTCCGGACCTAAGAGCAGGCGTCGCCATGCTTTATCTCGACCACTGCGCTGGCGCCGAGCCTCACGAGCTGCTCAGGCGGCTCCTGTAGGCGGATGCGCACGGGGAAGCGCTGCGCGACGCGCACCCAATTCATCGATCGCTGCACATAAGGCGCAGAACGGGGAAGATTGACGCGGTCCGCATCGAGCACGCCCCATCCGATCCCCTCGACAACGCCTTTGATCGGCTTGCGCCGGTCGATCATCGAAAAGACGGTCGCGCAATTCCCGACGGAAATGGCGTGCAGGTCGGTTTCGCGAAAATTGGCGACCGCGTACCAGTCTTCAGTGCTGATCAGAGTGAAGAGCGATTGGGACGGAACGACCATCTCGCCGGCTAGAACGGTCAGGCCGACGACACGGCCGTCATGCCAGGCGCGCACAACGGTGTCATCGAGCGCGCGCCGCGCGATCCCCAGCGCCGCCTTGCTGGCTTCCACTGCGGCGATCGCCGCCTGTTCCGTGCCTATGGCTTGAAGCGCCGCGGCTTCCTGCTCCCGCGCCTGCCGAAGGGATGTCGCGGCGTCGCGTTGGGCGGTCTCGGCCTGATCGAACTGCTGAATCGGCACGAAAGACCTGGCCGCCAGAGGCCGAAGCCTCTCGGTGGTTCGCGAGGCGAGCTGAAAGTTGGTTTGCGCGCGCTTGACCTGCTCGGCGGTGATCGTCGCACTGGATTTCTCGGTGGCGATGGTTCGTCGCCGCGTGTCGAGCGCGCCAATCGCGACGTCCAGATTGGCTTCGGCCTGCTCCGCCGCCAGACGATAAGGCTCCGGATCCAGACGAAAGAGGAGATCGCCTTTGGAGACTTTCGCATTCTCGGTTACGGGGAGCTCGAGGATTCTGCCGCCCACGGCCGCAGCCACATGCACGACGTCGGCGTCGATCGTCGCGTCATCGGTGTAAGGATAGTCCGAAATCCGGCGCTCGACATAAACGACCGTGGCGAGGCCGCCCGCGATGATCGCGATCGAGATCAATCTGCCGATGGGAATGGCGCCGATCGCCCGCCTGACCGCCGCGCCGGCCTCGCCGAGCCGACGCCTCAACGCCGCCGCGAATTGGGAAAGGCGCAACTGCGTCATGCTCAGTCCATTCGTCCTCGCGGTCGAGACGCCCCTGCACGCCCAGGGTTTCGGGGCCCTCACGGCCCGAACCAGAGAATCCAGGTCAGCCCCGCAATGATAACACCCAGGGACGAGCACACAAAAAGCTGGAATGGAAGAACGCGGTCGAGCCCGGTGGCGACGAACAGGCCTCGGGCGGCGAGCGCGCCGACGATGCCGATGACGGCGCAAAGCATCCACCCCGGAAAAAACGCGCCCACGATCGGGTAAGATGGCGCCCCGCGGCTTGCGCAGCCGCCAAGAGCGACCGACGTCAGGAATGTCAGGATCCGTCTTCCGCTCCTCATGGCGTCACGTCCCAAGCGAAGAACATGCTCGTCGGGCTCACGACGCCGGCTGAATAAATTCGGTCGCACCGCCGACGGCGGCCTTGGATCCGTTCCGCCTCGATGGCTCGCGTCGAAAATCGCATTTGAGCGGACATTCCAAAGATCCTCTGGCCCCAATTCGGACGAGAGTCTCTATAGGAAAGCGGAAGCTGCCTCGGAAGTAATTTCTATTCTTTGCGCCGCGCTTTTCCGGGCGCTTGCGGTCAGGGTCCGAGGCAGGCGCCCCATCATGGATGCGGCGCGGTCAACGTCGCGCTGGCTCCTATAGCGTTGGCTAAGGACGAAGCGCCCATACTCACATCATACAGAGTTCCTGCAGCGGCCAAATCTGCGGCGCTGAGCGAACGGTTGTCGGCGTCCAGGTAATAGGAAAGGATGGAGGTTGCGTTGGCGTTGTCGGAGAAGCCGATCGCATGGCCGATCTCGTGCAGCAGCGCCTGTTCGAAGGTCGCCTCCGTTCCGCTATAGACCCATTGGCCGCTCGCGTCGGGCGCCAGGTTATCTTGGCCCGGGTCTTCCAGCAGGATGTCCGCGCCGCTCTGGATGACGCCATCGACGCTTTGGAGCGCCGTATAGCCGACCGCCGCCTTGAGGGCCGAGGAGGCGTCGAAGAAGTCGTTCCCGGCGCCGCCCCGCGATTGCCGTCGCGGCGCTCGCATCGCGCAAGGTCGCCCGCACGGTCGCCAGGGGTCCCGCGAAGAAGACCGTTGGAGAATCCGCTGAAGACAGAGGTGAACGCGTTGGCGCCCTCAGCTTGTAACTCGCCGATCGCCACTCCGCCGACGGCAGTGATGTCTGGATTGCTCTAAAGCGCCGGGATCTCGACCTGAGCGAAAACTCTATAAGGGTTGGCCTGAGCCGCGGTTCCAATGACGGCGATGTCGCCGCTCAGAGAGCTCGCGAATTCCGCGGAAGCCTGACCCCAAAGGCAAGAAGCGAGAGACTGGGGGCTCCCCGGCGGAGCGTTGACGCTGCCGTGGAGGAAATTGATCGCTGCATTTTCAGCCGCCGACACGGACAGTCCCTTGGATTCAAAATAGCCTTGGCCGCGTCCATTATCGCCTGTGCGACACCTGTGTCGGCAAGGAGCAATCCGCGCGGCGTATTGTCGATGATGTTTGTCGTGACGCCATTTTGAGCGTTTTCTTGGATGATATTGAGTGCAATTTTTTGTGCTTGCACACCCCCAACATTTCCAGAATACAATATGCCTCCAGAACCCACTGCCTGCGCCGAATATGTACCAACTATGTTTTGAATAGATTGCAGGGAGGTCGCGCTATTGATTTGCGATATAACACCAGTATAGTTATCAGGCAAAACAGTCTGATTGCCCGCTTGCGTCGTTGCGTCAGCCAAGACAAACTTTTGCTCGACGGAAGGTGCTTCCATTCCGGTTGCTTGCGTATAATATCCAGCAACCCCGCCAGCGATATCATCCGTTGAAGTATCCCCACTGCTGATAGAAGTTATGATTTCGGCATACTTATCCATCTGATTCCTCCACGCTCATCTGCATTTTGTTTTCCGAGTTACAACCGATCGAGGACATTAGCTACGCCGTGGCGAGCATTCGATCTCAATCCATCCTGGCATGAAGATAATGCTACCTAAAAATATAGAATAGTTTCCCCTAGATGGAGAAATCCCGGATCGCCGCTCGATATCGTTAAATAATGCTGTGACAAGATTCATCACTTTCTTTTCTTCATGCGTTAGAAATACGTTTCTGGCTCCAGGAAAAGAATTTCGAACGTTATGCTTATCGGTATATCCAAATGTAACAATTTCTATATCGAAATCCTTTTCGTTTGGGGCCCACTTCGGCCGCCATTCCCCGTACATTCTCGCTCTCCCGTCGAGGTCAACCCAAAATTCGTACACGCCTTGCTCGTCGGCGCGAACCATGCCGGCGAAGGCGACAGTCCCCTCGGCGCATGTCAAAGGTTCAAACGGAGTCATCGCATCGCCTCTCTCGCCGCTGTCCCAATCAGGCCAGGCTCAGCTCCATTCAAGACCGATATCCAACCGGCCAGAAAACTCACTTTCCCGGCAAATTTCGCACCCTTGATTGAGAATGGTGTAAGCCCGGATCGGCGTCCCGCGTCAGCGATATCCTCTATTAAGGTATTACCGCCGCCAATGCTAGTAATGATTCCAGTATAATTAACCATCTTACCCCCTCCATGCTCATCTGTCGCTCGTTTAATGAGTTAAAGCCTATTTAAGACCGTAGATACATCCCTATGAATATTTGACCTCAATCCAACCAGGCATGAAAATAATATTACCTAGAAATAAAGAGTAGTTTCCACGAAATGGAGAAAGTCCGGATCTTCGCTCGACATTACTAAATAATCTGGCGACCAGATCTATTACCTTCTTTTCCTCATGTATTGTAAATACGTTCCTGGCCCCAGGAAAGGCATTTCCAACATTATGCTTGCTGCCGAACCCAAATGTGACGATCTCAATATCGAAGTCGTTTTCGTTGGGAGTCCATTTCGTCCGCCATTCCCCATACATGCGCGGACGACCGGCGAGTTCGACCCAGAATTCTCTAACGCCTCCGTCGTCCGCGCGAACCGTGCCGGCGAAAGCGACAGTCCCCTCGGGGCGCGTCAAGGGCTCGAATGGTCTCATCAGGTCGCCTCCTCGCGCCGTCATCCCGGCCAAGCTTGCGTTGCGTTCGTCGGTTGCTTGTACAGGATACTCCGCGACTACGCCTTCGGTATCGTTCACGGGCGTAACGCTGATCTCAGATGTGACGTCGGCATAGTTACCCATTTTATTTCTCCACTTCAATAGTTGATCGCCTTCGTCTCTACAAGCATGCTGTCATGAACTATTGATTTCTATCCAGCCAGGCAGGAAAAAAATACCGCCAAGAAATATAGACCCTTTTATTGAAAAAGGCACAAGTCCTGATCGTCTTTCGCGATCCATGAATAGATCCTTCACTAAGTTGCTTATCTTCACTTCTTCATGCGCCTTGAACACATTTCTTGCTCCCGGAAAGGTATTTCCAACGTTATATTTACTTCCGTACCCGAATGTGACGATCTCAATATCGAAGTCGTTTTCGTTTGGGGCCCACTTCGTCCGCCATTCCCCATACATGCGCGGACGATCGGCGAGCTCGACCCAGAATTCGTCGACGCCTCCGTCGTCCGCGCGAACCGTGCCGGCGAAAGCGACAGTCCCCTCGGGGCATGTCAAGGGCTCGAATGGTCTCATCAGGTCGCCTCCTCGCGCCGTCATCCCGGCCAAGCCTGCGTTGCGTTCGTCGGTTGCTTGTACAGGATACTCCGCGACCGCGCCTTCGGCATCGTTCAACGGCTCGGCTGCTGCGAGACTCAATGCTGACATGACTAGCCTTACTGATGATGGTTGATACGTATCGCCAAAACCCATCGTTCCCCGCTTACAATCAAATCCTATTCTCCGATCTCCGCTAGGTCAACACCCCTGGTTGCGCAGCCTCAAGTTGCGACCCGACTGCGCCTCGACGGAAAGAGCGCGACCGGGGGGTTGGGAACACGTTTCTTCTTGCTTTCAGTCGTTTCCTGCCATCCGGTTTCTTCCGGGACCGCAGCGCGCCACTCGCCCCCGCCCGCTTGACTCTTCCCGCGAACCCAAGAACAATATGAGAACATCGTTCGCCCGGGCGCGCCATGATCATTCCTCTTCCCCGCTATGCGGAACTCGCGACGACGACCAATTTCTCCTTCCTGCGCGGCGCCTCGCACCCGGAAGAGCTCGCGGCGACGGCGCTCGCGCTCGGGCATGTCGGCCTAGGGATTGCGGACCGCAATTCGCTTGCCGGCGTCGTGCGCGCCTTCTCCTATCTGCGCGCGCATCAGGTCTCGCCCGAAGACTTCAAGCTCGCCGTCGGGGCGCGGCTCGTCTTCGCGGACGAGACCCCGGACATCCTCTGCTATCCGCGGGACCGCGCCGCCTACGCCAGGCTCTGCCTGCTGCTCACGCGCGGCAATATGCGCGCGCAGAAGGGCGACTGCACGCTCCGTCTCGACGATCTCCTCGAATTCGCCGAGGGCCAGCAGCTCATCGCGCTTGGGCCCGCGGCGCCCCCCGCGGCGCTCGTCGACGCCTGCTCCGATCGGCTGTGGCTCGGGGTCTCAGCGCTCTTTTGTTCCGACATGCGCGCGGGGCTGCTGCGGCGCGTCGCGCAGGCGAAGCGGCTCAAGCTGCCGCTCTTGGCCGTCAATGACGTCCACTATCACGCCAAGGAGCGCCGCGCGCTCGCCGATGCGCTGGCCTGCATCCGCGAGGGCGCGACGCTCGAGGAGGCGGGCTTTCTCATCGCCGCCAATGCCGAGCGCCATCTGAAAAGCGCCGCCGAGATGAGCCGCCTGTTCGCAGAGGCGCCGGGCGCCGTGGACGAGACCGCGCGCTTCCTCGAGCGGCTGGCGTTTCGCTTGACCGACCTCGCCTATGAATATCCAAGCGAGCTGCGCGAAGGTTTTCAAAGCGAGCAGGAGGCGCTCGAGTTCTTCGCCCATGAGGGCGCGAAGATCCGCTACCCGGACGGCGTTCCAACGCATGTCGAGGCGCTGCTCAGGCGCGAATTGCAGCTCATCGGCGAGCTGAACTACGCGCCTTACTTTCTCACCGTGCACGACATCATGCGCTTTGCCCGCGGCGAGGGGATTCTTGCGCAGGGGCGCGGCTCCGCGGCGAACAGCGCCGTGTGCTTCTGTCTGGGCGTCACCGAGGTCGATCCGACCAGGCATGATCTGCTGTTCGAGCGCTTCGTCTCCGCGGCGCGCAACGAGCCGCCCGACATCGACGTCGACTTCGAGCATGAGCGGCGCGAGGAGGTGATCCAATATATCTACCGCCGTTTCGGGCGCGACCACGCGGGCCTCGCCGCCGCCGTCGTCACCTATCGCTCGCGCTCGGCGATGCGCGAGATCGGCAAGGTGTTCGGCCTCTCGAACGACCTGCTCGCGAGGCTCTCGCATTTGTCGAGCGCCGGCGGCAGCTTCGAGCAGCGGCGCGCCGACATGGCGAAGATGGGACTGGACCCGGGCGAGCCGCGCTTCGCGAAGGCGCTCGCGCTCGCACAGGAGCTCGTCGGCTTCCCGCGTCATCTCACTCAGCATACTGGCGGCTTCGTCATCACGCGGACCAGGCTCGACGAGGTGGTCCCGGTCGCGCCCGCCGCCATGGAGGGCCGCACGACGATTCTATGGGACAAGGACGACCTCGACGCGCTTGGACTGTTGAAGATCGACGTGCTGGCGCTCGGCATGCTGACCTGCCTGCGCAAGGGGCTCGACCTGTTGCGCCAGCACTACGGCGTCGCTCTTCGCTTGAGCGGCGTCCCGGCCGAGGATCCGCGCGTCTATGCGATGATCTCGCGCGCCGATACGGTCGGCGTGTTCCAGATCGAGAGCCGCGCGCAGATGTCGATGCTGCCGCGCCTGAAGCCGAACTGCTTTTACGATCTCGTGATCGAGGTCGCGATCGTGCGCCCCGGGCCGATCCAGGGCGACATGGTCCATCCCTATCTGCGCCGCCGCATGGGCAAGGAGAAGCTCGAATTCCCCTCAAAGGAGCTCGAGCAGGTGCTCGGCAAGACGCTCGGCGTGCCGCTCTTTCAGGAGCAGGCGATGCGCATCGCCATTGTCGCCGCGGGATTCTCGCCGCAGGAGGCCGACGAGCTGCGCCGCGCCATGGCGACCTTCAAGCGCGCGGGGCTTGTCAGCAAGTTTCGCGAAAAAATGATCTCCGGCATGGTCTCGCGCGGCTACGCCGAAGAATTCGCGCAGCGCTGCTTCGCGCAGATCGAAGGCTTCGGCACCTATGGCTTTCCGGAGAGCCACGCCGCCTCCTTCGCGCTGCTCGTCTACGCCTCCTGCTGGCTCAAATGCCGCTATCCGGACGTCTTCGCCTGCGCGCTCTTGAACGCGCAGCCGATGGGCTTTTACGCGCCGGCGCAGATCCTGCGCGACGCGCAGGACCATGGCGTCGCGGCGCGCGAGGTCTGCGTCAACGCCTCGGACTGGGACTGCACGCTGGAGCCGGCGACGAGCCCGGGCCGGCTGCACGCGCGCCATCAGGAAATGGCGGGCGACATCCTGGGGACCCGCGCGCTGCGGCTCGGCTTTCGCGAGGTCAAGGGCGTGTCGGAGGCCGACATGCGCCTGCTCGTCGCGCGGCGGGGCAAGGGCTACGACTCGGTGCGGGACCTGTGGCTGCGCACGGGCCTGCCGCCCGCGGCGCTTGAAAAGCTCGCGCAGGCCGACGCCTTCGCGAGCCTGGGGCTCACGCGCCGCGAGGCGCTCTGGGCGACGGCGGGCCTGAACCGCGCCGGCGACAAGGACGACCTGCCGTTGCTCAGCGCGCTCGCCTTCGCGCCGATCGAGCCCGACGCCAAGCTGCCGCCCATGCCGCCGGGCGAGGAGGTCGCCGAGGACTATCGCGCGCTGTCATTGTCGCTCAAAGGCCACCCCCTGTCCTTCCTGCGCGCGGGGCTCGCGGCGAAGGGGATCTCGACCTGCGCGGATTTCGCCAGGACGCGCGGCCCGCTGCGCCCCCGCCTGACGGTCGCCGGCCTCGTGCTCATGCGCCAGCGCCCGGCCACTGCGAAGGGCGTGATCTTCATGACGATCGAGGACGAGACCGGGGCGGCCAACGTCATCATCTGGCCGAAGCTCTTCGAGAAGCAGCGGCCCGAGGTCTTGGGCGCCCGGCTCGTCGCGATCACGGGCGAGGCGCAGGAGGAATCGGGCGTGCTCCACCTCATCGCCCGCAAGGTCGAGGACATCACCCCGCTCTTGCACAGGCTGGAAAAGACCCACGCCGCGACGCCGAAGGCGCGCAATTTTCATTGAGGCGCTCGTCCGCCCCGCTCGCCATCCACACGGTTTCCTGCTATCGTTGGATATTATCCGCCGCTGCCGACAAGACCGTGCGAACGATTCTCATCCCCGTCACGACGATGGAGGAGGTTTCCGTGTTGTCGACCAAAGAGCGGGCCGAGCTCTTCGTCTCGCTCGCGGAGGCCGAGCGGGAGATCGCCGAGGGTCGCGGAGCTCCTTACGACGGCGCCGAGATGCGCGAGCGCTTCATGCGCGGTCGCGAACGGAAGAGCTGATCCGCGAACGCTTCGACCGCGCCTTATAGCATCGAACGAAGCTCGCGATTTCTCGAAGATGTTCGAGGAGCCTGGCGATTATTGCAGGGCCTACGGCATGGAATACGCGGCGCGCCAGGCCGAGCGGCTCGACCACGCCATTCGTATCTTGATCGGCGAGTCGCCATCGCGTTGGGCGCCCTTCGTTCACACTGGCTACCCCTACCACGCTTATCTCTTCCGGCTCGGCGAACGCACGCAATCCTGGATCGTCTACACGTTCGACGAGGAAACGAAAGTAATCCGCCTGCTCCGCTTGTGGGGAACGTCACGGTTTGAGAAGACGTTTTCGTTGACCTGAGCCGGCGCCGGCCTGAAAGAAGCAGGACAACATCCCGCTGTGACGAGGCTTAAAGCTTTGGGTTCAGACAAAATATCAGAGTTGCGCCTTCCCTCGGGCGCGAAAGCGCGGTAGCTGTTGGTTCCAGATCGCAAAACGCCCGAGGACTTTCAAATGTCGCGCAAGAAAATCGCCCTTATCGGCGCGGGCCAGATCGGCGGCACGTTGGCGCTGCTCGCAAGTCTCAAGGAGCTCGGCGACGTCGTTCTGTTCGACATCGTTGCGGGCGTTCCGCAGGGCAAGGCGCTTGACCTCGCGCAGTCCGGGCCGATCTCGGGCTCGGACAGCAGGCTCTCGGGCGCGAATGACTATGCGGCGATCGAAGGGGCCGATGTCATCATCGTCACGGCCGGCGTGCCGCGCCAGCCGGGTATGAGCCGCGACGATTTGCTTTCTGTCAATCTCAGCGTCACCGCGAAGGTTGCGGACGGAATCAAGCGATATGCGCCGAACGCCTTCGTCATCTGCATCACCAATCCGCTCGACGTGATCGTCTGGGCGCTGCAAAAGCTGTCGGGTCTGCCGACTCATCGCGTCGTCGGCATGGCCGGCGTGCTCGACACGGCTCGCTTCCGCTATTTCCTGGCCGAGGAATTCAAGGTTTCGGTCGAGGACGTCTCGGCGTTCGTGCTCGGCGGCCACGGCGACGACATGGTTCCCTCGATCCGCTATTCGACCGTCGGCGGCGTGCCGCTGCCGGATCTTATCGCCATGGGCTGGACGACGCAGGAACGCATCGACGCCATCGTCGGACGCACGCGCAAAGGCGGCGGCGAGATCGTCGGTCTGCTCAAGACCGGCTCCGCTTTTTACGCGCCGGCGTCTGCGGCGATCGAGATGGCCGAGAGCCACCTCAAGGACAAGCGCCGCGTGCTGCCCTGCGCCACCCATCTCTCGGGCGAATATGGCGTGAGCGGGCTCTATGCGGGCGTGCCGGCGATCATCGGCGCGCGCGGCGTCGAGAAGATCGTCGAGATCAAGCTCGATTCGGCCGAAACTGCGATGTTCGAAAAGTCCGTCGCGTCGGTGCGCTCACTGATCGAGGCGGCGCAGCGGCTCGAACCGAAGCTGGCGTGATGTCATCGCGAGGCGCGCATGATCGAGGCCTATGATTCACAGAATGTCTTCGCCAAAATCCTGCGGGGCGAGGCGCCGGCCTACAGGGTCTATGAGGACGACGTAGCGCTCGCCTTCATGGACATCATGCCGCGCACCGAAGGTCACACGCTCGTGATCCCGAGGCGCCCGGCGCGCGGGCTTCTCGACATCGACGCCGAGAATCTTGGCGCGCTGATCAAGCGCGTGCAGCATGTCGCCAAGGCGGTTGTCGCCGCCTTCGAGGCGGACGGGCTGACGCTGCATCAGTTCAACGAGAGCGCCGGCGGACAAGTGGTCTTCCACATCCATTTCCATATCCTGCCGCGCTTCGATGGCGTGGCGCTGCGCCCGCCGGGAACCATGGGCGACAAGAATCGCCTGCAGGCGAACGCCGAAAAGATCAAGGCGGCGCTCACGCCCTTCACAGGCTGATCGGAGCGCGGCGAAGTCCCCTCGACCTCGCGTCAAATGCCGCTCGAACGCGACGTGAAGGCAAAGCGTTCGACGAGCATCGGCGGCGCTGCGCTGGCGCCGCCGTCGCGCAGCGCATTCCATACGCGCTCGCTCGGCCCCAGCGCCTCGATCTTGGAGAACAGCGTCGCGAGGCTCTCGTTGAAGCGCATGTTGCGCACAGGTCGGGTCACGCGTCCGTTCTCGATCAGGAAATTGCCGTCGCGCGTCAACCCGGTCAACAGCAGCGAGCGCGGATCGAGCATGTTGGTGTACCACAACCGCGTCACCAGCACGCCGCGCTTGACCGAGCCGATCATCTCTTCGAGGGTCGTCGCGCCGCCCGCGACGTGAAAGCAGCCAGTGTGCGGCACGGCCTCGGCGCCGGTCTTCTGCGCCCATGCGCGCGAGCGCCAGAGATCCGCGACGACTCCGCCCGCGACGAAATCGCGCGCGCGATGGGGCACGCCCTCGAAGCCCAGCGCCCCGCAAGGCGCGAGCGCGTCGCCCGGGTCCACGCGCAGGGAGAACTTCGGATCGAACAGCGTCTCGCCCAGCCGTGCGCCGCCGCCCTTGCGCGAGAAGTAGCTGCGGCCCTCGTCGGCGGCGCGGGCGTCGAGCGTGTTCAACAGCCAGTAGGCGAGCTCCGCCGTCGCTGCGGGCTCGAACACGACGGGATGGCCGCCGGGATCAAGGTCGAGCGGCTCCTCGTCTCGGGCAGCCTTGTTCGCGGCGCGCCGCCCGACCTCGGACGCGTCGAGCGCGTCCGCCGCGAGCTCATTCGCGCCGGCCCAGCCCGACCAGTTGTCGGCCTTGTTCCTCGCCGTCGCGGAGAGTTCGATCTCGCCGCTCGGATCATAGGCGAAGAGCCCATTGCTCGTCGCCATCGCCTCGAAGCGTCGTCCGCTTGCGGCGCATCCAAACGACAGGACATTGCGCGCCGAGCAGGCCTCGACGACGGCGGCGACCTTCTCGGCCAATGCGCCCAGACGCAGATCCGCGATCGACGCGTCATAACGTCGCGAATGCGAATAGTTCTGCGGCCCGAGCGGCGGGACGTAATCCGGATCGACGGGCAGCAGCCGGGCGATTTCCTCGGAACGCTCGAGCGCCTCGAGGAGCGCCGCTTCGTCGAGGCTCGTCGTCTCCACGGCGCCGACGCGCCCCCCGACGTGCGACGCGACGCGCGCGCGAAAATTCGACAGCGCCATATTCGTCGTCGCCGAGCCGCGGGCGAAACGCAGGCTCTGCTCCTCGCCGCCGCGGAGCAGGATCTCGCAGCCGTCGGCCTCGGAGCGCGCGAGCAGCTTGTCGGTCAGCGCCTTCGCTTCTTCCGCAGAGAGAAACATTCAGGCTCTCTCGGCGTCGGTGGCGATTACAGTCACGCCGCGAAAGCGCGCGAGCGGCGCGCCATGCGAAACCGGCGCGATCTGGATGGGCTCGGCCTTGCCGCAGTAGGGCGTGCCGCAAAGCTTGAACGTGCTGGCGTCGCCGAGCCCGTCGAGCGCGTTCCAGAAGGAGAGCGTGCGCCCCTGATAGGCCGCGCCCTGAACCATGTCGCCGAGCCGTCCGTTGCAAATCTCATAGAAGAGCTGGCCGCCGAACTGAAAATTATCGCGCTGCTGGTCGATGCTCCAGCTTCCCGCGCCGACGACGTAAAGACCGCGGTCGATCCCGGCGATGAGGTCGTCCAGCGCGCAGGTCGCCGACCCAGGCTCCAGCGAAATGTTCGGCATGCGCTGGATCGGCAGCGCGGTCGGATCATCCGCATAGGCGCAGCCATTGGAGCCCGGCGCGCCGATGTGATGCGCCTGGCCCATCGCCATCTGAAAGCTCTTGAACACGCCCTTCTCGACGATGAAAAACTCCGCGGCCTCGGCCGGCGCGCCGTCGTCATCGAAGCCGATCGTCGCCAACCCGCCTTCGCGCGAGCGCTCGGCGCGGATCGTCATGAGTTCGGAGCCGAAGCGCAGATGGTTCCGCATCGCGGGCTTCACAAAGGAGCCGCCGGCAAAGTTCGCCTCCCAGCCGAGCACGCGGTCGAGCTCAGTCGAGTGGCCCACGGTCTCGTGGATCGTGAGCCAGAGATTGGTCGGATCGATCACCACGTCCATGACGCCGGGCGTCACAGGCTTGGCGGCGAGCTTGCGGCGCGCCTCCCCGCCGGCCCGCCGCGCCTCTTCGACGAGCCCGCAGGCCGCGACATATTCCCAGCCCGCGCCGCGCGCAGGAACAAGGCTCTCGCGCGCGGCGAACCTGCCGGAGGCGCGGTCGACCGCCGTCGCCTCGAAAAACGGCGTGACGCGCGTGCGCGACTGCAGAAGCCGCGCGCCGTGGGAATTGGCGAACAGCCGCTCTTCGCGCTCGCAGTCGAGCGTCGCCTCGCAAAAGTCCGCGCCCCCGGCGCGCGCGGCCGACGTTACGGTGAGCAGCAGATCGGCCTTTGCCGCGGCCGAGATCTCGAAGGGGTCGATCACCATCGGCATGCGCCAGGTGGCCTCGCGCGCGACAAGACGCTCGATGCCGACTGGCGCCGCCTGCACGCGGCGCGCGGCGCGGGCGCTGTCGCAGGCGCGCTCGAGGGCGGCGAGGATCGCCGCGCGCGCAAGCCGCACGTCGCCGCAAAAGCCCCACGCGCCGTCGACAAGCACGCGCAGACCGAAACCACAGCGGCGACTCTCGTCGAAGCGCTCCAACCGATCGTCACGCGCGAGAGCATGCTCTCGGCGCGTCTCGCCGAGCCTTATATCGGCGTATGACGCGCCGGCGCGCCTGGCCGCATCGAGCGCGATGTCGGCGAGGTCGTCGAGGATGCGACGGTCGAGTGTGACGTCAAAGGACATGCTCGGTCTGGGACGCTCGGGCGTTAAAAAAAGGAACTCCGGACTCATACCGCGCGAGGACGCACAGGCGCAATCGCGAGCCTAGGCGGCGTGGGCCTGCTTCAGCGGCGCCTGCGCTGCTTCGATGAGCGCAGGGCGCGCACGGTCGATGATCGGCGCTCGGCGGAAGAGCGGTTCATCGATCGGGCGCCAGGTGGATGAAAAGATTACGCCCCATCAGCAGCGACGGCGAAACCAGAACGCAGTCGCCCGGATTCCAATTTTTTAGCAGCTGCACAAATGCGGCGACGTTCGATCGGCCGTTGCCGAAGAACTTGTCGGCGCGCGCGGCTACATATACGTCCGTCATGACCTCGCGGCCGAGCCGGACGGGATCGTCGAGCTTCAGATAGTGCACGCCAGTTTTCCCCGCGGCGCGGCGGCTTTCCGTCGTCACCACGCGGTCGCCATAGGCCTCTTTGACCCGACCCACCCAGTTCTCATCGTCGCTCAACAAAAAAATCTTCCAGCCGGCCTCGACGGAACTCAAGGCTTGAAGAATGGACTGGTTGGTCCTCTCCAGCTCGGCGTCTTCGAGCGTCTTGTCGGACCCGCGCATGTGCACGGCCACGAAAGGGGCGCCCGCAAGGCGGGCCTGGAAAAAGGATTCGCACGCGTCGAGGATCGGCTGACGCGGCTTCAGATATTTCTGAATGAGGTAGCGATATGAGTCGATGAGAGGCTTGCCGTGCATCGGATGATCCGTCGCAAGCCAGGGCGCGACATCGATGACGCCGGCAAAAAAATCGAACACGGCGATCTGCTCCGGTCGCGACAAGAAGTAAAGCGCCGCCCCGCGCGAGTAGGCGCCCCGCCACTTGTTGAGGTTCTCCTCGAGCAGGTTCTCGCGATTCCATTTTGGAGGAAAGCAGCTGGCGTCGGGCGGCTTGGCGACGTCCTCGAGCGTCAGGTTCGAGACCGGCTCGAAATAGTTGCGGAAGGCGTCGCGCGCCGAGCCGTCTCCGAACAGGCTGTTGCGGCCCCAATGAACCAGCGGAACGCGTCCAGTCGCCTCGGCCAGCAGCAGCGCGCCCAGGACCTGCGAGACGTCGGACCAGAAGCCGAATCCCCAGCTCTTTATGACGAGATATCTCGGAGCCGTTGCTTGCGACGGAACGACGGGCGCGCTCGCGCGCAACGCGCTCAGACCGGCTTGAGCAGCCGCATGGGTGGGATCGGCGGACAAAGCGTCAGCAAGATGTCGCGCGGCATGGTCGCGCATCCCGACTGTGGCGGCGATCGACGCCAGCAGGCGCAATGAGGCGGCATCGGCCGGAGCATCGTCGAGGACCTCGCGACAGACCACATCCGCTGCAGCCAGATTGCCGCGGTTGAAGCAGTCCTGGGCGAATGCCCGCTTTTGTTCGATGGCGACGGAACTCACGCTGCGCCTTAGCCTGAATTTCTCAAACATGAGGGGTGCATCGGGGCCGAGAATCTGAGAAAGCATTTTTGCGACAAAGACTTGATCAGATTCAAGGGAGTTCCCCGATGCCGACAGAGTGTAGCCCGAAGCTGTTCGCGTTTAAAGCCGTTGAACGGCGCGCCGTGGTGGCCGGTTTCGATGGCGGCGACATCACTTCGAACGCCGGCGCGCTGCTGCTCGGACAGGTAGACCAAGGCCTC
>DATHCI010000234.1:0-3878 GCA_035319645.1 Methylocystis sp. | reverse complement strand
CGAGATTGTCCTGCGCCTCGCGCGCCTCGGCGCGACGGCTCGGCAAATCCTTCTCCGCCTCTCGCACAGCGCCCACGGCCTCACGCAGCGCGCCGATCTTTTCGCCAAGCTCCAGCAGCCGTTCATCGACTTCGAGACCGGCGATCGCCTCCTGCTCGGCCGCCTGCTCCGTTTGCTGCTCCTTGAGCGCTTCTTCAACGCGCCCGAGTTCCTGCAGCGCCGTCCGCCAGCGCGTCGAAGCGTTCGCCTCGACATGCGGCAGAGCGGCGTGGTCGGCGAGATCCGACCGCAACAGCGCAATGCGCTGCAATTTCGCCCGCGTGCGTAGCGCGCGCTCGCGGCGCGCGAGCTCCAGGCCGTTCTGGTCTTGCGCGGACGTCAAGGCGTCGCGGCGATCCTGCGCGTCCTTGACGGCCGTCTCGGCCGAACGAAGCGCGTCGAGGGTGACGACTCTGTCGCGCAGCTCCTTTTCGGCGTCCTGATAACGGTCGTAGGCGACGTAAAACGGCTTGCTCCGCACGCGGCGGGCGCTGAAGATCTCGTCCGCCTCGGCGGCGAGCGCGGCACGAAGCTGCGACAGCGCCTGGAGCCTCGTCGAGGCCGCGGCCAAAGTCTCGGCGAGGCGTCCGCCCGACCTCAATAGCTCCTCGCCGCCCTCGCGCAGCTTCTCTCCCGTCAATCCGAATTCGAGGTCGAAAGTTTTTCGCGCGACGCCGCCGAGCAGCGGCGTGAGCGGATCATGCGCCAGGGGGCCGTCGTTCTGGTCGAGCAGCGTGTTCGCCCGGCCTTTGCGCCGCCGAACCTCGAGGATCGAGCCATCGTCCAGCCGCAGGCTGGCGCCGATGCGCAGCTGCGACTGCTTGTGACGAAAGGCGGATCTCGTCTCGTGCGAAAAACCGAACAGAAGGTCGCCGATGGCGCAGAGCGCAGAGGTTTTGCCGGCCTCGTTCGGCCCGAGCACAACGTGAAGCAAAGCGCCCTCGCGAAACGCGAGCGTGCGATCCGTGAATGCGCCATAGCGTTCGAGCCGCAGCGACAGCAGCCTCATGCGCCGCCCGTCCTCAGCGCGATCTCGCCCAGCAACAAATCGCGGGCCTCGACCGCCAGCGCGGCGGCATTCGCTTCGCGCCGAAATTCGTCGCGCAGCGCCGGCGGCAGTTCCGCTGCGACCTCGTCGATGAGCGCAGCAGTCGCAAACGCGAAGTCCGCGTCGGCGGCCTCGCCGATCAGCGCCTCGACGTCGAGCGCGTCCGCGGTCGCCAGAGCGGCCTCGCGCGCTTGCGGCGCGCGGGTCTCGATCTTGAGGCGCTCGACCCAGAAGTCCTCGCCGAACCTGCAAGCAATCGCGCGCGCGTCGGCTTCCAGCGACTCGCGGCGCGCCACGAGCCGCTCGTGCGCTGGCGTCGCGCCCTCGAGCGTGAGACGCAGCGCCAGCGCGCGCCCTTCCGCCTTGGCGTGCTCCTGTCGAAGCCGCGACTCGATCGCCGTCAAGGCGTCCGCTTCGTCCTCGCAACGCGAGATGTCGAGGCGCGCGTCGACCCAGCGCGCGACGTCGAGCGCGACATGCTGGATCGACTCGACGCGACCGTCGGAAACGACGACGCGCATCGCGCCTTTGGGCCCGTCCTCGCGCACGCTGCGGCCTTGCAGGTTGCCGGGATAGACGATGTGAGGATCGGCGCAGACGCGCTCCGCCGCGTGAACATGGCCCAGCGCCCAATAATCATAGCCGAAGCGCTTGAGATCTTCGACGCTGCAAGGGGCGTAGGACGCATGGCCGCGCGAGCCGTCGAGCGCCGTGTGCAACAGGCCGACGTTGAACCACCCCTCGCGCCGCGGCGGATAGGAGGCCACGAAGCCGCCGTCGACCAGCCGCGCGTTGAAGCTGCGCCCGTGCAGAGCGACGCGAAGCCGATCGATCTCGAAGCTCTGCGCCTGGCGGGACGCAAACACGCGCACATTCGCCGGATAGGGCAGCGACTTCGCCAACGGGCTGTCGAAGTCGTGATTTCCTCTGACGAGATAAACGGGAATGTTTTCGCGCTCGAGTCGCGCGAGCTCGCGCACGAAGAAGAGGCCGGTCGACACGTCGCGCCAATCGCCGTCGAAAATGTCGCCGCTGATGGCGAGAAACGCCGCTTGCGCGGCGATGGCCTCGTCGATCAGCGCGGCGACTGCGCGACGGCCGGCTTCGGCGAAGCGCGCCGCGACAGCGTCGTTTTTGCCGCAGAGACCGGCGAGCGGGCTGTCGATATGGAGATCGGCGGCGTGAAGAAAGGCGAAGCGCATTCGGGCCCCTGCATTGGTCTTGGCATTATGGGGGATCACAGGCGCGAGCGGAACCCCGCCCGGCCTTTCGCACAGCAAAAGCCGCCGCCCCGTTGTTGACAGAATTTCGAAAGAATGCTCGGGAGAAGGCCTTCAGACCGCATCGCGGACGCTTTGTCTTCGGTTCGGTTGCGAGGTCGGGAGGATGGGATGAGGCTGTTGACTGCATTGGCGTTCGTGGCCGGCATTGGCGGGTCGGTCGCGCTCGCGCAAGCGACGAGCCCCGCGCCTCCGGACGCCCAGAGCCTGGCGCCGGATCCCTCCCAAATGAAAGCCAAGGAGCTTCGCGCCCACTGTCGCGAGGAAGGCCGCGTGCAGGGTCTGAAAGGCCAGGAGCTCAAGGCGTCTATAGAAGCGTGCTTTGCGAAAGCGCGGCCCGACCTCGCCGCCGCACGGGCATGCCGCAAGCAGGGCAAGGATCAGGGGCTCGGGGGCCCGGATCTCAAGGCCTTCGTCAAGCAGTGCAAGCGGGGCGGGCAGTGACCGCTCGCGCGTGGGAGTATAGCCAGATGACGCAATCGAAAAAGTCGCTCGCGCCTTTATTCGCTGCGGCGGCTTTCGCCGCTTTAGGCCCGAATCCGGCGAGCGCGCAGGCCGTCGTGGACAAGCCTGCGCAGGGGACCGTCACCGGAAAACCCGGGAAGCCCGGCGCCGACAAGCCCGCCATTCCGGGCGGAGTCGTTGCAAAACCAGCAAAGCCGGGCGCCGACAAGCCCACGCCGGGCGGCGTCGCCGACACGCCTGTGAAGCCGGGAGCAAACCAGCAGCCCTCGCAGGCCGGAGCCCCCGATACGCCCGCGAAGCCCGGCGCCGCCGATGCTGCGGCGAAGCCCGGCGGCGACAAGCCGGCGTCGACGGCCGCGGTCGAAAAGCCGATGCCAAAGCCGGTCCCCGAGACCGTTCCGGAGATGTTTTCGCCCACCGTGTCCTGGGTGCCCGGACATTACGTGTGGCGCAAGGGCGACTGGGTCTGGGTGAAGGGCCACTATTACGCGGGCTCCGTTCCGCCCATGCCGCCCGTTGTCGCGGAGCAGAAGCCGCCGAAGCCCGCTCCCGAGGATATCTGGGTGCAGGGCTATTGGGCGTGGGAAGTCGGCGCCTGGAAATGGCATCCGGGGAGCTGGGTTCACTCGTGAAGCCCTCGCGCCGGACGAGACGGCGCGTGAGTGGATAAAGGATGAGGCGGCATGAGCTTCGAGACGATCCGCGTCGAGACGCAGGGAAGAGTCGCGCTCGTGCGCCTCCATCGGCCAGAGGCGCTCAATGCGCTCAACGCCAGGCTCATCGGCGAGCTCGATGCGGCGCTCGCGGGCTTCGAAGCCGATGAGAACATAGGCTGCGTGGTGCTGACGGGCGGCGAGAAGGCCTTCGCGGCCGGCGCCGACATCAAGGAGATGCGCGACAGGGATTTCGCCAGCGCCCTGCTCGACGACTTCCTCGGGCGCTGGGACGCGGTGGCGCGCGCGCGCAAGCCCATCGTCGCGGCAGTGGCCGGCTTCGCGCTCGGCGGCGGCTGCGAGCTCGCGATGATGTGCGACATCATCATCGCG
>DATHCI010000233.1:0-3146 GCA_035319645.1 Methylocystis sp. | reverse complement strand
CATCGCGCCCTGAGCTCCGTGACCTCCGCCGGCCCCGTCTTGCGATCGTCGAGCACGCGCGTCTTTGGCCCGAGCCCCTCGGCTTCGACCGTGCGCGTTGTGGTCAGCACATGGGCGTGCCAGTTGCGTGCATCGCCCGCGCGATGCGCCTCGCGCATCGCCTCGAGCGAGCGGTGGTCCACCCGCTCGTCTCGCCCCTCCTGCTCGAGGTGGCGATTCGAAAGCTCCGCCCAGACCGCCCGCAGCTCCTTGACCTGCGCGGGTCCGGTTTTCTGGTCGTCCAGAATGCGCGTCTTCGCCCCGAGCCCCTCCGCCTCGGCCTTGCGCGTCGTCGTCAGCACATGGGCGTGCCAGTTGCGCTGATCGCCTTCGCGGTGCGGCGCGTGAATGGCGATGTCGACGGCGACGCCGTAGCGGTCGCGAAGCGCTTCCCCAAAAGCGCGGACGAGCTCGACCCGCGCCCGGGCCGACAGCTCCGCCGGCAAGGCCAATTCATATTCGCGCGCCACCGTCGAATTGATCCGCTTCTCGGCCCGCTCCGCGGCGTTCCACAGCGCCGAGCGATCGGACGCCCAAGCCGCGTCCGGCGGAACGATGATCTCCGTGTGGGCGATCCCCTGCTTGCGCGTGTAGTCGTGCAGCCGCCCCTCGCGCTCGCACGAGATAGCGACGCCCGCGCGATACGCCGAGGCCGCCGTCGCGCTGCGCCCGGCCGAGCGGGCGACGGGTTTGACCCTCAGGTGATAGATCGCCATGCCAAGGGCTCGATGCGCGCAACAAAAAGTGGTCCAGCGGCGTAACGCTGGGCGGGGTTTGGGGCCGCGGCCCCGAAAGCGTTCCGGCCAAGGCCGGACGCTGGGGGACCGGGGGCAAGCCCCGAGCGGCGCGCAAGAGCGCCGCTGTGGGGTTCAAGGGGCTAGCCCCTTGGCGCTGCGCCTTAAGCAGCGCAAACGTGGTCCAGCGGCTTGACGCTGGCCGGGGTTGGGGGACGGGTCCCCCAGAGCGGGCTTGCCCGCTTGGGGTGCAGGGGCTTGCCCCTGCCGCACTTCGCCGCGATAGCGGCGCGCAAAAGCAAAGCTTTTGCATAAGTGCGCCCTTCACTCCGTTCGGGTCTAGCTGCTGGGTTGCCCAAGGTCAAGCCGAAATGATAAAGCGCCGATAGAGGTTCAAAGCTGGACTTCTCAGCAATCGCCCGTTCTCGTTCAACCGCCTCGATCGAGGCCGCACTGTGGATATGGAACATATGAAGGAATCAGCACTCGAAAAGGCTCAGCGAAAATTCGAACAGGCCAAGGCCGCTCTTGACGCCATCAAAGCCCGCGAATCCGCAGAGGAAAGAAAGAAGGACACGCGGAGAAAAATCGTGCTCGGCGGCGCGCTGCTCGACCTCTCAAAGTCGGATAAGGAAGTCTCCGCGCTCGTCACGCGCTTGATCGCCGGCCTCGCCCGCGACCACGACAAGAAGCTCTTCGAGAAGAGCGTAAGGAAGGAAGCTCCGCCTGAGCCCGCCAAGGTCGAGGCGCAAGCCCCCACCCTTGCCCCGGCCCCGGTCGCCGCGAAGAGAGAAGTTCCTCCGATGCCCTCGCCCTTCGTGGCCAAGAGCGAAGCTCCCCCGACTGAGCCTGTCAAAAACCCTGAGCCGCAAACTGAGCCAAAGAAAGACTTCATGAGCCCGAAAAGCTCAGGCTATGGCTCGTTCGCGGTCAGGCCGGATAGCGCAGAGATTTGAGCGCCCGGCTCGGACGGTTCATGCAATGGCGGATTCGCTTCCCGCGTCACGCCTCATCAATCTGGAACGCGGCTTCAAAATCCTGCCCGCCGTAAAAAACGCCGATGATCGTCACGGCGTCGGCTTCGACCGCAAACGCGATCGTGACGCGACGCCGAAAGCCGATCGTCCGGAGCCCCGGCCGCAAATCGTCCCGCCGAGTCCCGCGCTCCGGGAATTGTTCGAGCTTCTCGCAGTAATCGACGATCGCCGCCGTAAAGCGGTCGGCGATCGTCGGTGACGCCTTCTCGGAAATCCAGCGGTAGATGGCGACGAGCTGCGCCTCGGCTTCCGGCGAGAAAATGACGCGGTAGGACTCCATCAAGGAGCCTTGGTCGCCTGTTCGTGCTCGGCTGCGAGCGCGGCGCGGACCTCGGCGGCGGAACGCCCGCGCGACGGATCGGCTTTCATCCGGTCATAGGCCGGGACCACCTCTTGCCGCAGCCAATCCTCGACCGCGCGGTCGCGCGCCAGCAAGGCGCGCAGCCCGTCGCGAATGACCTCGCTTTCGCTCGCGTAATCGCCAGACGATACCTTGGCCTTGACCATTTGCGCCATCTCGATCGGCAGCGTCACGCTGAGTTGCTGGGTGCTTCGCATCGGACCCTCCATAAGGCTCGATAGGATTAAACACTATCAAGAGCCGCCCGTCGAGAGCCATTCCGGTTGGCCTCGTGGCGGCGCCAGGGAATTCCCAGAAATCCGAAATGGCGCAGCCGCCCACACGCCGTTCGTTAATCCGGACGGTCGCCGCACCTGTTACCCCTCGGTAGCCCTTCCGCGGCGAAGCCGCGGTCTTTTAAGTTGCTCGCAAAGCGCCTTTAGGCGTCTTGCGAGCAACTTTAGGGGGATGTTGACCGCGCAAAGCGCGGTCTCCGCGTATGCTTCTGAAAGAAGCAATATCCGTGGACCCTGTTTTTTTGCACCCTCCCCTCTCAGCTGCGGGGGTCGGCGAATTCAGGCGCCGGCCGCGTTCGATCCAGCTCCGCCATTCGCGCGAGACGATGCGCACGACATTGGGCAGGTTCGGGCGCCGATCGCGCCTCCTCTCCTGGATCGTCAGCAGCCCGTCGCCCGCCGCGAGCCGCAAGGCGTTGCGCGCCGTCGTCACGCAAACGCCGGCCCGCGCCGCGATCTCGCCCATCGTCATCATGCAAGCCCCACGGTCGCGCACGGCGTCGGCGACGATCCGCAGCGCCGCAAGCTCCCCCGTCGTGAACCGCGCCGCGAGCTGCGGCGGCATGGGGCCGGACGCCGCGAGCGTTCGCCGCCGCGCGATCGAGGCCTGCCGATCGGGCGACCTCGGCGCCCGGCGTTTTTTGGGAAAATGGCTCGCCCGGCCCGCGGCCAAGGCCTGCGCGACGATCTGCGGCGCGCG
>DATHCI010000232.1:0-8794 GCA_035319645.1 Methylocystis sp. | reverse complement strand
TTTCTTGGATATTCGAGTTCTGGCGTCGGAGATGGCGCAAGTGAATTGCGCGTCGAGTTCAACACCCCTCTCGACGCTTGTCCCGGCGATGGCGTCGAGGTCATCGCCGAGAGCCTCGCCGCGGGCGGCGGCGCACTCGGCAAGGCGGCGCATGGCGCGAATATCGAATGGCATGGAAGCGCCATTTTCGACCCTTCCCTGGGAGGCGCTCCCGAGCGCGTGGCCTTCAAACGCGATTGAGCGGGGCACGTGCTGTCCTGCGCGCGTGAAAAGGCGCAGCGTATTTGACGAGGCGGACGCCTGTCGGGAGCGCATCTATCCGCAGGAAGGCGGCGTCGGGCCGGGCGAGCGTTAACGAAGCGTTGCACTCTCTTGACCGCCATCGGAAAGCGTGCATTATCTGCAACTCTGGGGGGAGTATGCGTAGATGGCGTGCCCGGAGTGAGCAATATCGCTTCGTCGTCCTGGCGACGGCGGCGGCTTGCGTCCTCTCCCTCCTTCTCGTCAGCCTCTCCGCGTCTGCGCCCGGAACCGGTGTGCTGCACGGATGGAGCTGCGCGCAAGCGCAGACGGCGGACGCCGCCTCGCCGTCCCAAGGGAGACCGGCTTCTCCCGACCATCATCGCGAAGGCTTCTGCTGCGCGTTGCTCCACGGCGGCGTCGTCGACGTCACATTCCCTTCGCTTTCCAGCTTGATCTTCACGCCGCCGGAGGGCGGCTTCCCGTTCGCTCCTTTCCTTTCAGTCGACGCTTTGCCCAAAGCTTCGGAGTTGTCGTCTTCGGCGCCGCGCGGACCGCCGATCTCCATCGTCTAAAAGGCGCCGCCGGTCGAGAGCCGGCCGCGCCGACACGCTCGCTGCAACGGGAGCCCCGCGCCCCGTCGCAAAATCCCCGTGCGTTCGCGCCGGCTACCTTGCCTCAGGCGCGATGGGCCGAAAAAATTCCACGAAAAGTGTCGCTTTTTGCCGGCGTCGCACGTCTTAGTCGCAGGCAATGCAATAAGCGAGCACGGTCCGATTGGTCGCAAATAAAGAAAAGAGGAGGAAATCGACATGAGATCATACGGCTTCACCCGAAAGGCTCTGGTCCCGCTGGCTTCGGCGATCGCCCTGGCTTCGGCGACGGGCGGCGGCGCCTGGGCCGCTCCAAAAGAGACGGTGCTCTATGCCTTCAAGGGCGGCAACGACGGGGTGGGTCCCTACGGCGGCGGCCCCACCATAGGCGGCAATGGCAATATCTACGGCACAACCCAATTGGGCGGGGGGACGGGCTGCGGCGGCGGCGGATGCGGCGTGGTGTTCCGGGTCGCGCCCGACGGGACCGAGACGGTGCTGCACGAGTTCGTGGGTGGCGACCACGACGGCGGTAATCCCAGTAGCACCTTGATTATCGACAAGGACGGCAACCTCTTTGGCGTAGCGCAAGTGGGCGGCGGAACGGGTTGCGGCGGCAGCGGATGCGGCGTGGTGTTCAAGCTTGAGCCGCCTTCCGGCTCGGCGACCAAATGGACATTCTCGCTGTTGCACTCCTTCACGGGCGGCAGCGACGGCGGTGATCCCTCAGAGGGCGCGCTCGTCGCCGACAAGGAAGGCAATCTTTACGGCGCGACGACTTTTGGCGGCGCCATCAAGGCCAAGGTATGCGCACCCCAATCACAATTCGATTTTGCAGGATGCGGTGTGGTGTTCAAGGTCGCACGGGACGGCGCCTATTCCGTGCTTTATACGTTCGAGCAGACTCGAGACGGAAACGGTCCCAATGCCAACTTGGTCTTTGACGCCAAGGGCAATCTCTATGGCACGACCGCCCAAGGCGGGTTGGACACGCATTGCCCGGCGGGAGGATTTTATCCAGGTTGTGGCGTCGTGTTTGAGCTCACCCCGCCCTCCGGCTCGGCGACCAGCTGGACCGAAAAGGTGTTGTACACGTTCACGGGCTTGACGGATGGGGCTGCTCCTTTGGCGGGCCCGCTCATCGACGCGCAGGGCAATCTCTACGGCACGACCGACGCGGGCGGCAATGATCAGGATTGCGTCAACGGCGCCCTCACTGCGGGATGCGGCACGGTTTGGAAGCTCTCGCCGGGAGGGCTCCTCACGACGCTGCACACCTTCACGGGCGGCAGCGACGGGGGTTTCCCCGGGAGCTCCTTGATCGCCGACTGCAAGGGCAATCTCTATGGCACGGCCGCAGACGGTGGCGCGCACGGCCTCGGCGTCGTGTTCAAGATCTTGCCGAACGGCGCCTTTTCCGTGCTGTACTCCTTTAAGGGCGGCAAGGACGGGGCTAACCCCCTCGAGGACCCCCTGACCGCCGACAGCGCGGGCAATATCTACGGCGTGACCCAATTCGGCGGGCCGACCAACAACGGCACGGTGTTCAAGCTGACGGACACGGGCTTCGTCACCGGGAGCGCGTGCTCGTCGTGACCATGACCGCGCCGGGAAATCTCCGCCTTCTTTGTCCACACTCCTTTTAGGAGAAAGCAAATGTCCATCGCCAAGACGCCCGGGTTTCCCGTCGCGGGCCTCGCCCTCGTTTTCGCCCTATGTCTCTCCTTGCAGGCGGCGTCGGCTCAGACGCCGCCGAGCATCATCCCGACGTTCGAAGAATTCGCCGACCCCAGCGGCAAGATCGCCACCTACCAGCCGGGCGGCCCCACAACCACGGCGTTCAACGCGTTCTTCCAGGTCCTGGGGACGAACGGACGCAGCTGCTTCACCTGTCATCAGCCTCAGAACGCATGGGGCCTCAGCGCGGCGTCCGTTCAGTCCCGCTTCACAGCCACCTCGGGGACGGACCCGATCTTCAGCCTGTTCGATGGCGCCACTTGTCCAAGCGACAAGGTCTCGACCCTTGCGGAAAAGAAAACGGCTTATGAGCTTCTCTTGAGCAAGGGTCTCATCCGGATCGGGCTGCCGCTGCCGGCGAACGCGCAGTTCGAGATAACGAAAGTGGACGATCCATACAATTGCTCGAACAACGCGTCCATTGGCCTGAAGGGAATATACTCCTTCTATCGGCGCCCGCTTCCGGCGACCAACACGCTCTTCCTCGTCGACTACCTATGGGACGGGCGCGTGCCCGACCTCAAATCCCAAGCGATCAGCGCGGCTCTCGGCCACGAGCAGGCCAAGACCGCGCCCACGGACGCGCAACTCAAGCAGATCGTCGACTTCGAGTCCGGCATTTACACGGCGCAGGACTACGACGCCGACGCGCAGTCTCTGACCGCGCTGTCCGCGACAGGCGGTCCGCGCGTGCTGTCGAAGCAGATATTCGAGCAGGAGGGCGGCGGCGTCGTGACCTTCGACCTTTATGATTCCTGGGCGAATCTGACGGGAACGGACGCTGTGACGCAGGCTCGGCTGTCGGTCGCGCGCGGCGAGGCGATTTTCAACGGATGCAGTGTTGGCTGTCACACGGTCGTAGGCGCCGGCGATAGTTTTGGCGGAGGTTTCATCGACACCGGCGTCGCCTTCCCGGGCGCTCCGGCGCTGGACCTTTCAGGCTTGCCCGTCTTCACCGTCAAGTGCAAGGCGACCGGAGTGTCTACTCAGGTCACGGATCTCGGTCGAGCCATGATCTCGGGGCAGTGTGGAGACATCGGCGCATTCAAAGTCCACTCTCTGCGGGGGCTGGCTGCGCGCGCGCCCTATTTCAGCAACGGCTCCGCGGCCACTCTGGAGGATGTGGTGAGCTTCTACAATCAATCTCGGTCGCTAAATTTGACGGGACAACAGAAGACCGACCTCGTCAATTTTCTGAAGACGCTGTGAGTCGGAGGTCTTTCGGGTCCTGGCGCGCGCCGCGAAAATTCTCGCTCGCGCGTGGGCGCATGGAGTCCAGTCAGACTCCCCGCCACCGCTGGCGTTGATTCGCGGAAGCGGCAATTACGGAACGCGCAAGGGCGGCGTGGCGGGGGCCGTCCACCCATCAAGACTTACGCATGTGACGCCAAAGTGACCTGACAGCTAGAAACATGGCTAGCGCTACGATCGGCAGACACACTGGAGCTACAAAGAATGGAAGCATCCAGATGTCGCCTTCCGGGCCAGAACATTTGTTTCCGAAGTTTGGAATTATCGAACAAGTTGATTGAGCGAAATAAACGAGCCAAATGTATGTGCCTGCGACAAGGAAAACAAGCGCAGTCATAAACCTATCGAACATGGTCATCCCCATTGCATGAATAGCTCGTCGCGGTGCGCGGTGGCGTTAGCACAGCTACTTTGTTGCCGAACACTAGGAATGCTCGGTAGGTAGTGCAACCCGAACGCATGACCTGTTTGAGCCGTTGATGCGTTACATTAATCAAGAATTTCGACGCGCGCGGAGTCGTCCGGAAAACAACGGGAAAGCCGCTTTTACCTTAAAAGTTAAAGACGAAAACTAAAATATCCACGGTCTGCAACGAAAAAAGCACGCCCCCGAAAAGCAGTAGCCAAAAGTAAAGGATTAAGTCTCGGAGGAATTTGAAGCTCGATTCTGGTCCAAGTTCTATCATGTATATGGATAAGGCTCCGCCCGGAACAAAGAGCCAAAATATTACGCCAACCGCGACCACTAATCCGGCCGATCCTGCGACCGTTTGTTCTCTCCGGAATCGGGAGGGACGAGGTTGGAAGTGAGGGTATTAAAAGAATTGTGTGTATTTTATGGCGAACGTTTGACGCGAGCGAATGGTGTTTGGTCAAAATTCAAGCATTTTGGTGCAAACTCACGCCGCTGATTTTAAAGGGCTTTGGCGTGTCAAAAGTCCGGTCCGAAAATGGTTCTCGCGTCGGCCGATCCGGGATGCTTGCTGAAAGCGCAGCTCAGGGCTCACTGCCACCTTGCCGCTCGCGGCGCATTGCCTCGCCTCGGCTCTCTTGCCCGCGCCAGCCCATATCGGGAGCCCCATTGCGGCGGATCGCCCTGCGTCGCCAGCGTAGCGCCATAGGCTCGGCATGCAAGAGCCGGGAGTGGGGCTCAATGGCTGGACGATCGAAGGGCGGGGCGATCGGAGCGCAGCGCTCCCGTTTGCTCCAAGTGTTACCCCGAGCGTTATCCTGGAAAACTCCGCGGCTTCGATAACGGTTGATTTTCGTCTGTAACCATTTGTTTTCACTGGCAGGAGTGGAGGGACTCGAACCCCCAACCCCCGGTTTTGGAGACCGGTGCTCTAGCCGATTGAGCTACACTCCTATGCGCCGCACTCATTGCCGCAACGTCGCCCGAGATGCAAGCGCCGAGCCGGCGGGGCGGAAAAATAACCTTGCCTCGCTGCGAGGTGTTACAATATAACATTCGAATGTCCGACGTTTCCGCCGCCTCACAGGACAAGATCGCGCCGGCCGCCGCGTCGCCGGCGCCAACCTCCGCTTTGCGTCTCTCGGCCGCCGAGCGGCTGGCCTTCGTGTCCCTCGTGGTCGCGGCGCTATGGGGCGGCGTCTATTGGGCGCTGCGGTGACCGGGCCGGGCGTCGCCGCGATTGCGCTCGAGAACGTGACGCTCGGCTACGACCGCCGGCCCGCCGTCCATCACCTCTCGGGCGTCATCGCGGCAGGCGAGCTTCTGGCCGTCTGCGGCCCCAATGGCGGCGGCAAGTCCACGCTGCTCAACGGGCTCGCGGGATTGATCGCGCCGATGGGCGGCCGCATCGGGCGCGGCGGCGCCGCGGCGCGCGATTTCGCCTATCTGCCGCAGGCGGCGCAGCTCGATCGCGCCTTCCCGATCAGCGTCGCGGATTTCGTCGCGCTCGGCGCGCTGCGTCGCAAGGGGATTTTTGGCCGCATCGACCAGGCCGAGAGCGACCGCGTGGCGAACGCCGTCGCCGCGGTCGGACTCGAGGGCTTCGAGACGCGCGTCATCGGCGAGCTCTCCGGCGGGCAGCTGCAGCGCGCGCTGTTCGCGCGGCTCATGGTCGAGGACGGCGGCGTCATTCTGCTCGACGAGCCCTTCGGCGCGATCGACGCCGCGACGACCGACGATCTGCTCGCGCTCGTCGCCGCCTGGCGTGCGGAGGGGCGCACCGTCGTCGCCGCGCTGCATGAGCTTGATCTCGTTCGCCGCGCTTTTCCGAAGACGCTGCTGCTCGCGCGCGAGGCGATCTTCTGGGGCGACACGGAGAAGGCGCTGACGCCCGGGAATCTCGCCGCCGCGAGGGCGATGGCGCGGGCGCATCAGGCCGACGCGGCTTTCTGCCAAAGGGACGAGAGCGAGCCCGCCGATGCTCTATGACGCGCTCGTCGCGCCCTTCGTCGATTATCCGTTCATGCGCCGCGCGCTCGTTGGCGCGCTGGCGACGGCGCTCGCGGGCGGGCCGCTCGGAGTTTTCCTGCTGCTGCGGCGCATGTCGCTCGCCGGCGACGCGCTCTCGCATGCGATCCTGCCCGGCGTCGCGCTCGGCTATCTCGCCGCGGGCCTGTCGCTGCCGGCGATGACCCTGGGCGGGCTCGGGGCCGGCCTCGTCGTCGCGCTCTCGTCGGGCGCCGTCGCGCGCTTCTCGGCGCAGCGCGAGGACGCCTCGCTCGCGGCCTTCTATCTCGTTTCGCTCGCGCTCGGCGTCGCGCTCGTCTCGCTCAAGGGCTCGAATGTCGACCTGCTGCATGTGCTGTTCGGCTCGGCTCTGGCGCTCGACGATACGGCCCTCTATCTGCTCGCCGGCGTCGCGACGATCACGCTCGCCGCGCTCGCGCTGTTCTACCGCGCGCTCGCGGCCGACACGCTCGACCCCGTGTTCCTGCGCCGCGTGAGCCGGTTCGGCGAGTTTGCGCAGTATCTGTTCCTGTCGCTCGTCGTGCTCAATCTCGTTGCGGGCTTCCAGGCGCTCGGCACGCTGATGGCCGTGGGGCTCATCATGCTGCCCGCCGCCGCCGCCAGGCTGTGGACGCAGGACCTGACCCGGGCGTTGCTGCTCGCCGGCGTTCTAGGAGCCCTGTCGGCCTATATCGGACTCGCGCTTTCTTTCGTCGCCGGTCTGCCGGCGGGACCCGCGATCATCCTCGCTGCGGGCGCGATCTATTTCGTCTCGCTCGTGCTCGGACGCGCCGGCGGGTTGATCCGCAATCTGACGCCGCGCCGACATCTGGAAGGTTGACCGCCATGCGCCTCACGCGCCGCGCCGTCCTGCTCGCTCTGCCGGCGCTCGCCGCCGCCTCGGCGCGCGCTGAGGCGCCGCTGCCCGTCGTTGCGACCTTCTCGATCCTTGGCGATTTCGTGCGGGAGGTCGGCGGCGAGGCCGTGGAGATTTCCGTCATCGTCGGGCCCGACGGCGACGCCCATGTCTACGAGCCGACGCCCGCCGACAGCAAAAAGCTCCAGCGCGCGAAGCTCGTCTTCGTCAACGGGCTCGGCTTCGAGGGCTGGCTCGACCGTCTCATCGCCGCCTCCAAGACCAAGGCGAGGATCGTCGTCGCAAGCGAAGGCGTCGCGGCGCGCAAGCTCGAGGGCGAGCCCGATCCGCACGCCTGGCAGGACGTCGCCAACGCCCGCCGCTATGTCGAGAACATCCGCGACGCGCTCAAGGCCGCGGACCCCGTTCGCGCAGACGTCTTCGAGCGCCGGGCGGGCGCCTATCTGCAAAGACTGGATGCGCTCGACGCCGAGGTCAGGGCCTCGATCGCGCGGATCCCCGAGGCGCGGCGCCGGGTCGTCTCCACGCATGACGCCTTCGGCTATTTCGCGGCGCGCTACGGGATCGCCTTCATCGCGCCTGAGGGCGTCTCAACGGAGGCTGAGGCGAGCGCCAGGGACATCGCCCGTATCGTCGACGCGGCGAAGCGCGAGAAGGTCGGCGCGGTGTTTCTGGAAAATGTCGTAGACCCCCGCTTGGCGCGCGCGATCGCCGCCGACAGCGGCGTGAGGCTCGGCGGCGAGCTCTATTCCGACGCGCTCTCCCCGCCGGGAGGGCCGGCGGCTGACTATATCGCGATGATGCGGCATAATGTAGAAGAGCTTTCGAGCGCGCTCGTCCCTTGAGCCTGTCGGATCAGGGGGCGGATGTGGCGGCTCAGGCGACGGCCAATGAAGGAAATGTCGAAAACCACTCTTCGACTGCATCTCGGCGTGCAGGTAGCGGCGTTACGGCTCGCCCACGCCACGCGCGCCGAGGCCGTTCTGCTGTTCGGCGGCCGGGCGCGCGGAGAGGAACGTCCCGACAGCGACTGGGACCTCTGCGTCATTTTGCCCGACGATGTCGAGCCGGGGAAATTCAACTCCGTCTCGCTGTGGCCGCTCGCGGAGGCGGACGGAGAGTCCATCCAGGTTTATCCGATCAGGCGCTCGGTCTTCGAAGAGAAGCGCCATGACGTGAACGCGGTAAGTCACGATATTTATCAAGATGGGATAATTCTCTGCGGCGCCTTTTGAGCGGAGGATGAAATGTCGCATTCCGACGCTTGCAAATGGATCGAGCAACGATGCGTTGAGAAAATTAGGGAACTCCGGTTCCCCAGATGAAGTCGTCGTGAACCATAGCTCGTGGAAATTCTTCGCGATGGTGGCCAGAACCCTAACGCAACGGAGACGCGCACTTTGACCGACAAGATCCCCGTCACCGTCATCACCGGCTATCTCGGCGCCGGGAAGACGACGCTTCTCAATCGCATCCTCACCGAGCAGCATGGTCGCCGCTACGCCGTCATCGTCAACGAGTTCGGCGAGATCGGCGTCGACAACGACCTCGTCGTCGGCGCCGACGAAGAAATTTTCGAAATGAACAACGGCTGCATCTGCTGCACCGTGCGCGGCGATCTCATCCGCATCATCGAGGGGCTCATGCGCCGGCGCGGCAAGTTCGACGCCATCCTCC
>DATHCI010000231.1:0-6526 GCA_035319645.1 Methylocystis sp. | reverse complement strand
GTCTGGCGTTTGAGCGCCGTGCAGACCGTCATGACGATCTGCTCGACCGGCGAGAGCCCGTAGACGCGGCCGGTGCGCAGATTGCGCGGCGCGTAGAGAATGTCGCGCGAAGAGTAGTCGATCGCCGGATAGCCCTTCAGCACCTGCTGATAGGCCACTGGATAGATCAACTCGCCGTCCTGCTCGAAGGGCTGCGGGGTGCGGCCCCAGTCGTCGATGACGCGCTTGATGGTCGCGCCGTCGAGCGGGTGCAGGGCGTAGAGCTCGCCGTTGCGGCGGCGCTGTCGCCACAGCGTCGGCGCGTCGAGGACGAACAGGTCCTCGAGCAGCATGCGCAGCCACAGCGAGAAATCATGCTCGCGGTCGGGGCGCTCGAAGAACGCGGTGAGTTCGTCGAGGCGCTCAGGCCCGGGGCCGGTCTTGCCCGGCTTGACGCGCAGCGACCAGGGCAGGCGCTCGACCTGGTCCTTGCGGGTCTCGATGACGAGGCGCAGCAGGTCATAGGTCTCGGCGAGCGCGCGCAGGTTCTCGACGGTGACGGGCTCGAAGGCGCGCGGCTTGACGGCGATGTTGTAGCCGGAGGGAAAGTCGAAGGCGCGGCCCGAGACTTCCTTGGGCGCGATGGGGGCGAGCGGGGCGAGCGGGCCGAACCAGCCGGAGGCGGCGGCGGTCCCGGTCTCGGACATGAACTGCGCCTGGCCATATGAGACGGCGTAATTCTGCGCCGAGAGCGACCAGGAGGGCCGGCCGGCGCCGCGTTCAGTTCGCGTCATCGCAATTCGCCTTCGCGTCAAAGCAAAACGGCGACGCTACGCGCGCCGCCGTTCCGCCTGCTTCGATGAGAGAGACGCTCAGCCGTTGCCGATATTGGCGATGATCGCCATCGAGGGCGGGAAGTAGTGTTGCAGCACCTCGTCGGCGTAGACGCCATATTCGTAGCGTCGCGCGCGCAGCGGCCATTCGATCTGGTAATAGTCGCGGCGCGTGCGGATCTGGAACACGTTGCCGACGCCCGAGAGCGGGTAGGGGATCGAGCGCGACGTCATCAGGATCGCGCCCGCCGGCATGTTGGGGTGCACGCGGATGTCGAGCGTCGATCCGCCGCTCATCGAGAAGCGATTGAGGTATGTGCGCACCATGACGCCGCCGCCGATCGCGTCCTGCATGACGTTGAACACGAAGCGCTGCGCCGAGCTCGACCCGCCGGCGAGGATCTTCTTGGAGACGTTGAGCGCCTCCTTGCTGTTGACCCAGATCGTGTCGGGCGAGAGCCGGTAATTGTCCCACAGGCTCTTCAAGGCCGCGTCGATTTCGATGACGCCGCCGGCGCCGTCGGCGGTCAAGGGCGTTCCGACGCCGGCGGTCCCCGTCGGCTGCGCGGCGAAATAGGCGTTGGAGCCGCTCTTCGTCGCGATGGTCATGAGCCCGTCGAAGACGAGGGCGTTGTTCGACCAGTCGGCCGCGGGGAGCGAGGCGGCGGTTTGCGTTCCCGCAGCGTTGCCCGTGATGCTGACCGAGTTGAGAGTGGTGATCGCGCCCAAGACCTCGGAGCCCGCGGGCCCCCAGAACCAGGCGTAGCCGAGCGCGCCGCGCACGAGCGCGACGCTCGCGGTGACGAGGCCGGTCGGGCCCGCGACGGCGACCGTTGCATTGGCGGACTTTTGGGCCGCGCCGCCGCCGAAGACGTCAACGGAGCCGTCGGCGTTGGTGCGGGTGATCTGCGACTGGACTCCATTGGCGATGGAGCCGTTGATCACGCCGTCGAGCGAGAGCGCGACGCAGATGACCGAGAGCGTCCCGCTCGCGAGCGACCCGCCGCCGGCGTTCGCCGCAAGGGTCGGCGTCGGCGTGAGCCCGAGCGGACTGGAGGTGTTGCCGCCCAGAATCAGCGCCTCCTCGCCGAGCATCGTCGCCTGCAGTCCGCGCAGGCCCGCCTGAGCGCGCACGTCGTCGAAGCCCATGCCGGCGTATTCGGCCTCAAAGTCGACGCTCGTCTCGAGGCCGATCCCCTTGTAGGTCGCATAATAGTCGGCGGTGCTGATCGCCTGCACGCCGCCGCGATTGCCGCCCGACACCCCGAGCCGCAGGCCCGTCGTGTTGACGCCGGTGATCGCGCGCCAGTTGGCCTGGATGCCGCCGACGCCTGAGACGCGCGGCGTCTCGTTGCGCAGCGGCGTCAGCACGGGCGCCAGAAATTTCGCGCCGGGCTCGAGGTCGTAGAAGTTGAGGCCGGAGATCGCGCTTGTCGGCTGCTGGAAGGTGCTCTTCTGAAGCGCGCCGAGGCGCGGATCGCCGATCGGAAACGTTTGCGACTTGCGAATGGCGTCGAGCACTTCGTTGGTGGATTGCTGAATGCTCATGAGTTCGTCCTTGCGGTGTCGGAAGGATGCGCCGTCTCCGGCCGGTCGTGGGCGCGCCGTCTCCGGCGGATTTTCGTTCAGCGCAGCGGCTGCGGCAGGCTTTGCGCGACCTTGATCAGCAGCGCTGCGCGTTCGTCGCCGCTCAGCGCGGCGAGCTTTGCAGCGAGATCTTCGGGCGCCGCCTCGCCGCTCCGCTCCGCCGTGCGTGCGTTTGTGAGCGCCGGAGCGGGCGCCGGCTGGCGTCCGATCTCTTCGATCCTCGCCGCGAGCTTTTCGAGCCGCGGCGTCAGCGCTTCCAGCGCGGCCTTGTGGGCGTCGCGCTCGGCTGTGGCGAGCGTCAGGGCGTCCTGCATCTTGGCGAACTCGCCCGATGACGCGCGTTGCTGCATGGGCGCTGGCGCGCTCGCCATGCCGAGCTCGGAGAGGATGAAGGCGCGTAGCCGCCCGATCGCCTCTTCGAGCGCGGCGATCTGCTCCGCATCCGTCTCGCCCTCCGCCATCTCGCTGCGCAGCACGTCGAAAACGAGCGTGATCGCTTGAACCGCGCGCGCGGCGTCGAAAGCGTCCTGCTTCAGCGCCTTCTTGAGCCGCAGGAGCGTGTCAGCCCTGACGGGATCGGCGGCGCGCCGGTCGAGGTCGGTCTCGATCCGCTCGATCGCCTCAAGCGCCGGACCTGCGTTCGCGGCGACGGCTTGATGCGCGAGCGCGTCGGCCTTCTTCTTGAACGTTCGTCCGTCGCGGGTTCGCCACACCTGCTCGACAAGCGCCGAGGTCTCCCGCGTTGAGAACTTCAGGCGCTCGACGACGCCATTGGCCTTGATCATCGTGAAAGTGGCGTTGGGAAGCGCTGGCAGGTCGACGAGCGAGACTTCGATCGGGTTCGCCGTGTAGCGCGTGAGCCTCGGATCGCTCTCGTCCGGCCAGCGTCTGACATAGGCGCCGCCCTGCGAGAAGCCGGTGTAGACTCCGGCTTCGACCTTCGCCCACTCGGCGTCGTCGACGACCTTGGCGCAGATCTCGATCTGTCTCGCCTCGTCGTCGAAACGGATGGCCTCGAGCCTTCCGGCGGCGACATTGCCGTGCATGGCGCGCAAATTGCCGAAGCTCTTGCCGCCGCTGGCCTTCAGAAAGTCCTGCGACCACCGCTCGTAATAGGGCTTGGTGGTGTCGTAATCGCAGATCTCGTCGCCGCGATCCGGCGTCTCCGCGGTCACGACGCCGTAGACGAGGCGCCTCGCGGCGTCGACCTTGGTCAGCGGAATGAACAATTCGAGGTCTTTCATTGCTTTCTCGTCCTTGCTGCATGAGGTTGCGGCGCGACGCTTCGGGGTCCGCTCTGCAATTGACGCATGAGCGGAATCGGCGACGCAGGCCCTCGTCGAGGGCGGTTCGAGTTTTAGGAAGGGCTTGGTCATCGCGGCGTCTGGCGACGCGGCGGGGCGCTCGAAACGCGCGGCGTTAAGCGGTTCGAAAGGTTAACAAGTCATTGTCGGCAAGACTTCGATCGCGCGCCGCGCGGGGAAGAGACTTCGAGAGCCGCATGACGGGCGCCGAAAGCGGACTGCGCGACTTCTTCGATCTGAAGCGATGGGCCGTCTTCTGGTTCGTCGTTTCGATCGTCGTCCTGTTCTCGGTGTCGTCCCTGGCGCTCGGCTTCGCGGGGATCAAATACGACGCCGAGGGCGGCGCGGCCTGGCAAAAGCTGCACCCCGCGACCTACGCCGCCGTTCTCGCGCTCGTCTTCGGCTTTCTCGGCGTCAAGCGCCGCTGGTTGTTTCTGCGCGAGGTCGCCGCGCGGATGCCGGGCCTCGCTTTTTTCGCCCTCTTCTGGCTTCAGCTGATGGTCTATGCGGCGCTGGTGCGCCATGCGCCCTTCACGCCCCTCTTTGAGACCTTTTTGATTGGCCCCACCGCGCTGCTGTTCGACGACCAGCTCCCTGATAGCGTCAAGCGATCGTTGCGCCTGTTCCTGCACGTTCTGCTCTTCGTCAACGCGCTCCTCGGCGTTGCAGAGCTGCTCCTTCACTTCCGCGTGTTCCCATATGTCGTCGCGGGGGAAGATGTGAGCGGCGACTATCGTTCGACGGCGCTGCTCGGCCATCCTCTGTTGAACGCGGCGACGTCGGGCGCTTATCTGCTCTGCCTCTACTTCGGCGGCGACAGGTCGCTTGGAGCTGCGACCCGAGCGGCGCTCATCTTCGTGCAGCTTCTGGGAATGGCCGCTTTCGGCGGCAGAACCGCGATCATCATGTCGGCGCTGATCATCGCGGCTCATACGACGAAGGATCTGGCCTTCCTCCTCTTCGGCGCTCGCTTCGACATGAGGCGTGCGCTCGCCGCCGCTATCGCGGCGCCGCTCCTCCTCTCGATGGGCGCCTATGCGCTCCTGGGCGGCTATCTGGACGATCTGATCGGACGTTTCATCGACGACAAGGGCTCGGCCGAAGCGCGCCTGATCATGGTTCAGCTTTTCGATTCCTTCAGCCTCACCGATCTCCTGATCGGTCCGGACCCGCAAGTCGTCGATACGAAGCTGATGTCGCTCGGCATCAGCGTCGGGATAGAGAACAGCTGGATCGCGCTGTTGTTTGAGTACGGCGGCCTCATGACGCTGTTCTTTTGCATCGGGTTTTTCGCGCTGCTCTGGGAGCTTTTGCGGCGCTCCAGGCGTGGCGCGCTGGAGCTCATCATATTCTTCATCGTTCTCGTCTCCTCGGCGCTGGGCATCGCCGCGAAGACCATGATCTTCAACGAATTCGCCGTGGTCCTGCTGTTCATGCTCGGCAAGGAGGCGCCGCGAGCGGCTTTGGCGGCCAGTCCGCCCGAGCCGGAGCGGATTAAGGAAGCCTCGCGGCCAGGCGAGGAGTTTCGTGGTCGCGAGAGGCGCTTCGTTAATGAGGCCGTGCGCACAAGGACGCGGTCGTCGGTCGTTTCGCGAGGGGTCGAAGCGGGCGGTTGCGAGGGGGTTTAGGCTTGGCGTCGGCTCGGTCGAAGGTCGCGCCGTCGCGGCGCGACGTGGGGGGATTGCTTCTGGGCGCAGTCGCCGCCGCGGCGGGTGGGTCGGCCGGCGGGGCGGAACGCATCTGTCACGATGCGCCGCCCGCGCCGACATATAAGGCCGACGCGCACGCGCCGCTCGGCGAGATCGATCCGCATATCGGCTGGGGCGTGCACATCGAAGGCGCGGAAGTCCATGACGCCGCCTTCCTCGCCGCCATCGCGCGCGAGAAGCCCAATCTTTTCGCCATCGGCAGCAGCTTGAAGTTCGGGAATTTGCATCCGCTCTCGATCGCCTTCGAGCGCGAGGGCGATGGACGACGCGTTTCGACCTGGACCGAGCTCGACGATATCGTCAGGCATGCGCGCAAGAGCGGCGCCGTCACGCGCGGCGACGCGATGATCTGGAACGACTGGTTGCCGAACTGGGTCAAGGATCTCGCAGCGAATCGACCCGACGGCTGGCGCCAAACGCTCAACGAGGCGTTCGAGCGCGACTTCGAGGAGATCGGCGCGCATCTCGATGGCCTGGATCGCGCGCATGGCGTCTCGGTCATGCCCTGGCGCGGGCTTGTGAACGAGCCCTTCGCCTATTGGAGCATGGGCAAGGGCGCGCCCTCCTGGCGCCAGGGCGCGTGGCTCGATGCGTTCGACGCGAAGCCGGATGGCGTTCCAGGCTATATCCACAAGGCGTTCGAATGCGCAGAAAAGTCTTTCCGGGCCTCGAAGCCGGCGCTCTATCTGAACGAAGCCAATTGCGAGAACGATCGCTACGGCCCGGTGCTGCGCCCCGCGATGCTTGCTCTGCTTGACAGCCTGCAGGGCGCGGGACGCAAGGTCGACGCCATCGGCCTAGAGGGCCATCTGCAGCCGGAATGGATGGACGATCCGCTGCGTCCGGATTGGCGTCCCTTCGTCGCCTTTCTGAAGGATCTGCAGAAGCGTGGCGTTGCGATCTACATCACCGAGCTCGACGTCAACGACTGCCTGCTCGCGGATCTGGCGCGGCGCGATCGGCTCGTCGCGGATTACACCTATTCCTTCGTCGCGGCGGCGTTGGAAGTCCCCGCGGTGACAATGGTGACGAACTGGGACTTCGCCGACAGCGCCTCCTGGTATCGCGACGACAGCTCGCCCGAGTCGGCATACCGCCAGCTTGGTCGCTGGCC
>DATHCI010000230.1:0-8357 GCA_035319645.1 Methylocystis sp. | reverse complement strand
CGGTGATTGGCGCCGCCGCCGCAGCGCACCGCGTATTTCTCGAAGGCGCGCAGCAGCGGCGTGGTCTTGCGCGTGTCGCAGACCCGCGCCCGAGTATGGGCTATTCTTTCGACGTAACGCGACGTCAGCGTCGCGACGCCCGAAAGGCGCCCCAGAAAATTCAGCGCCACGCGCTCGGCCGAAAGCACGCCGCGCGCCGCGCCCTCGACGCGCGCGACGACTGCGCCCTTCTCGATCCGGGCGCCGTCCTCGACCGCGGGCGCGAATGAGATCGACGGGTCGATCTGCCGAAACGCTTCGCGCGCCAGCGCGAGCCCCGCGACGATCCCCGGCTCGCGCGCCGCAAGCATCGCAGTCGCTCTCGCGCCTTTCGGGATCGTCGCCAGAGTCGTGATGTCGCCAGCGCGCCCGAGATCTTCTTGCAACGCAGCGCGCACGGAGTCGGCGACGAGCAGCGGCGGGAGCGAGAGATCGGTCATGGCGCGGCCCTGCGTGCGATCTCCTGCGCCGCTTCCAGAGTGAGGCGCGAGCGCTTTGCATATTCTGCGCGCGGCGTCGGGAAATCCCGTCGGTAATGGGCGCCCCGGCTCTCGCAGCGCGCCAAGGCGGCGCTCGCGATGAGCAGGCAGGTCGACAGCATGTTGAGCGTGCGCGCGCCATGCGCCTCGGAGCGCAAACGCTCGATCGTCGCAAGCGCGTCGCGAAGCCCCTCGCCGTCGCGAATGACGCCGACCTTGGCGCTCATGCATGTTCGTATTTGTGCGATCACATCCGCGTCTTCGCGGCTTCCTGACGCATCATCTGCGGCGGGCGGCGTGGGCGCGGGCGCGCGAAGATCCCGCTCCAATATGTCAGAGGCGATACGCGCAGCGAAAACCACGGCTTCCAGCAAGGAATTCGAGGCGAGCCGGTTGGCGCCATGCACGCCGGTCGAGGCCGCCTCGCCTGCGGCCCACAGCCCCTCGACGGTCGCGCGCCCGCGCGCGTCGGTCAGCACGCCGCCCATATGGTAGTGCGCCGCGGGGGCGATCGGGATCGGCGCCATCACGGGGTCGATCCCCGCCGCGACGCAGCTCGCATAGACCGTCGGGAAGCGCTGGGGGAAGGCTGCGCCGACCGCTGCGCGCGCGTCGAGGAAGGCGCCGTCGCCGCGCGCGATCGATGCGAACACAGCGCGCGCCACGATGTCGCGCGGAGCGAGCTCGCCGGCGGGGTCGGCGTCGAGCACGAAGCGCCGTCCCTGCCTGTCGACGATGCTCGCCCCCTCGCCGCGCAAAGACTCCGTCGCGAGCGGCGCGGGGTCGGCGCCGACGTCGATCGCCGTCGGATGAAACTGCACGAATTCCGCGTCGGCGATCACCGCGCCGACATTGGCGGCCATGGCGACGCCCTCGCCGCGGGCCTGCGGCGGATTCGTCGTCACGCGGTAGAGATGGCCGACCCCGCCGGTCGCGAGCACCAGCGAGGCGCAGGCGAAGACGCGCCGCTCGCCGTCAAAGCTCGTCGCCGCCAGCCCTGCGACCCGTTGATCGGCGACCAGGATGCGCTCGGCGACGAAGCCTTCAACGATGCGGATCGACGGCGTCTCGAGCGCCCGCGCGGCGAGCGCCTCCATGATCGCGCGTCCGGCGGCGTCGCCTTTGACGCGCACGATGCGTCGATGCGTATGCGCCGCCTCCCGCGACGGCAGGAACAGGCCGCCCTCGGTCCGGTCGAAAGGCGCGCCATAGGCGATGAGGTCCTCGACCCGGAGCCGCGCCTCGCGCGCCATGCCGAGCGCAATCCCTGCGTCGACGATGCCGGCGCCCGCCTTCACCGTGTCGTCGGCGTGGACCTCCGGCGTGTCGCCCTCTTCGACCGCGGCGGCGAGCCCGCCTTGCGCCCAGAACGAAGCGGAAGCCGGCCCGACGCCCCAGGGCGCGAGCAGTGTGACCGGAGTCGGCGCGAGCTTCAGCGCGCAGAAGAGCCCGGCGAGGCCGCCGCCGACAATGACGATCGAAGGTCCCCGCGCATCCATGCGCGATCAGTCGACCGCGACCTGCGCGAGCCGCTCCAGCGCCTTGGCTTCCTTGTCGATCGCGCGCTTGACGAGCTCCAGATGCCGCGGCGGCAGATTCAGGGCCAGCGCCGCGGCATGGCCGCGCGGCGACATCTTGCACAGGGTCTTGCCTAGGATATCGATGAGCTTCCCCTCGTCGTAGCCGGCGTATTTTTCGAGGAAGGGCTCGAAATAATGTTCGAGGAAGACGGTCGCCGCGACGTTCTCAAGCGCCTGCGACTCCTTGTCCTTCTTGAGCTGCTCTTTGCGGATCAGCGCGCCGACATGGTCCGCCTCGTCTTCGCGATAGCCCTGCGCGCGCATGATCGTCGCGACGTGATCGGCGTGGTGGACGCGGCACGCCTTGCGCCAGTCGTCATAGCCGCGCCGACCCTGCGGATAGGCGTCGCGGGCGATCTCCCAGCGACGCAGATGCTGCGCGCGGGCGGCGATCTGCAGCAGCTCAGAGGCTTCGGGATAGACGGCGAGCAGCCGCGCAGTCATGCGTTCGGCATAGAGCTGCTCGAAGGCGAGCTCTCGGCCGTCCGCCAGACAGCGGCGCGGATCGCCGGCATTGGCGGCGTCGACCGCCGCGAGCGTCGCCGCGAGCCTCGTGGCCGCGGGCTCCATCAGCCGACGTCGATCATGCGCTGGACGCTTCTGCGCGCGCGCGCCGCCAGCGCCGGGTCGACTGAAACTTCTTCGCGCATGCAGAGCAGGCTGTCCAAAATCTTCGGCAGCGTGATGCGCCGCATGTGCGGACAGAAATTGCACGGGCGGACGAATTCGGTGCCGGTCGTTTCCGCCGCGACATTGGAGGCCATCGAGCATTCCGTGACGAGCAGGACGCGCGCGGGTTTCGCCTTGCGAACATAGTCGATCATCGCCGCGGTCGAGCCGGAAAAATCGGCGATCTCGACAACCTCGCGCGGACATTCCGGATGCGCGAAGATCTTCACGCCTGGATTGTCGTCGCGATAGCTCTGGATCTCTTCCGCCGTGAAGCGCTCGTGCACTTCGCAGGCGCCATGCCAGGCGATGATCTTCACCGCGGTCTGCGCCGCGACATTTTGCGCCAGATAGCGGTCGGGCAGGAGGATCACGCGATCGGCGCCGAGGCTTTCGACGATCCTCACCGCATTCGAGGAGGTGCAGCAGATGTCGACTTCCGCCTTCACTTCGGCGGAGGTGTTGACATAGGCGACGATGGGCGCCCCGGGATAGCGCCGCCGCAGGGCGCGCACGTCGGCGCCCGTGATCGAGGCTGCGAGCGAACAGCCTGCCTCGCGATCCGGGATCAGCACGGTTTTTTCCGGGCTCAGGATCTTGGAAGTCTCGGCCATGAAGTGCACGCCGGCCTGGACGATCACCTCGGCGTCTGAAGCCGCCGCGAGCTTGGCGAGTTGCAGACTGTCGCCGACGTAATCGGCGACGCAATGGTAGATCTCCGGCGTCTGATAATTGTGCGCGAGGATCACCGCGTTGCGCTCCCGCTTCAACTCGTTGATCGCCTTGACATAGGGGGCATGGAACGGCCACTCGACCGGCGGCATGACCCTGGCGACGCGCTCATAGAGATGCGCTGTCTCCGCCTCCACCTGCGGGGTCCAGGATAGGTCGGGTCGGGGGAGGATCGGATGCGACGACGGCGGAACGAAGCGGGCGACGCCGGATTGCTGGCTCGAGACTGTCGACAGGCTCATGACGCGACCTCGGTATTATGCTCAACATGAGCATAAGGACGCACGACTCCGTGGACCCTTTATGCGATTTGAGATAGATATGCTCGTTAAGAGCATATGTCAAGCCTGTGAAATTCCCGCGGCGAAGCAAATTCTCCCTTCAGGCCGTACGAGAGGCCGAAATGAGCGCGTCGAGGACGTGGCGTAGCGCAGTTAGCGCTTGCTGCGCCTCGCGGCGCTCAGCCTGGGCCCGCACGATCGCCCCGTCAACCGCCAGCGCAGCGGCCTCGGCAATCTCTGGGGCGTGCGGATCATCGGGCATGAGCGCCACGATCGCCTCGGTCATCTCGCGCTTGTGACGCGTCGCCGCTTCGCAGATTCCCGGCAGCGCGCCGCCGAGCTCGGCGATCGAGTTGATGAAGGCGCAGCCGCGAAAGGCCGGATCGCAAAACCACTCTTCGAGCGCGCGATGCAGCGGGGCCAGGGGAGCGTCTCTGCGCGCCCCCGGATCCTGCGCGGCGATATGGCGCGCCAGGGCCGCAACGAACCAGTCCATCCAGCGCTCGTGGCGATAGGCCAGAAACGCGCGCACGAGATCGTCCTTGCAGGCGAAATGACGATAAAAAGTGACTTTCGTGACTCCCGCTTCCGCAATGAGGCGATCGACGCCTGTCGCGCGCACCCCGTCGCGATAAAAGAGGTCATGCGCGGCGCGCAGAATTCTCTCCCGCGCGCTTTGCTTGGCTTCCAACGGGTGTTCCGCCTCGGCGCCCATCGTCCCAACATAGACAGAGCTGTCTACATCGGCTAGACGGCTCTGGTAGACAGATCGGTCTACGGTACAACAGGACCCCGCCATGGACTTTAAGCCGCCGCTCCCGCCCTTCACCCCGGAAACGGCCGCGCAAAAAGTGCGGCTCGCCGAGGACGCCTGGAACAGCCGCGACCCCGAGCGGGTGGCCGCAGTCTACACGCAGGACACGCAGTGGCGGAACCGCGTGGAGTTCTTGCGCGGACGCGAGGAGGTGAAACGCTTCCTCGAGCGCAAATGGGCGCGCGAGATCGACTATCGCCTCATCAAGGAGCTCTGGGGCTTTCGCGAGAACCGCATCGCCGTGCGCTTCGCCTACGAGTGGCGCGACGACGGCGCCAGCTGGTTCCGCTCCTATGGCAACGAGATGTGGGAGTTCGAGGCCAGTGGCGAGATGCGCCGCCGGTTTGCGAGCATCAACGACCTGCCGCTCAAGCCGCAGGAGCGCCTGTTCCATTGGCCGCTCGGGCGTCGCCCCGACGATCATCCGTCGCTGAGCGATCTAAGATTGTGACGCCGCCGGAGCCTCAAGGTCGCAGCGGGCCAACCGCCGCCGCAGACCTCGAGCCTCCCGGACTGGCTTTGTAACAATCTGTCAAAAAGAGTGATTGGAGCGCTGGCCCGACCCTGGCTATGCTGACGCGGCCGCGCCGCCTCGGCGCGGCCCTGTGCAAGGGCTATCGATTCGCATGGCGGCGTCTTCGTCGCGTTCGCGCCAGACCACTCTCCTGCGCCCGGTCGCCTTCACCGGGCGCGGAACGCACAGCGACGCCCCCGCGAGCCTGACCATCTCGCCGGCCGAAGCGGGATCGGGCGTGCTGTTTTTGCCCGCCAGCAGCGAGCGCCCGGTCGCCGCGTCCTGGCGAAACGTCAGCGCCACGCAGCTCAGGACCGAGATCTCCCAGGGCTGCGCGCGCGTTGCGACCATCGAGCACCTCATGGCGGCGCTGCACGGTCTCGGCGTCGACAACGCCATCATCGAACTCGATGGCCCGGAAGTCCCAGCGCTCGACGGCTCTGCGTCGCCCTTCGTCTCGGCCATCCTCGACGCGGGCCTCAAACGCCTTTCCGCGCGCCGGCGTGTCATCCGGATCCGCGAAACCCTGCGCGTCTGCGACGGCGCCGCCTGGGCCGAGCTCTCGCCGACGCGCCGAGCCGAGCTGCAGCTCGACGTGGAGATCGCATTCCCCGGTCCGCCCGGACGACAACGCCTTGCGCTCACCCTCAGCCCGGAGTCTTTTGCGCGCGAGATCGCCCCGGCGCGCAGCTTCGGATTTCTCAGCGACGCCGAACGCCTCTGGCGTCAAGGCCTTGCGCTCGGGGCTAGTCTCGAGAACTGCGTCGTTCTCGACGGCGAACGCGTGCTCAATCCTCAGGGGCTGCGATTCGCTGACGAATTCGTTCGCCACAAGGCCTTGGACGTCATCGGCGATCTGGCCCTCGCCGGCGCCCCGATCCAAGGAGGCTTCCGCTCCTACCGGGGCGGGCACAGGCTCAATCTGGCGCTCGTCGCCAAGCTCATGCAAGCCCCCTCCGCTTATGAAGCGATCGGGGATTCGTCCGCGGCGGCGGAGGCTGTCGCGAAGGTTCACGGGCGCGTCGCGCCATAATATTGCCGAAAGGGCGACGTTCTTAATGATCTGCGCCGTTTGACGCGCGTCCGGAGTCCTTGGGACGCGCCGCACGCGCAAAGACGAGGGAGCGCCCCGCGCTCCGCCCTTATTGAAGAGGCTCCGTCGATGATCGCCTTCCAACGCCGGCTCGGCGTCGCACTCTCTCTCGCGCTGTCGGCGTCACTTCCGACCGCGGCGCGCGCCGACTTTCTCGATCCGTTGACCAATCTGTTCAGCGGCGGCGAGAAATACAAGACCGAGATCACGCCGGATGTTCCCGCCGAGGACATCTACAATCAGGGCCTCGTCAAATTGAAGCAGCAGGACTACGAGGCCGCGGCGAAGAAGTTCTCGCAGCTGGAGAAACAGTATCCGTTTTCGCAATGGGCGCGCAAAGGCTTGCTGATGACGACCTTCGCGCAATATCAGAAGCCGGCCTATGACGACGCCGTGCAGTCCGCCAAGCGCTACGTCGAGCTCTATCCGAAGTCGCCGGATACGCCCTACATGTATTACTTGAGCGGCATGTCCTATTACAATCAGATCACCAATGTGATGCAGGACCAGAACAACGCCGAAAAGGCCGCGGAGTCCTTCCAGGCGCTGCTGGAGCGTTTTCCCGACTCAGAATATGCGCCCGACGCCAGGATCAAGCTCGGGGTCGCGCGCGATCAGCTCGCGGCCAAGGAGATGCAGATCGGGCGCTTCTATCTCGAGCGCAAGAACTATCCGGCGGCGATCAATCGCTTCCACATCGTGCTCGGCAAATACCAGACTACGCGCCACACCGAAGAGGCGCTCTACCGCCTTACGGAAGCCTATCTCGCAATGGGGGTCACCAACGAAGCCCAGACGGCGGGCGCGATTCTCGGACACAACTATCCGGACTCCGAGTGGTATCGCGACGCGCTCGGCCTGCTGAAGACCGGGGGCCTGGCGCCGGTCGAGCACACCGATTCGTGGATGTCCAAAATAGCCAAGACGCTGCACGCGGGCTGAGACCGCGTGGCTGCAAGGAGGCGTCCGGCGCCCGCAGTCACGGCAGGACGATCAGGCCCAAGAAGAGCGCGCGAGAGACGGCGTGGGTCGTATTCACCGCCGCGAGCTTCAACCGCGCATTGCGCAAATAGTGTCCGACCGTGCGTTCCGATAGGCCCAGGATTTGCGAAATATCCCAGTCGGACTTGCCGCAGGCGCGCCAACAGAGACAGTCTCTCTCGCGTAGGGTCAGCGTCGGAACCCCGTCCATGCGATAGACGCCCTCGAGCTTCATCACCCTGTCGTGAAGGCAGTAGGCGACCATCATCAGATTCTTGCCGAGCGTCAGTTTCTCCTTGTCCCACTGCGCCTTGTTCATGGAAGTCGAGGCGCTGAACAGCGCGAACTCGCCGCGCCAACCCCGCACCGGCACAGAGAAGCCGTTGCGACCGATGTCAAACTCGGTCGCTTCGTCGAAGAATTTTTGAGTGGAGGGATCGGCCTCGCGAATGTCCGCCCAGTCGACCGGCGTCAGGTTCGCCAGTCCGGCGCGCACAACGGGATCTATGGTTGCGTAGCCGCTGCGCAAGTAATGCTGCTGCCATTCCTGCGAATAGGTGGCGGCGATGAGAGGAAGCGCGCGGCGCGTCGGGATGTTCAGCGCGCCGTAGGCGACATGTTCAAGCCCGTATTCCGATCTCGCCTCCTTCAGCGGATCCAGGACCTCCTCGCCTGCGCGCTCGATCTTCTCCGAAGCCACAATCTCGTTCAGTATGTCGTGGAGGCGCCGTTGCAGCATGGCGTTTATTCCCTTGCCGTGGGACATCGGCTGCGACGCCCCAACATGCGGAAAAGTGATCTTGGATTTCAGTGTGGCCTTGGTTCAAGATACCGCAAACTCTTTCTCCTTCCAAATTGGCCCGATCGGAGACGATGGGAAGGCGATCGAATTCTCATCTACGATATAGCTCCATTGGGGGCTCGGCGCTTCGAAATTTGCGCGCGCGGCGGTCGGAGATAAAGGGGCCCGAAGCCGTCGCGACGCGGAATTCTTAGCGGATGGCGGGGCTTTCTTTGCGTCAAAGGATTCCCCTTTTTGCAAAGGCGCTTTATCTTGGGGCGATTCGCGACCCAGGTCGCAGCCGCCACGCAGCCGTTGACGCCCGAGTTTCTCCGCGAAGCTGTGTGAGCCGGATGCCGCGTTCGTCGAGTAGGCGCTTGATGAGATCGAACGT
>DATHCI010000229.1:0-9151 GCA_035319645.1 Methylocystis sp. | reverse complement strand
CCGCCGCCACTACGCCGCCGGCCACGAACGGCCGGGCGTAGCGGGTCAGGCTCTCCGCAATGCGCGCGGGGTCGACCTGGCCGAGGCGGCCGTGCTCGCGGCCGAAGAACGCGCGGTTTCCTGCGTCCATGTAGCTCTCGCACCCGAGACCCTCCGCGAGCAGAACGTCGTGGCTCTCGAGCTCCACGTGCCAGTAGGTGACCTCGTCGACCTCTTGAGGGGCGATACTGACGCCGTTGATGAGCTGGCCGACGGGGATGAACACTTCGCCCAATACGTCCACGCATACCGCGTGGCCCGGCGAGAGCAGCAGATCGCGGACGGGAACGCCATCGGCGAAGGCGCCCGCCTGGACCCGCACCGGCCATGCGCTGCGTCCCGGTTGCGTCATGGTGCGGCGGCCGATCCAGATGATCGATCGTTCCTCGCCGGAAGAGGTCACCACCAAGTCGCCGACTTGCAGGTCCTCCACTTTTGCATCGCCGCGAGTGGTGCGGATGCGCGCGCCCGAAACGAAACAGACGACCGGGAGCGAGCCTTGAACAATCGTCTGGACGCCGTTGAGCGTCTGGACGCTGAAGTCCGCCGCCACGCCAGTCGCAAGCGTCACGGAGGCGGTGTAAGTCGTCCCGTTCTGGGTGAAGGAGAGCGTGCCGTTGGCGGAATTGTAGCTCAGTCCAGTGATGGGCGCGGCGCTATTTGTGGTGATGATGTCGCCATTGTTCAGCCCTGTGAACTTGATGCCCTCCAGATTGTTGCTGCCGTCGATCTTGCTGTTGAGGATCACACTGCTCTGGCCCGATCCGAAGTTGATCACGCCCTTGTTGAAGTCATGGCCGTTGACGAGGTTGAGCGTGGCGTTGTTCAGCGTTATCGTGGCGCCGTTGCCGTCAGCGCTTGCTTCGAAAGCCAAGGTTCCGCCGGTGGCGGTGATGGTTGCGCCGTCGGCGCTCAAGATGACCAAGAGCGTGCCGCCACCCGAACCGTAGGGGTTCGAGCTGTTCCCCTCGAAAGTGTTCGTGCCGCTCAGGGTCAAGACCGTAGCCGTGTCGCCCGCGGGCACGTTGTAATCCGCCATTTTTCACCCCAAGAGATGGCTTCGCCAACGGCGGCGCTACAACCAGCCGCTCTATTCGATGACCGCGCACAACCTAAAGATAAGCAAACGGGGTGAAACGCTCAACCGAAGAGATCTTGTTGTCCACAATGGATTCGAAGGGCGCGGAAGGAGCGCGCCATGACGAAGGTCTCATTGGAGTTAGGGTGAGGCGGGGCCAGCTCTCCTTCTGCCGAACAAAGGAATGGCCGCCGCGGGAGGGAACGAATTACCGCTTGCTGGCCTGCCGCTTGAGAGCAGCCGGGCGTCGACAGCGATTTGTCGCACGCCGCCACATTCTTGCTCCATTCCTGAACAGCCGAAAACTGCCGCGTGCGAAAATCGGACAACTGGGAAGGAAAAAAAATCAAATGCTGCGAAAAGTGGTCATGTTTCTCGCTGCAGCGCTCGCGCTCGCGGGAACGCCGGCATTGGCCGGCGTAGGCTCCGGCACGCTCGCGTGCAACGAGTATTCGGTCAGTTTGAAGTCCGAAGAACTGACGCCCGGGACGACCTACGGCGTCTCCTACAGCTTCACCCTGACGCCCACGGGCGGCGGGACTCCGATCACCATCGCGAACGCCATCAACCCGGCGTTTACCGCCAAAACCAAGGTTCAGACGTTCTCCACCGGGCTGCTGCCGCTCTCCTTGACCGCGAACTACGCCGCTGCGGGCACGGTGTCGCTGCTCAGCACGAGCGGTCAGAAGCTCTTTACGGCGCCGATAACGTTCTCGCCGTCTTCCGTGAGCTGCGCTGCGCCGCCGCCGCCGAAGTGCCAGGCGAGCACGAGCAACGCCTCGAACTTCAACGGCACGCCGATCAACGCCGGCTCCTATGTTTGGTTCAACGCCAACTTCTCGGCTCAGGGCGTGCCGGCGACCGGCGCGACGCTGACGTTCACGGGCTCCTCGATCTCGCTCGCAGGCGTGACCTTGCCGACGCCCGGCGCCGTCATAACCTTCTCGCCAACCGCGACCTGCGTCTCGACGACCTTCGATTCGCTGAACAATCGGTACGTAACCACGGCTCCGATCGGCGGGAGCGATGAAATCTTCCTGACCGGCCTCTCGGTCCAGGCGCCGCAGACCATCCAGGTCAACGGGAACGTCACGTGGAACGGAACGTTCGGCTCCGACACTCCCGGCGTCTCGGCGTCGTGGAAATGGGGCGCGGCGGTGTATACTTCCCCGTGCTTCACGACCAACCCCAACGCTATCCTGCCCCTCGCTGCGCATGGCGACGCCTGCGTCGGCAACAGCGGCGGCGATCACGCCGGAACGCCGGAAGGCGTCTCGCCGACTACCGGGCAGGCGCTGAAGGCTTGCGTGATCGGCGGCGCGAGAGGCGGCGGCGGCTCGAACTGGACCGGCTCGTGGAGCGGGACGGTCAACGTCACGCCGGTCTGCCAGTAGACTGGCGTTCGGCTCTCCGGGGAAGCCGTCTGGGAAGGCGGCTTCCGCTTTGAGAAGAAAGGCGCCGCGCCGGCCAAGGCGCGGCGCTTTTTCCGCTTTGCAGGCCACTCCTTGAAATTCGCGGATTGCCCGGCCGACGGTGACCAATGCGGCGACGGACTTGCCGCGACGGATGATCAGCGCGAATTCGCGACAGGCGCAAGCCTATGCCGACGCCGCGCCTTTGCCGGGACGCAGGCACGCCCGCGCCAGCGCCTGGAACGCCCGCGCGCGATGCGACAGCGCGACTGAGCCGTCACCGGGCAGGGCGTGCTTTTCCGCGGACATCATCTCGCCGAAGGTCTTGCCGAGCCCCTCGGGCAGGAAGATCGGGTCGTAACCGAAGCCCTTGGTTCCGCGCGGCGGAAACACCAGCACGCCGTCGACGCGGCCGATGAAGGTCTCCTCATGGCCGTCGGGCCACACGACCGCCAGCGCGCAGAGGAAGTGCGCCGCAAACGGCGGCTTCGCGCCGCGCGCCTTCAGCTCGCGCTCAACGCGCGCGATCGCCGCGGCGAAGTCGCGGTTCTCCCCTCCCCACCGCGCCGACAAGACGCCCGGAGCGCCGTCGAGCGCGTCGACGCAGAGGCCGGAATCATCGGCGAAGGCAGGAAGCTGCGCGGCCTTCGCCGCGGCTCCCGCCTTGAGCCGGGCGTTGCCCAAAAAAGTCGTCTCGGTCTCCTCGGGCTCTGCGAGGCCGACCTCGCCGGCGCTCACCGCGTCGACGCCGTAAGGCGCGAGCAGCTGCTGCAGCTCCCAAAGCTTGCCGGGATTATGCGAGGCGACGACGAGGCGTCCCACGATCTGCCGTCCGTTCACTTCAGCGCCGCTTTTTGCAGCGTGACGAGCTCGGCGACGCCTTTTTGCGCGAGCGCCAGCAGCGAGTGCAGCTCCTCCGGCGTGAACACGGCCGCCTCAGCCGTCGCCTGCACCTCGACGAGGCCGCCGGAGCCGGTGATGACGAAATTGGCGTCGGTCTGGGCGGTCGAGTCCTCGGCGTAGTCGAGGTCGAGCGTTGGCGCCCCGCCGCACATCCCGCAGGAGACGGCGGCGACGTGGTCGCGCAGAGGGCTCTCTTTGACGATGGAGCGCGCGCGCATCCATTCGAGGCAGTCGCGCAGGGCGAGCCAGGCGCCGGTGATCGCGGCCGTGCGCGTGCCGCCGTCGGCCTGGATGACGTCGCAGTCGAGCACGATCTGGCGCTCGCCGAGCATGTTGAGATTGGTCACGGCGCGCAGCGAACGTCCGATGAGCCGCTGGATCTCCTGCGTGCGTCCGGACGGCTTGCCGGAAGCCGACTCGCGCTTGGTGCGGGTGTGGGTCGCCCGGGGCAGCATGGCGTATTCGGCCGTGATCCAGCCGCGGCCCTGGCCGCGCAGCCAGGGCGGCGGCTTTTCCTCGAGCGACGCCGCGCAGAGCACATGCGTCGCGCCGAATTTGACGAGGCACGAGCCCTCGGCGTAGCGCGCAACGCCGCGCTCGAAACTCACCGGGCGCATCTCGTCGGACGCGCGTTTGGACGGACGCATTCAAACTCCTCGAATTCTGATGTCGGGCCTTGTAGACCGCTTCCCTGCCGCTGCAAAGACGCACGGAGCCTCGATTGCGCTGTGCCGCGCTCAGCGCGAGCCGACCCGCCCCCTTGCGCGCGCCGAACGGGCCGCGTATAGGCTCACTCAAACCGCCCGGCCGAGAGGGCTGCCGGGGCGGTTTTTTTCGCTTTCGCGAGAGCGCTCCTGAAGTGAGCGCGAGAACTGAGGCCGAACCGGCCAGGAGAGCAAAATGCCCAAGCTCAAGACCAAGTCAGGCGCCAAGAAGCGCTTCAAGATCACCGGAACCGGCAAAATCGTTTATGCGCAGCGCGGCAAGCGTCACGGCATGATCAAGCGCACGAACAAGCAGATCAGGGATTTGCGCGGAACCGCCATCCTGTTCAAGACGGACGGCGACAACGTCAAAAAATATTTCCTGCCAAACGGCTGAGCTTAAGAGGAGCACGATCATGGCTCGCGTGAAACGCGGCGTCACTTCGCACGCCAAGCACAAGAAGACGCTGAAGGCCGCCAAGGGCTTCTATGGGCGTCGCAAGAACACGATCCGCGCCGCCAAAGCAGCCGTCGACCGGTCGATGCAATATGCGACCCGCGACCGCAAGGCCAAGAAGCGCACATTCCGAGGCCTGTGGATCCAGCGCCTGAACGCGGCCGTTCGCGAGTTCGGCCTGACCTATTCGCGCTTCATCGACGGCCTCAACAAGGCTGGGGTCGCGATCGACCGCAAGGTCCTGTCGGAACTGGCGATCTCCCAGCCGGAAGCTTTCGCAGGGATCGTGGCGCAGGCCAAGGCGGCCTTGCCGGCCTGACCGGGCCACAAAGCCTCGGCGCCGCGCGGCAAATCGAATTCCTTAGCGCCGGAGCCGGCGCCGCTCAGACCTCGAGCGGCGCGGAGAGTTGCCCCCGCAGTCCGCAGCCGCCGCCGAGCAAGCAGCGTAGCGCGAGTTCGGCGAAGAGCCCGAGGCAGGCGACATAGCGCGCGCCCAGGCGCTTCGGATCGCAGGACATCCGCCACAGCCATTCCAGGCCCAGGCGCTGCACGGGTCCTGGCGCGCGCGATGCGCAGCCCGAGATGAAATCGAGCGCCGCCCCGGCGCAGATGAACCCGATCTGGGGGCAGCGCCTCCGGAGAGCGTCAGCGAGCAACTCCTGCTTCGGCGCGCCGACGGATAGGACGCAGAGCCGCGCGCCTGACTCCCGCAGGCGCGCTGCATAGGCGTCCGCCGCGGCGTCGATCTGCGATATCTCGACATGGGCGGAGCAGGCGCCGGCGATGCGAAGCCCGTCGTGGCGACGCGAAAGAATCTCGAGCGCGGAAGTCAGCGAAGCTTCGCTCGGTCCGATGAAGAAGACGGGCAGGGCGAGTTCGGCGGCGCGCGCGCACAGCGGCTCGATCAGATCCGCGCCCGTGGCGCGCTGGAGCTTCTCGCCCTGGCGGCGCAGCAGCCACACGATCGGCCAGCCGTCGGCGAGCACGAGAGTCGCGCGCAGATAAGCCTCGCGAAAGGCGGGGTCGATCTTCATCTTGACCAGGTGGTCGAGATTGACCGTGAACAAGGTGTATCCCTTGCGCGCTTGCGCCCTGGCGAACACCATGTCGAGAGCCGCTGCGATATTGGGAACATTGACCTCTATTTCGGGAGCCTCAGCGAAGACGCGCTGCGCGTGCGGGCTGACCGTGGCCATGCGGATTGACCTCACCGTCCTGGCGAGCGGGAGGATCGCGCTTCAACGAAACGCGGCGAGCCGACTTCCCGCTCTCTCAACGGCCACAAAGACTTGCAGCCCGGCTTGCGAGGGAAAGGACCGCAAGCGCGCTGCCAGAGAAGGGGCGCCAATTTGAAGCGTGAGATGCGCAAGGCTCCCGCGAGGCAAGCCTTTGTCCCAAAGCAGGAATGAAGGAATTGAAGCGCTTTTTTCCGAACGCGTTAGAGATTCGTTAAGGTTTGCGCGCGGAGCGGCGAGATCGGGGCCGCGCCGTATCGGCAATGCGGCGTTTCACTTTGAAACGCCCGCCGCGAGCGCTCGTCAATATTTCGCTAACCTCGGCGCCAACCCCGCGAAGGAATTGGTAACCATGAGTCGTCAAAATGATTGCGGTCCGCGGCGCCGTCGCGCCTTTCTCACGGGTTCCCCGCCTTGCCCCGAAGCGACAGCGAAGACACCTCGGCGCGTGCGGACCCGGCCATGCAGATGGACGCAGGCGACCTGATAACCGCGCTGTGGCGTCGCAAGCTTATCGCGGCCCCTGCCTTCGCGCTCGCCTTCGGATTGGCCGGCGCCTATCTTGTCCTGACGCCGGCGCGCTACGCCGCTGACATGGCGATCCTCGTCGATACGCGCGAACGTCCGCCCGCGGGGGCCGACACGGCGCCGATCGCCCAAAATCCCGATCCCGCGGTCGTCGAAGGCCAGATGCGGCTCCTCAAGTCGAACGCCGTGCTGCGCCGCGTCGTGGAGAATCAAGCGCTTCTGACCGATCCGGAGTTCGCGCCGAAGCGGTCGCCGCTGATGGACACGCTCAGAGCGCTCATCGGCCTCAAGCCGACGGCGCCCGGCGTCGCGGCGGAAGGCGTCATCGAGGCGCTCGATAAGGCGATAAGCATCAAGCGCAGCGAGAAGAGCTATGTGCTCGACGTGGAGGTTCTGGCCTCGAGCCCCGAGAGGGCCGAGCAATTCGCGCGCGCGCTTTCGGACGCCTACTTCGAGACGCAGGCCAGGATCGCCGACGACATCGTCGACAGGGAAGCCGAATGGCTGGACAACAAGCTCAAGGATTTGCGTGATCGTCTCGAGGCGGCGGAGCGCCGCGCCGAGGAATTCCGCAAGGCTCAGTCGCTGCTCGTGACCGACGGCCACATCCTGCCCGAGGAGCAGCTCAAGGACGCGAACTCCGCGCTGATCGAGGCGCGCGGTAAGCGCGCCGAGCAGGAGGCGAGATATGCTCAGCTCCGGGCGGCGATCCGCGCCGGCGGATCGATCGACACGCTCGGCGACGCAATCCACTCGACGCTGATCGAAAAGCTTCGCGGCGATTACGCGGCTCTCTCGAAGGACGCAGCCTTCGCCCAATCGACTCTGGGGCCGCGGCATCCTTCCTATGTGATCGTGCGCGCTCAGGTCGAGGCGCTGCGCCGGCAGATTTCCGCCGAGCTCAAGCGTATCTCCGCATCGATGGAGCACGACTTGCGGGCCGCGCGCGAGTCCGAGCAGGCGGCGGCGCGCGTCGTCGCCGATCTCTCGGCGCAGATCGACCGGCAGGGCGGGGGGCGGCTCGAATATGGCGAGCTGCTGCGCAAGGCCGCCGCCCTGCGGGACCAATATGAAAAAGCGCTCGTCGCCCGCGAGAACTTGCGCAAGGACATCGTAGGCTCTCCAAACGGCGTCGTGATCAACCAGCCCCTCGCACAGAAGGGCCGCGCGAGTCCGAAGACGCTGCCCGCGCTGCTCATCGCCTCGGCCGGCGGCCTCAATCTGTTTGTCGTCGCCGCCCTGATCGCCGAATATCTGGCGCGCCGGCGGCGCAGCCTGGCGCCGCCCCCGCCAAGCCGGGAAGAAGCGCCGGCCCGCCCGACGCCGAAGGGCGCGATCCCGACGAAGCCGCCGCAGGTCTGGCGGCTGCCGCCGTTCGATCCGCGGTCGACGCGCGCCGGCGCGCCGCGCGAACAGTTCGAGCGCCTCGTTGAAGTCATGCGGTCGCCGGGCGATCCCTATCGAGGGGCGATCACGGAGATCTACGACGCATTGTGGCGCGAATGGACCGCGCGCGCCGCGCCGGTCGTCGTCGTCGCCGGCAATGAGCAAGGCGTCGGCGTCTCGACGGTCGCATCTGCGCTGGCGCTCTTCGCCTGCGCGCAGGGGGAGCGCGCGCTCCTGCTTGAAGCCGACGGCGACGACTCCGCCTTCGCTGACCTCCCGGCTGGAAGCAGCCGCACGGGCGGACTCTCGGAGCTCCACAGCGAGGCGGAGGGATCAGGGCGCGTGATGCTCGGCCGCATCGACCAACGCACGGGCGGCTGGCCACGCGGCGCGCTGTTCAAATCCAGATATGATTTGATCGTCGTGGACTGCGGCGCGCTCAAGGGCGACCGCGCGCTCGTCCCGGATGAGTTGGTCGACGTCGCGCTGATGATCGAGCGGTCGCGCGACGGAGAACGCTCGGTCGTGGCTTTGTTTCGCGAGGAAGCGGGCGAAGCGTCCGCGACGGAGCGGCGGGCCCGGCGCCGGGCCGGCGCAGCCTGATCGAACGCGCCTCTCCGAGGACAATCGAAGGATCCCGCCTCGACCTCGCGACATGAAAAAACCCGGCGCGAGGCCGGGCTTTCCAAACTGCGCGTCTTTCAGCGAGCTATGGCTTAATACTTGGCGACCACCGGGGCCGGGGCGCCCCAGTTGAAGTGATAGTTCACGCCGGCCCGAACCGTGTTGAACTGGGGATGGACATTGTAGCCGAAATTCCATCCATACGTGCCGGTCGCGCCGCCGGCCGAGAGGTCGGTGTAGAGATACTCGATTTTCGCCGACCAGCGCGGCAGGAACAGCCACTCGACGCCGCCGCCGGCGGTCCAGCCTGTGCGCGTGTTGCTCTGGTTCAAGGCGGTCACCTCGCCATAGGCGAAGCCGCCCGTGCCGTAAATCAGCAGCGTCGGCGTGACGAGCCAGCCGGCGCGGCCGCGCACGGTGCCGAACCAGGACAGGCCAAGATTGCCGCCGTTGCCGGTCGCCAGCGGGACCAGGACGTTGTTGGGATTGTAGGGGCTGACATAGGCGCCGGCGTAATTGCCCTGATTGCCGCCCGTGAGGCTCGTGCCCTGGATGTCGGCCTCGACGCCCACCAGGAAGGTGTTCCCGAACTGGTAGTTGTAGCCGATCTGACCGCCGCCGACGACGCCGCCAGTGTTGTTGCCGGTCGTGCCGCCGCCCGGCAGGAAGAACAGGTTCGGCGTGGTGAAGCCAACCGGCGTCACCAGGAGCGGAAAGGCCGGATCGGCATAGGGCAGGTAGCTGTTGTTGCCGCCATTGGACGCCCAGCCGCCGCCGAGGTTGAG
>DATHCI010000228.1:0-3599 GCA_035319645.1 Methylocystis sp. | reverse complement strand
GTCATCACGCTCGCGCGCCGCGGCGAGGCGCCAGACTGGTTCCGCCGCACGGCGCTCGGCCTCGCCGCCGCCGCGGCGGCTCTTTTCCTGCTCAGCGTAGGCGTGCTGACCTATCGCCAGGACGCGGCCGAGAAGGAGCTTGACGCCAAAATCGCCGATGTCTCGCAGCGCGCCAATCATGTGCGCAAGATCGCCGATGACGCGATCGCTCAGAGCAAGCTGCTGAACACCCTCCACGAAGAGCGCAGCGCCGGGCCAGCCTTCGCCGACATCTGGGAGGAGGTTTCGCGCGTGTTGCCTGACGGCGCCTATCTGACCGAGATGCGGCTCTCGGAGGGCAAGCCCGGCGAACGCGCCATTGATCTCGTGGGATTCGCCGAATCGGCTGCGGGGCTGCCCGCGCTTTTCGACAAGTCGCCGATGTTTTACGACGCGCAGCTGATCGGGGCGATCACGCCGAACCCGCAGGAGAAGCGGGAGACTTTTTCGCTGCGCGCTAAGGTCAGACAGAAGAAGGCGGGGTAGACGAAGTGAATCTCTCGATCTTGCGCCAGAATCAGCCGACGCGGCGCGCGGTCTTCATCGCAGGCCATCTGCTCGCGCTGCTCCTTCTGTACTTCCTTTTGGTTGATCCGATACGGCGCCTGCTCGAATCTCGCGCAGAAGAACTCCAACAGCGGCAGGCGACGCTGTCCCGCTATGAGTCGGTGGCCGGCCAGGAAGCGGCGGTGAAGGCTTTCGCGGCCCAGGTCGCCGAAAGCAACGCGCGCGGCGAGCTCATTGCGGGCGAGGGCGAGGGGCTCGTCAGCGCGAATCTTCAGGCGCGGTTGAAAGCGCTTGCGGAGGCCGCCAACGCCACCGTGAGGCAGATCCAGCCGTTGCCGGTCAAGAATCTGCGCGGGACCTCGCTCGTCGGCTTCCGCCTCGATGTGAACGCCCCCATCGATTCCATGCATGCGCTGGCGCGCGCGCTCGAGAGTGAAACCCCTCTGCTTCTCGTGACGTCGGCGAGCATCCGGGGCCAGACCGCGTTCTGGGGCCCCGCCCAGCCGGCCCAACCGACCGAAGCGTCGCTCGACGCGCAATTCGACGTCTATGGCGGATCGCTCTCAAAGGATCACTCTTGAGCCCCACAGTCACTCCCTCCGCCAAGAGATCCCCTCTTTCGTCGCGGCTGCGGTCGCACCGCGTCTCGCCCATCATGGGCGCCGCGCTCGTCGGGCTCTCGGCGGCGGCCGCCGCCTCCGGGCTCTATGCCGCAAGCGCCTTCCTCCCCCTGCGGGAATGGCGGGCTGAGGCCGGGAGAGCGGACTGGCGTCCGCCAAGCCTCGCCGCCCTCGAGCCGCTCCCATCGACCCCTCCGGGCGCGGACGACGAGACGCTAAACCGGCCTCTGTTTTCTCGGACGCGCCGTCCGGATCCGGCCAGTCAATCCGTTGGCTCGCTCAACAAGCCGGGGGAGTCCGCCTCGGGACTTTCGATCTCCCTGGCCGCGATCGCACTTTTCGGCGGCGCCCGCCGCGCTTACGTCACGGGCGACAATGGCGCCGACGGCCAGTGGTACAGGGTCGGGGAAAGGGTCGCCGGCTGGGTGGTTTCAGAAATTCGGCCGAACGAGCTGATGCTCAAGAGCGGGGAGCGTTCGGCCCATCTCTCGCTCTATCCCGAACGCCAGGCGAGCGAGGAAGCGGAGGCTTGGGACCCGCCGCCTCCCTCCCGGCCGCGGGCGCCAAGATCCAGGCAGAGACGGCGCAGCTAGAAGACGTCGAAAGTCCCAGGCTTGAAACCCCTTGCTAACGCCATAGTCTTTGGACGACAATGCTGCCGTCGCGCCGTCGCAGAGACTCTCGCCGCCATGTCGAATTATTCGATCAAGCTGCCTCCAGTCGAGCTATGGCGTCACCAGGCGGCGATCGCCGCCGCGCAAGGCCTGCGGGCTGCGAAGGTCGCGAGGCTCTCGCCATTCGACCTTCTCACCCTGGGCGGCCTAGGCTCCTTCTCGCTTGCCGCGGCGTGCTACCTGATCGCATGCGCCTTTGGGCCGGTTGCGGGTTCTGTCGAGGGAAGTTCCGACTGGCGACCTCCCGGCAAGGCGATCGCAACGCAGGCCGCCAACCCGATGTCGCCCCCGGACACGCAGACGCTCGCCCGCCCGCTGTTCGAGAAATCGCGCCGGCCTGGCCTGAAGAAGCCTCGGGACGAAGGTCCTGCGCAGGGGCCGGTCGCGTCGGACAGCCCGCCGGCCGGCATGGTGCTCAGGGGCATAGCCGGGCTCGGCGACGACACGCGCGTGTTCATCGTCACGACCGCGCAGCTTGAGGGCGTCTGGCTGAAGATCGGCGAGAAGCTCGAGGGATGGACGGTCGAAAGCGTGGCGAAGTCCATTGTCGTTTTGAAGCGGGGCGAACGCGAGGCCAAGCTCGAGTTCGATTACGCTGAAGCCGCGGCCCCGGCAGGGCCGCGCCCCGGCGCCGGCTTCGTCCCGCCGCCCGCGTCGCCCCAGGCGCCAAAGCCCCAGAAGCCGACGACGAGAAAGCCGGACGCGGGTTAAGCGGAGGGCTTCTCAGCCGGCGCGCAGAATGAACCGACGGTTCAGCTGCTGCAGCGGGCGAGTATTGTCGGGGAAGAGCTTTTTGAAGGCGTCGATATCGCGTTGCGCCACGGCGACGCTCGCGCCGTAAATATTCCAGTCCACCACCTCGGAGCAGGGCGGGGTCGTCAGAGAGCCTTCATAACGATAACGCGGTCCGCCCTTCGGAAGCAGAGCGCGCACGTCGATCGGCGCTGCGAGCTTGGCTTCGCCGACAGTCGCCGGCGCGACCGACATGACCTTGGAAAACGCGGCATTGGCGCCGCCGCCGGTCAGAAACACGCCGACAACGGCCAGGCGGCCGCTGGGTTGCGCATGTACAAAATGCGCCTCCATCGCGGTCTTGCGCCCGTTCAGCGCATGCTCGCTGGGTGTGTGAAAATGGAATTGCTGGAGCTCGTAGCTCTGGTCGCCAATGCGCAGCGTGCTGCCCGGCTCGACGGCGGCCTGGATCGTGTGTCCGTTGTTGGCGACGGCGAAGGCTTGCGGTTTCCAATCGATCCTGAGCCGATCCAGCCTGGCCGCGACGGCGCCCTGAAGATCAACGGGCGACTGTTCGCCGCCGATCGCACAGGCCTTGAAGCCCGGTTCGAGATTGCCCCAGTTCGCCGGCCCGCCCGGGCCTTCATAGTCCCAGTGAGGCTCGTCGCCGGCTCTGGCCGCCTGGGCGCACAGGGGGCAGGTCAGCAGGAAGCCCAGGAACTTTCGCCTGTGCATCATGTGCGATTTCCTTTCTCGACGCTCGCGCGCCGAGTGCAACGCGCGATATCCTTATCAATCTCAAGGCCAAGGCGAAAGGCGTCTCGATGATAAAAGGCTATTCCGATCACGCCGCCAATGAGCGCACCTTCCTCGCCTGGGTCAGGACCGGGATCGCCATCATCGCGCTCGGCTTCGTGATCGAGAGATTCAACCTTTTCCTGGCGACGATTGCGGCTACGGTCGCGCTTGAAGCGCCGATCCGGGAGCATGTGCGCAGGCTCTCCGGCCCGCTCGGACGCTATGGCGG
>DATHCI010000227.1:0-8005 GCA_035319645.1 Methylocystis sp. | reverse complement strand
GGTTCATCTTCGCGGCGATCAAATTCGTGAAGTAACTGCCGGCGTCAGCTGCTCAGGCCGCCAGCCAACGTCGGCATGTCGAGCGGCCTGAACCCGTAATGCTTCAGCCACCTCACGTCCGCTTCGAAGAACGCCCGCAAGTCCGGCATGCCGTATTTCAGCATCGCGAGCCGATCGACGCCGCAGCCGAAGGCGAAGCCCTGGTGGCGATCCGGGTCCATCCCGCAGTTCTTCAGCACATTGGGATGCACCATGCCGCAGCCGAGGATCTCCATGAAATCCTCGCCCTCGCCGAAGCGCACCTCCTCGTGGCTTCGCTTGCATTGCACGTCGACCTCCATCGACGGCTCGGTGAAGGGGAAAAAGGACGGGCGGAAGCGCAGATTGACTGACCTCACCTCGAAGAAGGCTTTCAGGAACTCCTCAAGCACCCATTTCAGATGCCCGATGTGCGTGGTCTCGTCGATGACGAGGCCCTCGACCTGATGGAACATCGGCGTATGCGTCTGATCGCTGTCGCAGCGGTAGGTGCGACCCGGAATGAAGACGCGGATCGGCGGCTTTTGCGTCAGCATCGTGCGCACCTGCACCGGGCTCGTATGCGTGCGCAGCAGCTTGCGCTTGCCGTCCGGCCCCGGCGCGAAGAAGAAGGTGTCGTGCATCTCCCGCGCGGGATGCCCTTCCGGGAAGTTGAGCTTGGTGAAGTTGTAGTCGTCCGACTCGATGTCAGGCCCTTCGGCGAGCGCGAAGCCCATGTCGGCGAAGATCGCCGTCAGCTCGTCCATGACCTGCGAGAGCGGATGAAGACGCCCGCGCTCCAGCGCGCTCGGCGGCGGGGGCAAGGTCACGTCGAGCCGCTCCGCCGCGAGCCGCGCCGCGAGCGCCTCCTGCTCCAGAACGGAGCGGCGCGCCGCGAGCCGCTCGGTCACGCTGTCCTTGAGCGCGTTGATGCGCGCGCCTTCGCTCTTGCGATCCTCTGGCGACATGCGCCCGAGGGTCGCGAGCAGCGTCGAGATCTCTCCCTTCTTGCCGAGCGCGGCGACGCGCACGGCTTCTAGCGCGCTCTCCGTTTCGGCGGCGTCGATCTTGGCGAATGTCTGCGCTTCGAGTTCGGCGAGGTCGGTCATCTGAGGAAGCCTGGCGATATTCTACGCCGCGCTTCTGCCACGCGCAGGCCTCGGTGTCGAGGCGCAGGAAACGCAGGGATCGGCGTCAGGGCTGCGCCGTCTCGCAGCGCGCAGCGGCGACGAGCGCCTGCGCCGCCGCATATTCGCTCGGACGCTTGGCGAAGGCGCGGATCAGCGCGAAGCCGCGCCGCGAGGGCGCCGTCACGCGCACTTCCCGCTTCTCGGCGCCTTCGACGTCCTGCGCCTCGAGCTCGTCGATCTGGCGCGCGTCGCCGACGACGATCTCGATCGCGCCGCCGCTCGCAGCTCGGTCGTTCACGGCCTGGAACACCACGCCCGACGGCTGATGCAGCGACACGCCGAAGAAATCGTCGCCGTCGACGACGGCGCGCAGCCTCAGCACGCCGCGGTCCAGGTCGAAAAAGCAGGCGCCGAGAGCGACGGTCGGATCCTCGAAGGGCAGCGCCTGCTCTCCTGGCGCAGGCTGCGGCAGGAGCAGCACGCCCTTGTCCGAGAGCCCCTGCACAACTTCGACCGCCTTCAGTCGCGCCAGCGCGGCGCGCGGCGCGATGACCGGCGTCAGCAGCACGGAGACGATATGGACGATGAGCGCCAGAAGCGCGCTCGCGCCGGCCCAGGGCATGAAGGCGATGAGCCGTTCACTCGGCTTCATGAGCAGCCCAATTTGACGATTCGCGGGAAGCGCTCGGCCCCGATACGTTCGGCGGCGTCGAAACCCACATCATAGAGGCGCAGGACGATCACGAAACCGCGCGCTTCGCCCGGCGAGAGCCAGTTGCCGGCGCGCGCCTCTCGCGAAATGGCGATCTCGAACGCGCCGCCTTCGCGGCGCAGGATCTCGCTCGAGGTGAAGGCGTAGCGCTGCGTCGCGTTGGCGAGCGGAGCCCCGGCCGCGTCAGAGAGGGCCAGGGACCAGAAGCGCGTCGGCGGGACCGGGCCAGACAGGAGATATTCGCAACCTCCGTCGAGGGCCGCTCCCGACGAATCCGTCTGCGCGACGAAGGCGAGACCCTCGCTGCGCGCGAGCGGCGCGACGCCCCGCTGCGCCAACGCCGCGCGCGCATAAGGGTCGGTGTCAGCGTCGCCGAGCTGCGGCCAGGCGCTCCAGGGACCGGCGACATATTCGCCAAAGCCGTAACCGCCGCGCAATGTCGCCACCGTCAGCAGGAAGCCAAGAAGCAGTCCGGCGAGCATGGCGGCGGCGGCGCGCAGATAGCGATCGAACGGGTCGCGCAGCCGCGCGACGCTCCCCAAGCGCCGCCAAGCGATCACGCGGGTCATTCCACTGCGCCGTTTGTCCGCCCGGCGCCGGAGGCGCTATGGGCGCGCGGCGCGGCGGTCGCCTTGCCCTTCACCGCGGGCGCAGGCTGCGCCGAGGGCCCCAGGGTCAGCGTCTCTATCTTCGCGGCGATCGCCCCGAGCGCTTCCTCCGCGCCTTTCGACAGGGCGGCGGGCCGCTGCGGCGCGCCGAGCTGCAGCGTGCTCACGGGCTTGACCTCGCTCGCCGCCGCCTGCGCCTGCGGCTCCGGCGCCATTCCGACGATGGGCTTGATCGGCACGCCCTGATGCGCGTAAGCCATGATCTCGTGCCAGGTGCCCGCCGGCAGCGTGCCGCCGGTCATCTCGTTCATGGGCTCGCCGTCGTCGTTCCCGTACCAGATGCAGCCGCCCAGGACGCCGGAATAGCCGCAAAACCAGGCGTCCTTGAAGCCGTTGGTCGTGCCGGTCTTGCCGATCACCTGAATGCCGGGGCCGAGCTGCGCGCGCTTGCCCGTGCCTTCTTCGACAACCTTGCGCATCATCGAGCCGAGCTCCACTACCTTGTCAAAGGGCACGGCCTGCTCCTGCGGCGGCGCGTCGCGATCGTGGCGATAGAGCACGTCTCCGTGGCGATTGGCGATCTCGATCGCGGCATAAGGCGTCGTCCGCTTGCCGCCGTTGACGAAGGCCGCGTAGGCGGACGCGTGCTCGATGACCGTCACCTCGTCCGCTCCGATAGGCAGCGAGGGCGTGTCCTCGAGCGGCGCGGTGATGCCGAGCTGGCGCGCCGTCTCGACGATCTTGGCGCGACCGAGCTTCGCATTGCCGTTGCCTATGGCGATCGAGAGCTTCACGGCGACAGTGTTCAGCGAGCGCGCCAGAGCGTTTGCGAGCGGCAACGCGCCGGCGTAGGAGCCGCCGAAATTGTGCGGGCACCAATTGCCGATGCAGACCGGCGAGTCGACGACGATCGTCGTCGGCTTGAATTTGCCGGTCATGAGCGCGGTCAGATAGACGTATGGCTTGAACGAGGAGCCCGGCTGCCGCAGCGCTTCGGTCGCGCGGTTGAACTGGCTTGCGCCGTAGTCGCGCCCTCCGACCATGGCGCGCACGGCGCCGTCCGGCTCCATGACCACCGCCGCGCTCTGCCTGACATTGAAGCTGCGCCCCGATTCGCGCAGATTCTGCTCGATCACGGCCTCTGCGCGCTTCTGAACATTCGAATCGAGCGCCAGCCTGGCGTTGAGCACACGATCCTCGCCGAACTTTCCGGCGTCGGCCAGCTTGCGCACCTCGGCGTAGGCCCAGTCGAGATACCAGTCCGGACTCTCCTCGACCTTGCGCGCCACGGGCGTTGCGGGACTGCGCTGCGCCGGCAGAATCTGGCTCGCGTTCATGAAGCCGGCGTCGACGAGATTTTGCAGCACGTCGTTGGCGCGGGCGCGCGCGGCCGGCAGGTTGACGTGAGGCGCGTATTTGGCCGGCGCCTTGAAGAGCCCGGCCAGCATCGCCGCCTCGGAGAGGCTCACGTCGCGCACCGACTTGCCGAAATAGAACTCGGCCGCCGCCTGCACGCCGAAGGCCCCGCCGCCCATATAAACCCGGTCCAAGTAGAGCTTCAGGATCTCACGCTTGGAGAGGTGATGCTCGAGCCAGAGCGCGAGAAAGGCCTCGTTGATCTTGCGCGTGAACGTGCGCTCGTTCGAGAGAAAAAGATTCTTGGCGAGCTGCTGCGTGATCGACGAACCGCCCTGCACGACGGTTGAAGAGCGCGCGTTTACGGTCAGAGCGCGGAATGTGCCGATCACGTCAATGCCGAAGTGCTCGTAGAAACGCCGATCCTCGGTGGCGAGCACCGCCTTGAGCAGATAGTCGGGATATTCCTCCAGCGGAACCGCGTCGTCGTGCTTGATGCCGCGGCTGCCGACCTCCGTGCCGTAGCGATCGAAGAAGGCGACGGCGAGATCGGCGCGCTTGAGCCAGTCCGTCTCGCTCGTCATGCGGAACGCCGAGGTGGAGAGCGCCATGGCGACAAAGCCCGCCGCGACCGCGATCGTCAGCGCTTCGCAGGCCCCCTCGACGAGGAGGCGCGCGGCGCCCGAGACATGAAAGCGCGCCATGAAGGCCGAGAAGCGCTCATAGCTCTCGACGGAATTGCGGGCGCTATCGAAAAGGCTAGAGTCGATGAGGGCGTCGAACGCCAGAAGGAAGCGCGACAAACGTTTGCCCGCTTCGAGGAGGCGAAGTCTGATCCGCGCCTCGATCGCCAGCAGGATTCTCGACAGCCGCTTCACGAAGTCGGACGATCCCAACCGCTCAAACAATCCCCTAACTCCCCGACGCTTCGCGCCGCGCCATGTTAGCACTTTCTAAACCATCTTGACGATGGTCGTCGCTGCGCTCATTGCGAACATGGTTTCGAAAGGATCCCGGCCAAACTCAGGATGACGCAAAATCGTGGCGCTTCGGCGCCTTTCTGGACAAAGCCGCTCGGCGAACTGAGCCGCGCCGAGTGGGAAAAGCTCTGCGATGGGTGCGGCCGCTGCTGCCTTGTGAAGCTCGAGGACGAGGACACAGGCGTCATTCATCACACGAGCGTCGCCTGCAAGATGCTGGATTCCCGGACCTGCCGGTGCAGCCACTACGCCGCGCGCAAGACGCATGTTCCCGACTGCGTGCGCCTCACCTTGGCCCGGCTGCAGAAAATTCGCTGGCTTCCGCCGAGCTGCGCATACCGCTTGCGCTACGAGGGCAAGGACCTGCCGCCCTGGCACCCGCTGCTCACGGGCGATTCGTCGAGCGTCCACCGCGCGGGCGTCTCGGTGCGGGGGCGCGTCGAAGCGAAAGAAGACGAAGTGGATGAGGACGACCTGCCGAGCTTCATCCGACTGTGGCCAAAACGCTGGCCGAAATCGGCTCGGTGACGCGGTCCGCGCGCGCTCTGTGGGCAGCCGCAAGCGGGCGCCTTGCAATCCTCGGTTCTCTCGCCGAGATTAGACGCCTGGATGACTCTTAGGACAGGGAGCGAAGGCTTTTCCATGAGCCATGACGGCGCGGGCGACGGATTGCGCCCGGAGCCCTTCAGGCCGCCCCTTCACGGCGGGATCCCGCGCGCCGCGCTCGAGGGCGTGCGGAGCCGACGGGTCGTCGCCTTGTGCCTGGACTTCGTGCTTGTTTCGATCATCTCCGGTCTTCTGTTCGCCTCCCTGGCCTTGTTGAGCTTCGGCGCCACGCTCATCCTGCTGCCGCCGATCTTCCCCTTGACCGCGTTCTTCTACAACGGTCTCACGGTTTCAGGTCCGCGGATGGCGACGCCCGGCATGGCTTTCATGGATCTGGAGATGCGCGGCATGGACGGGGGGCGCGTTCCCTTCATCAACGCCGCTGCGCACGCGGTGCTGTTCTATGTGACGACCCTCCTGCCGCCGCTGTTGCTGATTTCCTTCATCACCAACGACAAGCGCTGCCTGCACGACATCCTCGCCGACGTGATCGTGCTGCGACGGTCGGCGCCGCCCGGAGACTACGCGTGACCAAGGAGCTGCGCGACGCGCCGCAATTCTATCTGACCGCGCCAGCGCCCTGCCCGTATCTGCCCGGACGCGAGGAGCGCAAGGTCTTCACGCATCTCGTCGGCCGTCGCGCCGTCGGACTGCACGACACGCTCACGCAGTCCGGCTTCCGCCGCTCGCAGACGATCGCCTATCGCCCCGCCTGCGAGGCTTGCCGGCGCTGCGTATCGGTGCGGGTGAAGACGGCGGGCTTCCAGCTCTCGCGCAATTTGCGCCGCGTCGCCAGGCGCAACGACGACCTCGTGGCCCATTCGCAGCCGCCGCGCGCCACCGCCGAGCAATACCGGCTGTTCTGCGCCTATGTCGGCGAGCGGCACCATGACGGCGGCATGGCGGACATGGGCTTCGCCGACTATCAGCTCATGGTCGAGGACAGCCACGTCGAGACGCGCCTGATCGAGTACCGGCAGCGCAACGACGGGCGACTCGTCGCCTGCTGCCTGACGGATGCCCTCGCCGACGGCCTGTCGATGGTCTACTCCTTCTATCAGCCGCTGCTCGACGAGCGCTCGCTCGGCGTCTACATGATCATCGAGCATGTCGAGCGCGCCCGCGCGCAGGGGCTCGAGCATCTCTACCTCGGCTACTGGGTGGAGGGTTCCGCGAAAATGTCCTACAAGTCGCGCTTCCTGCCGCAGGAGAGGCTCGGCATGGAGGGCTGGCGGCTCGTTGTGTGAGTTTTCAGATCCCGGCGCGAGCCACGCGCCGGAACTGGTCGACGTCACCGCCGCCTCATTCAGCTGATAGTCGAGGCTGAGCTTGATCGCGGGCATTGCCCATCGACCGGGCCTGGTCGCCGAAGCCCTCATCGATAACGCTGCATCGCGGACGTCAACCCAAAGGATATGCTGATCGCGGGCGGGAGAATGACGTATGGAGACGCCGACGACCAGAATGTTTCCGGCCTTTAGAAACAGAAAACCCGGCCTTGCGCCGGGTTTTCTTCGGGTCCATCAGACGGGTCGCGGCTCCATGCCGCCCACGCCGGGTTCGGGCTTGCGCCCCGTTGTCGGCACTGGCGAAGCGCGCGGCGGCTGCGAAGCAGGCGGCGCCGGCGGCGACGTCTCCTCGCGCAGGGGTTGCACGCCCTTCAGCAGCGCGACGATCTCCTCTCCCGAGAGCGTCTCGTATTCCAGCAGGCCCTTGGCGAGCGTCTCCAGATCCTCGCGCTTCTCAGTCAGGATGCGCTTGGCTGTCTCATAAGCGTCGGCGACGAGCCGACGCACTTCCGAGTCGATCGTCTGCTGCGTCGCCTCGGAGAGCGTCTGCGTGCGCCCGAGCGAATAGCCCAAAAACTGCTCCTGTTGCGGATCTGCATAGGCGACCGTGCCGAGCTTGTCGGAGAAGCCGAGCTGCGTGACCATCGCGCGCGCCACGCGCGTGCACTGTTGAATGTCGCTCGCGGCCCCCGACGTCACCTTGCTTGGACCAAAGACGATCTCCTCGGCGACGCGCCCGCCCATCGACATCGCCATCATGGCGATGAATTGCTGGTAGCTCTGCGAAAGTTGGTCGCGCTCGGGCAAGCCCTGCACCATGCCGAGCGCCCGTCCGCGAGGGATGATCGTCGCCTTGTGGATCGGAATCGAGCCGGCCATGTTCAGCGAGACGAGCGCGTGGCCGCCCTCATGATAGGCGGTCAGACGCTTCTCCTCGTCGGTCAGCATGAGGGTGCGCCGCTCCGCGCCCATCAAGATCTTGTCGCGCGCGTCCTCGAACTCGGCTTTCGTCACGATGCGCTTGCTGCGCCGCGCCGCGAGCAACGCCGCCTCGTTGACGAGGTTCATGAGGTCCGCGCCCGAAAAGCCGGGCGTGCCGCGTGCGACGACCTTCAGGTCGACTTCCGGGGCGAGGGGAACCTTGCGCGCATGCACGCGCAAAATTTTCTCGCGCCCGATGAAGTCGGGGTTCGGCACCTGAATTTGCCTGTCGAAGCGACCGGGACGCATCAGCGCCGGATCGAGCACGTCCGGGCGGTTGGTCGCGGCGATCAGGATAATCCCCTCGTTCGCTTCGAAGCCGTCC
>DATHCI010000226.1:0-21568 GCA_035319645.1 Methylocystis sp. | reverse complement strand
CTCGGCGCGCGCCGCCAGCCTGTCGCGCCATGCCTCCACTGGAACGCCGCGCGCCGCAGCGCGCGCGGCGGCCTCATGCGCAAGCGCAAGGCCGGCTCCGCTCGCGGCGGCGACGGGAGCGTATTGCTGCTCGATGAGCGCCGAGGCCTTGGCCGACCAGGGCATGATCTCGGCGTCGAATAGCAGCCAGTCGGTGTTGAGCTCCTTCCACAGCCCGGCCGAGTCGCAAGCCGCGCGCAGAAGCGCCAACAGTGCCTCGGCATCCCTGCGCATAGGGAAGAAGGCGCGGCCGGTGCGCGTCCAGATGGCGCCGCTCTCGCCCGAGATGACGCCGAATCGCCGCCGAGCCGCGTCGGCGTCGCGGCAGACTGCGAGGCAGGCGCGCGAGCCCATGTGCTTTTCCTGCAGCACCACTTCGTGATTGCCGCGCTCGCGATAGAAGGCGAAGGCCTCTTCGGGGCGCTCCAGAAATCCTTCTTGCGCGCTGGTTTCGACCGGCGACATGGTCGGCGGCAGATAGATTAGCCATTGCGGCGCAATCGCGAAGCGGCTCATAGCTTCGAGCGCGGCGGCGGCGTTCTCTTCCGCGATTGGGATGCGGCGCAGCAGGCCGACGTCGATCCAGCGCCGCCCCAGCACGTCGGCGGCGTCGAGCATGTCGTCGGCCTGAGCCTGCCCGGCGCGCGCTTCCGGCGTGGGCTGGAGCGGACGCACGGGCTCGGAATAGGTTCGCGCCGCCGGCAGGCTGACGAGCTCGCGCTCTGGCCAGCACAACGCCGTCAGCTTGCCGCCGAACACGCAGCCGGTGTCGATGCAGATGGTGTCGTTCACCCACTCTGCCTCGGGCGTCGGCGTGTGCCCATAGACGACCGTCGTCTTGCCGCGATAATTCGCCGCCCAGTCGAGCCGCACCGGCAGGCCGAATTCATCCGTTTCGCCGGTCGTCTCGCCGAACAGCGCCAAGTCGCGCACCGCGGGCGAGCCGCGGCCGATCATTTCCTCCTTCAATCCGGCATGGACGACCGCGAGCTTTCCGCCGTCGAGCCAGTAGTGACTGCGCAAATTGCCGAGGAAACGCTTCACCCGCGCGAGGAACTCGGGCGGTTCCCCCGCGAGCTGGTCAATCGAGTCCTGCAGGCCATGAGTCACCGCGACCTTTCGGCCTTCGAGCCAGCGCGACAGTTTGCGATCGTGATTGCCCTGCACGGTCTCGCCGACGCCGGCCGCCCGCGCCGCAATGGCGATGCGCAGAACTTCGGGCGTGTTCGGCCCGCGATCGACGAGATCGCCGACGAAGACGAGCTTTCTGCCATGCGGCGCGACGACGGTGAGCGCGTCGCCCTCGCCGGAGACGACATAGCCCAGTCGGTCGAGCAGCGCGCGCAGCTCGTCGGCGCAGCCATGCACGTCGCCGATTACGTCGAAGGGGCCGTGATCGTTGCGTCGGTCGGTCCACATCGGGCGGCGCTCGATCCGCGCCGCCTCGATCGTCAGGACGGAATTGAGCTTCCAGATCTGTCGAAAGCCCTCCTTGTCGAGGCCGCGTAGCCCGCGCCGGATTTCCTGAATCATCCGCTGCGGAACACCGGGATCGAAGTCGCGGTCCGGTCGCGCCTTGTTGCGTTCAATACACACGTCGAGGCCGGGATCGAGCACGACGGCGACCGGCAGGGCGTGCCAGCGTCGCGCCAGCTCGACCCAAGCCTTGCGGTCGGCAGGGCGAACATTGGTGGCGTCGATCACCGCGAGACGGCGATGTTTCAGCCTTTTCCCGGCGATGGCGGCGACAAGCTCGAAGGCGTCGGCGGAGACCGACTGATCGTTCTCGTCGTCGCAGGCGAGGCCGCGGCAACGATCCGACGAGATCACCTCGGTCGGTTTGAACCAGCGCGCGGCGAAGCTCGACTTTCCCGAGCCCGTCGCGCCGATCAGCACGACGAGGCAGAAATCGGGGATGTCGAGAAGGGTGGGATCGGCCGGCCTCATCGCGAGAAAACTCCCACCTGCGAGACGGGCCCATGCTCTGGATGCGCCTCGCCGATTCCGGAGAAGGCGACTGAATAGCCGTATCGTTCCGTGATCGCTTCAGCCCAAGCGCGGAACTGCGACCTCGTAAACTCGAAACGATGGTCGGGGTGACGGAACTGGCCGGCCGGCAGCGTTTCGAACAGCACGTTGTAATCCGCGTTGGGCGTCGTCACGACCACCGTCTTGGGCCGCGCCGCGCCGAACACGGCGTCGGCCAACGCGGGCAGGCGGTCCTCGTCAAGATGCTCGATCACCTCGACCACCGCGGCGGCGTCGACGTCCGCCCAGCGCAGGTCGCGATAGGTCAGCGCGCCATGCAGCAGTTGCACGCGCTCGCGCGAGGGACCGCCGGCAAGATCGAGCTTCAGCCGGTCACGGGCGCGCTCCAGATCGCGCGAGGAGGCGTCGAGCCCGATCAGGCTCTCGATGCTTCGCTCCTTCACGAGCCGTTGCAGCAGCCGGCCCTCGCCGCAACCGAGATCGGCAACGGAGCGCGCACCCGCCTCCTTCAGAAGGGCGGCCACCGTGTCGAGCCGGCGGTCGTGCAGGCGCAGGGGCGCTTCGAGCGCTTCCTCGCGGCGCGGCGCGGTCTCGGCCGGCGCCTTCGGCTCCCCGTCGGGCACGAGGCGGGCGAGCGCGGCCCGCGCCAGCCCATGCCGGTTCTTGAGATAGCGCCGCGCGATGCTCTCCCGCTCAGGATGGATCGCGAGCCAGGGCCCTGCCTTGGCGACGAGTTTTTCGCCCTCGTCGTCGCCGACCCAATAATGCTTGTCAGCGTCGAGCGCCGGGATCAGCACATAGAGATGGCTCAGCGCGTCAGCGAGGCGCAGCATTCCCGACAGATGAAGCTCGACATAGCGCGACGGGCCGCCCTGACCTTCGATCCGCCGCCCCTCGACGCGCCAGCCGAGCGGCGCGAACAGGCGCTCCAGCAGATCATCCTCGGACGCCGGCAGCGGCGCGACGACGATCTCCAGCGGGATCGCCGTCTGCGCCAACTCCGGCCGCTCGCGCGAGGCGCCTGTCATAGCTGTACGGAAGGCTTTGTTCAGCGCGACGGACAGGAAAGAGGAGGCGGCGTAAGGGCGATCGTTGACATATTGGTCCATCACCCCGTCCGCGCCGCCGCGGCCCCGCACCAGCGCCACCGGGTCGAGATCGAGCGCGAGCGTCGCCTCGCAACGCGCGGGATCGGCTTGCGGGAAGAACACGATCGCCTTGCCGAAGGCGAGTTCGACCTCATGCACCCGATCCGGATGCTTCATCAGGAGGAAGCCGAGGTCGGTGGCGGGAGAATGCGTGGCGGCGATCGAAAGAAACATGGTCGGCGGCGGCCAGCGTTGCTGCGAGCAGGGCTTGTCGCATGTTTCAGTTCTTGGTCAAAGCGATCAGGCCGAGCGTAATGAATCGGGAGATCGTGAAGCGCCAAACTGAGACACTATCGGCAAGAGCCGGGATGCCGTGAAGGTTCGTATCGCAATAGGCCATCGGCGGTGTCTTCGAACTCGGCATCGTCGGACTCCACGTCCCCTTTGAGAGCTTCGAAATCGTTGCGAGAAAGCCCCAGTGCCCTGTCGATATCGGCCTCAAGTTGAGAGCGTCGCAGCACCCCATCGTCCTCGAGCCGCTCGACGTCGGGCAGATCGCGCAGGGAGGCAAGCCCAAAAACCTCAAGGAATCTCTTCGTCATGACATAAGCGAAGGCGCCCCGGGCTCGGGCGCGCGAAGAGCGCCGTCGATGAGGCCATGACGCTTCAGCGCGCCGATGACGTCACGACTGATCTCCCTGCCTGCGAGGGCTGAGACTTGCGCACGCGTGGCGGGTTGAAGGTAGGCGATCGCCGTGACCGTCATGAGCTCGGTCGGCGTCAATTCAGGAAGACCTGCGTCGCGCAGCGTTCCGGCGTTCGCCGTTCTGATCGCGTCCGCGAAACGCGACTTGGTGCGCAGCTGGTAGCCGCCGGCGACGAAGACGAGTTCGTAAGGCCTCGTGCGCAGCTCATCGGCGATGAGGTTGTCGAGATTGCAGCTCGGCCCGACCAGCCGCGCCAAGGCGTCGCGGGCTAAGGGTAAGCTTGCGGCGAAGATCGCCGCCTCGACGCGGCCCATCCATTCGCGCCAGCGCGCGCCTTGGGGCAAGTCTGCGAGTTCCGCGTCGAAGGCTTCCGGGCGTCTCTTCGGCCTGCTCATGCGCGCTCACAGCCCATATAGTCGAAAGCTCGGTCGCCCCGAAACTTCGCGCACGGCGCCAAGCTCGACGAGACGGTCGAACAGCCGCCGGGCGGCGCAATCCGATAGGCCGGGAAGCTTCGCCGCGCGTGACGGCGCGATGCAATCGTCATCGAGCAGCAACTCGACGACGCGGGACGCTGCTTTCGCGCGCAGCTTCGGCTCCACGGCGAGAAGTTTTTCGGACTTCCGCAACAGCTCGCCGGCCAACGCGTGCGCGTCGGCGACGGCTAGCGCATAGGCGCTGGCGACAGCGTGCGGCCAATCGGCATCGTAGGGTCGCGGCCGCGCCGCGCCGGGCCCGCGGGGCAGCGAGGCGGTTAGGATTTTTGTCATGAGCAACGGCGCCGGCCGTTCCCAGCCCAGGCGGATAGCCAGGACGAGATCGGCCGTCCACAGGGCGAAATTCTCGACTTCCGGGTCTTTGCCGAGCGCGAAGGCGCGCGCCGCCGCCGTTGCCGCGAGCGTGACCGGATCGGCGGGCCCCTTTGTCAGGTCCCGCAGCTCGCCGACGAGCGCGCCAGGGGCGTCCGGCGCCGGCGCATCGAGCAGGCGCAGCGCCTCGGAAATCCTCGAAGCGTCGAGCCTGGCGCCCTTCCCGGCCAGCGAGCGCCACAGGCGATGCAGCCGGCCGGCGGGCCCGGGGTCTTCGGACAAGGCGAGATGCGCGGCGTCGCGCAACGCCCCCTCGTCCTCGCGCAGACGCGGGATTTTGCCGGCGGCCGCGGCGGCGCGCAGGGCGAGACGCTGGCGTAGCGCGCCGGCGAAGGACGGACTTTGGCGAAAGACCCCGTCGAGCAGGGTGAGGCCGGCGCCGACGCCGGCGCGAGCGTTTCAACGCTCGAGCGCCGCCTCTCCGGCGTTTGCTGGCGCTATCGCCAGTTGGGCGCGCCGTTGGACGCACGCGATCGCCACATTTCGACCGTTCTGGCCGGCATCCGCCGCAAGCATGCCCGACCGCCCGCGCAGAAGGCGGCGATTTTCGCCGACGAGCTTTTGGCGATGCTCGCCACGCTCGAGATGGACCTGCGAGGGCTGCGCGATCGCGCCATTCTCGCGCTCGGCTTCGCCGGCGGCCTGCGCCGCTCCGAGATCGTCGGTCTCGACTGCGGCCCCGGCCAGAGCGAGGACGGCGCTGGCTGGATCGAGGTCTTTCCCGCGGGAGAGGATCCGAACAACGACGGCGGCGTCCTGCTGCAAATCTCCGGCAAGACCGGCTGGCGCGAGGTCGAGATCGGTCGCGGCTCGCGTCCCGACACCTGCCCGGTCGCATTGCTCTAGACATGGATGCGCCTCGGCCGCATTGCGCACGGCCCGTTGTTCCGCCCCATCGCGCGCAAGAACGGCGGGGTGTCCTCGGATCGGCTCTCCGACAAGCACGTCGCCCGCCTCGTGCAGAAGACCGCGATGAAAGCCGGAATCCGTGGCGATCTTTCCGAGGGCGAACGCAAGCGCGCCTTCGGAGGCCATTCGCTGCGCGCCGGTCTCGCTTCGTCGGCGCAGATCGAAGAGGCCCATGTGCAAAAGCATCTCGGCCACGCCAGCGCGGAAATGACGCGCCGTTACCAACGGAAACGCGATCGCTTCAAGGTCAATCTCACCAAAGCCGCTGGGCTGTGAGCGATTGTTGCACTCTCCAATGTGTTTGCATGGCTGGGCAAGCGTGGTCTCCCCTGCTATCGCGAGCACGTTGAGAGCGCATGTCGCCCGTCACCATTCGTCGTTATGCCGATTTAGGAACTGAATGCCGAGGTTCATAGTTTGACAGGAAGTTTGAAGCGGTCATGCGCTCATGAGACGAACCATGCAAATCAACGTGCTTCAAGACCGAAAGCGCCCGTTCTGGCATAACCTCAAGGAGATGGCCGGCAGCGAAAGCCGAACGCCCATGTCCGGATCATCGAACAAGGCTGCTGGCGCCTCGCGCGCGTCCGGCCCGAATGCATCGAATTCTTGAGCGGTGCGCTTGGCGGCTCGGATCCCGGCGAGCTGCATTGCATCGTCCTCGTCTTGATCGCCATAAAGAGCCACCGTTGCGGCTCGCTTGAATCGTCCCAGGAAATCCATACGGATAAACTCCGGCAAATTTGAAGACATCTTTGCGCCCCTGCTCGAAAATTCCGAACTCAGCCGGAAATCTTGAGTTCGCCGTTCTGATATTTTTCCAGGAACTTGGCCGCCGTCCTTCGCGCCTCTGTCCGGCAGTGGTTGTGGATGTGTTTGATGGCCGCGAGAGCGCGATCCGGCCGGATATCCAGGAGGTGGCGGGCCGCAAAAACGCAGACGCCGGGGTCCGGGTCATCGAGCAATGGAATGAGAGCTGAGCGCGCGTCCGGCCCAAATGCGTCGAGTTCGCGAACGGTCTGCCAGACGGCGTCGATACCGACTCGCTGCATCGCAATGTTTTCATCTTCGTAACCAAAATGCGCCACCATCGCGGCGTGCTTGAACCTCCGAACTAGGTCTTCGCTTAGAAAATTCGGCATCTTCATGGGCATGTCCGATGCTCCTGTACCAGAATCCCCATATCGTGCATCGCCTTTATCCCTTTTCGCCATCGCTCATCGAATGACTTTCCTTTCAACATGTCGCGCACAGACAATTTAGAATCTGGATCAGATCGCCCAAAATCTGAGTTGATCTCCTCATGAAGAAGCTTCGGAATTCGGATAATATTGCGTGTCGTGTTCAATTGTTGCGTAGAGATGTCACCATCCGCACTCTGCTCAACGATATGATGATATTCATATCCGTCGCCGGCCGGGCCAAAATATTTAACGAGGTCCACTTTTTTGAACGCGTCAAATGATGAGAACGATTTTTCTTCCATACTGACGCGGAGGTCGTCCAGCCGGTAGGGAGCTTTCCTCGCGAACTCCTCTGCGGCCGCTGTATCCCGCTTCAACGTGGCGTATTCCGCAGCCATCTGGGCGAGATCGATCGCCATCGCGGCGTCACCGATGACGTCGATCACGGGGATCAAGTTCGACGCCGCCTCGCCAGTGAGACGTAGCGCGCGTTCCGGCGTCAGTATCTTTCTTATGGCTAGGCGGATGGCGCGGCGAGCGATTAGTCGATGTAGTTGGACCTCCGCAAGTCTTATTGCGTCTTCGTTCGATTTGTCTTTAGGTCGGAACTTCCCGCCGCGTCCACCCTCGGTTCCGGCGGGCCAACCCGGATGCTCCGGATCGTCAGGCGCGGCCTTGGTCATGATCGCCGCCGCTCGTCGCGCCTCTTCCTCATCGAGACAGGGCAAACCAAGCTGCGTCGTGGCGATCATCGCGCGGGCGAAATCGCCTTCATTGAGCGCGCGGGAAACTGCTCCAAGCCCTTGCGACAGGCGGCTGCAGTCGAGCGGACGACCGAAGGTGTAGCCAAGAACGGCGCTCAACTCTTCAGTCGGGCGCGGCGCCAAACCCGCCGCGGTCTTAACCAGCAAGCGGATAGGGCCCAGCGCAGGGCCTTGCGCGTCGCAACTGACGCCTCGAGAATGTCCCGGCGGGTCGAGGCGATATTCGCGCACTCCTTGAAATCTGGGCCCGTTCATGAGCGCTCCTCGAATAGGGACCAATAATTCAGTCTAGAACATAAAGCGAACATAGGTCAAGAGCGATCGACGTTTCAATTTGCTTCGCCACCTTTATGGTGGTATGGCTGCGCCATTGAAAAGCGCCGACCGACCTATGATCTCGACGCCATAAAGCTGTCGATCGGTTCGGTCGAAACCCTCGCGATCACGATTTCGGCCAAGCCGGACGCCATCGCGCTCGGCTTCGACAGGGGCGGCATCGTCCAAACGATCAACAGCATCGAGCGTGCGATGTTTTACAAGTCCATGACGACGCTCAAAGACCATCGCCTTTGGCTGGATGTCTATCATGTCCTGTCGCAGGGGCTGACCCTCTACAACAAGTTTCCGGCGGACGTCAAAACCGAGTTCTTGGTGGTTTCGTTCAAGGAGAAGTATAGATGGCGACGAGGAAGCAAATCCTACCGAGCACGATGATCGCGCCGGACACCGGTGAGGTCCTGACGCGGGGCGTGCGGCCGTTCGTGGTCTCCTACAAGGGCGAAAGCGTCAGTGTGGAGCTTCCAGGCTATTATCCTGCCGGCGACGGCGACGGCGTGGTCGTCGGAGACGACATGGCCGTCGTCGACGAGGCTTTGCGCGGGCTCAAGGAGAAGATCGAAGGCCTGCCCTCTCCCGCCACGATCCGCCGCGTTCGATTGAGGCTCAATCTGTCGCAGCGCGAGGCCGGCTTGCTGCTCAAGGTCGGCGAGAACGCCTTCGATAAATATGAGCGCGGGCTGGTCGAGCCCAGCGGCCCAACGAGCCAGCTGCTGAGAATTCTGGATCGGCATCCCGAGATGGTCGACGAATTGCGGTAACAGGACGCCCGGGTCCGCTTCGACTTCTCAGCTGCGAAGCTGAGCGCCCCTGAGCAAGACGCATGAGCGAATATCAATATTACGAGTTTCAGGCGGTCGACCGGCCCTTGACGGCCGGCGAGCAGCAGGAGCTGCGCGCGCTGTCGACGCGGGCGCGGATCACGGCGACGAGCTTCGTCAATTCCTATGAGTGGGGCGACTTCAAAGGCGATCCGTCGCGGCTTGTCGAACGCATGTTCGATCTTCACCTTTACCTCGCCAACTGGGGCTCACGCCGATTTTTCCTTCGCCTGCCGAAGAAGCTCGTCGACCGCATCTGGCTGAATGGCGTCCTGAGCGAGGTCGACTGTGTCGAGACGCGCGTCGTCGGCGAACATCTCATCGTCGAGATTTCGAGAGACGAGCTCGAGGTGGAGGATTTCGACGACGGCTCCGGCGGGCTAGCGGCGCTGGCGCCGCTGCGGGCGAAGATATTGGCCGGCGATCTCCGGATGTTTTATCTGCTGTGGCTCACGGCCGTCGAGACGGACGTTTTCGCGGAGGACGCTCAGGAGCCTCTGCCGGGCATTGGGCCTCTCGATGGAGCGCTCGAAGCCTTCGCAGAATTTTTTCAAGTCGATGCTGATCTCGTCTCAGCGGCCGCCGAACGAAACGCGGAGGCGTCGGGCGGAGAACTGCATCGGCGCGACATCGACGCCGCGATCCGCGCGCTATCCGACAAGGAGCGCACGGGCTTCCTGTCACGGCTTTACGATGGCGATCCGCTTGTCGGCGCCGAGCTGCGTCGGCGCGTTCGCGAGAGCGTCGCCGAGCGCACGCGAGTCGAGCCCCTCAAGGCGCGGACGGTCGGTGAACTGCGCGCCCGCGCCGCCGAGATCGCCTCCGTCCGCAAGCTGGCCGCCGAGGCGGCGGCTCGGGTGGAATGCGAGCGACGCGAGGCGGAAGCTGCGGAGGCGCGCAAAAAGCGCCTCGCAGCGGTGGTCGCGCGTGGCGAGCTTGCCTGGCGCGAGGTCGACAACGAAATCGAGCGGCGCAACGCCGCCGGCTATGATCGCGCCACGGCGGTCCTTGCCGATTTGCGCGACGTCGCGGCGTCGCAGGGAAGAACGAACGAGTTCGAGCGACGCGTTGACGCCCTTCGTCAGAAGCACGCTCGAAAGGGACAGTTCATCGATCGGCTGCGGTCGCTCGCCAACAGCTGACCTCAACGCCGTTGGAGGGACGACGCTGACCTCACGCTCTGCCGTAAGCGTTGGGCGTCGCTTTGTTTTGAAAAGCAAAAATTGGGATATCCGTGAAGCTCTTAGTCAAAAATCTGCGCTCATTTTTGGCTTAACGCTTCAAATTGCAGTTTTGAAGCAAAACCGACACTTGAATCGAGCACCACATTGATTTGGTTTTCAGCATGGTATATATCACGATCTATATCAAAACGGGGTCGACGACGCCGCGCACCGCCAAGCTCTTCACCAACGGCCGCAGCCAGGCCGTGCGTCTCCCGGCGGAGTTTCGCCTCGAGGGCGACGAGGTGTTCATTCGCCGCGACCCACAGACGGGCGATGTGATTCTCTCGCGCAAGCCCGCAGACTGGGACAGTTTCTTCAAGCTCGTGGACGAGCTTGGCCCGGCTCCCGACGAGTTCCTGGACGAAAAGGAGAGGGCCACGCCGCCGGGAGATCGTGATCCGTTCGATTGGCTCGACGAATGACCAGAGTGATGCTGGACACCAACATTGTGAGCCAACTGGTCAAGCGGAATGAGGTCGTCCGAAGTCATATACGAGCGACTCAGGCGCCCGCATGCATTTCGATCGTCACCGAGGGAGAGCTTCTCTATGGCTTGGCGAGGCGTCCCGACGCCAAGCAACTCAAATTTCTGGTTTCGCAAATGTTGCAGCGTCTGGAGGTGTTGCCGTGGACGCGCGAAACCGCCCAAACTTATGGATCTCTGCGAGCCGAGCTCGAACGCAAGGGCAAAACGCTCGCCCCGCTCGATCTCATGATCGCGGCGCATGCGATAGCCGTAGACGGAATTTTGGCGACCCGGGATGGGGCGTTTGCCTGCGTCCCCGGGCTTCAGCTTGTGAACTGGACCGTCGCTTAGCCCCTCCCCTTCACACCCGCAAAATTCTCGTCTAACAAGACTGCGCACGAAACGAGCCGGGCGCGCCCGCTCAAACCCCAAGGGACGCGTTCCGGTCCGGAAAGGCCGGCGGCGCGGCCTTTTTTTATGCGCCCCTGCCGGCCCCTAACGAAACGACCATGCCCAAGAGAAGCGACATATCGACGATCCTCATCATCGGCGCGGGGCCGATCGTCATCGGGCAGGCCTGCGAGTTCGACTATTCGGGAACGCAGGCCTGCAAGGCCCTGCGCGCAGAAGGCTATCGCATCGTTCTCGTCAATTCCAATCCGGCCACGATCATGACCGATCCCGACATGGCCGACCGCACCTATGTCGAGCCGATCACGCCCAAGATCGTCGCCAAGATCATCGAGACGGAGCGCTACAAAGTCCCGGGCGGCTTCGCGCTGCTGCCCACCATGGGCGGCCAGACTGCGCTCAACTGCGCGCTGTCGCTCGAAAAAATGGGGGTGCTGAAACAGTTCGAGGTGGAGATGATCGGCGCTTCGGCCGCGGCGATCGACAAGGCCGAGGACCGCGAGCTCTTCCGCGACGCCATGAAGAAGATCGGCCTCGCGACGCCGCGCTCCCACCACGTCAAGACGCTGACCGCGGCGCTCGCGGCGCTTGAAGAAATCGGCCTGCCCGCGATCATCCGCCCCTCCTTCACGCTCGGCGGCACGGGCGGGGGCATCGCCTACAATGAGGCGGAGTTCATCGACATCGCAAAAGGCGGCATGGACGCCTCGCCCACGCACGAGGTTCTCATCGAAGAGAGCGTGCTCGGCTGGAAGGAATACGAGATGGAGGTCGTCCGCGACAGAGCGGACAACTGCATCATTGTCTGCTCGATCGAGAACATCGACCCGATGGGCGTGCACACGGGCGACAGCATCACGGTCGCGCCGGCGCTGACGCTGACCGACAAGGAATACCAGATCATGCGCGACGCCTCGATTGCGGTGCTGCGCGAGATCGGCGTCGAGACCGGCGGCTCCAACGTGCAATTCGCCGTCGATCCGGCGACGGGCCGCATGATCGTGATCGAGATGAATCCGCGCGTCTCGCGCTCTTCCGCCTTGGCCTCTAAGGCGACGGGCTTTCCGATCGCCAAGGTCGCGGCGAAGCTCGCCGTCGGCTACACGTTGGACGAGATCGCAAATGACATCACGGGCGGGGCGACTCCGGCCTCCTTCGAGCCGACGATCGACTATGTCGTGACCAAAGTCCCGCGCTTCGCCTTCGAGAAATTTCCGGGCGCCGAGGCCGTGCTCACGACGTCGATGAAGTCGGTCGGCGAGGCCATGGCGATCGGGCGCAATTTCGCCGAATCGCTGCAGAAGGCGCTACGCTCGCTCGAGACCGGGCTTTCGGGCCTCAACGAGATCGAGATCGACGGCTTGGCCAAGGGCGACGACGCCAATGTGCTGCGCGCCGCGCTCGGGACGCCGACGCCGGACCGCATCCTGATCGTCGCGCAGGCGCTGCGCCTGGGACTCACCGAAGCCGAGGTCCATGAGGCCTGCAAGATCGACCCCTGGTTTATCGCGCGCATCGGAGAGATCATCGCGCTCGAAGCCAAGGTGCGAAACTTCGGCCTGCCGCGGGATGCGGAGAATCTCCGCCTGCTCAAGGGACGCGGCTTCTCCGACGCGCGTCTCGCCGCGCTCGCCGACTGCGAGGAGAAGGACGTGCGCGCGCTGCGGCGAAAGCTCGAGGTGCGCCCGGTCTATAAGCGCATCGACACTTGCGCGGCCGAGTTCGCCTCGCCAACCGCCTATATGTATTCGACCTATGAAGCGCCCTTCGCCGGCAAGCCCGCCTGCGAGGCGCAGCCCTCCGCGCGCGACAAGATCGTGATTCTCGGCGGCGGGCCGAACCGCATCGGCCAGGGCATCGAGTTCGACTACTGCTGCTGTCATGCCTGCTTCGCGCTCTCCGAGGCGGGCTACGAGACGATCATGATCAATTGCAATCCGGAGACGGTGTCGACGGACTACGACACGTCCGACAGGCTCTATTTCGAGCCGCTCACGGCCGAGGACGTGGCCGAAATCTTGGACCTCGAGCAGCGCAACGGGCGGCTCAAGGGCGTCATCGTGCAGTTCGGCGGCCAGACGCCGCTCAAGCTCGCGAATGGCCTGGCCCAAGCCGGGGCGCCGATTCTCGGCACGTCCGTCGACTCGATCGACCTCGCCGAAGACCGCGACCGCTTCAAGCGCCTGCTCGACAGGCTCGGGCTCAAGCAGCCCAAGAACGGCATCGCCTATTCCGTCGAGCAGTCGCGCCTCGTCGTGGGCGAGCTCGGCCTGCCGCTCGTCGTGCGCCCGTCCTATGTGCTCGGCGGGCGGGCGATGGCGATCATACGCGACGAGCAGGCGCTCGACGACTATCTGCTCGGCGTGCTGCCGAGCCTCGTCCCCTCCGAGGTCAAGGCCCGCTACCCGAACGACAAAACCGGGCAGATCAACATGGTCCTCGGCAAGAATCCGCTGCTCTTCGACCGCTATCTGACGGATGCGATCGAAGTCGACGTCGACTGCCTCGCCGACCGCGCGCAGGCCGCCGTCGCCGGCGTCATGGAGCATATCGAGGAGGCCGGGATTCACTCGGGCGACTCCGCCTGCTCGCTGCCGCCGCGCTCGCTCTCGCGCGAGACGATCGCGGCGCTCGAGGCGCAGACAGTGAGCCTCGCCAAGGCGCTCGGCGTCGTCGGGCTCATGAACGTGCAGTTCGCGCTGAAGGACGGCGAGATCTATGTGCTCGAGGTCAATCCGCGCGCCTCGCGCACCGTGCCCTTCGTCGCCAAGGTCGTCGGCAAGCCGATCGCCAAGATCGCCGCGCGCGTCATGGCCGGAGAGCCGCTCTCGGCATTCGACCTGCCGGGCGCGGATTTGAAACATATCGGGGTCAAGGAGTCGGTATTTCCTTTTGCGCGTTTTCCGGGCGTCGACACCGTGCTCGGGCCGGAAATGCGATCGACCGGCGAAGTCATGGGCCTCGACACCTCCTTCGCCGCGGCCTTCGCCAAGAGCCAGCTCGGGGCCGGCGCGCGGGCGCCAAAGGGCGGCGTGGTCTTCGTCTCGGTCCGCGACGCCGACAAGGAGCGCGTCGTCGCGCCGATCCGCCTGCTCATGGAGCTCGGCTTCACGGCGCAGGGGACCGGCGGCACTGCGCGATTTCTGACCAGCCGCGGCATCCCGACGCAGAAGATCAACAAGGTCTCAGAGGGTCGGCCGCATATCGTCGACGCGATCAAGAACGGCTCGATCCAGCTCGTCTTCAACACCACCGAAGGGGCGCAGGCGCTCGCCGACTCCCGCTCCTTGCGCCAGGCCGCGCTTCTGCATAAAGTCCCCTATTACACGACTCTCGCGGGAGCCGTAGCCGCCGCCGAGGGCGTCAAGGCCTATATGTCGGGGTCCCTTGAGGTGCGCGCGCTGCAGGACTACTTCGCCTGAGACGCCGTTAGCGTTCGTCGCAACCGCATCCTTCGACCGGCGCCGCCGCCATCGGGCCGCCGCGATTGTATATTTGTTTTCCCTGAAGGGGAGAGCGAAAGGAACAGGACGAAAGAGCAGGACCATGGAAAAAGTGCCCATGACTGTCGGCGGCTTCGCCGCGCTGGAGGGGGAGCTGAGGCGGCGACAGCAGGTCGAACGCCCGCGCATCATCCAGCAGATCTCGGAAGCGCGCGCTCATGGAGATCTCTCCGAAAACGCCGAATATCATGCGGCGAAAGAGGCGCAGTCGCTGAACGAGGGCCGAATCGCCGAGCTCGAGGACAAGCTCTCGCGCGCAGAGGTCATCGATGTCGCCAAGCTTTCAGGCTCGACGATCAAGTTTGGCGCCACGGTCACCGTGCTGGATGAAGACACCGAGGAAGAGAAGCGCTACCAGATCGTCGGCGAATCGGAGGCCGACGTGAAGAGCGGGCGCGTCTCGATCAGCTCTCCGATCGCGCGCGCGCTGATCGGCAAGAAGGTCGGCGACACGATCGAGGTGAAGACGCCGGGCGGCGGCAAATCATACGAAATTCTCACGGTCGCCTTCGTGTGAGCGGCGAGGACGCGACGGGCGGTCGGGGGCTCATCGCGCCCGAAAAGCCTGTGCTGCGCATCCTGTCCGACGGGCGCGCCGGCCATGAGGCGCAGTCGCTCGGCCTCGCCGAGGCGATGGGGCTCGAGGCCGACATCCGCGGCGTGAACCCGCGCGAAATCTTCGCGGCGCTCGCGCCCTTCGGTCCGGTGGACTGGCGCGAGCGCGAGACCGCCGCGGACTCGCCGATCGCGCCGCCCTTCCCCGACATCGCCATCGGCGCCGGGCGGCGGGTCATCCCCTATCTGCGCCGGATGAAGCAGGCGTCGAAGCGCCAGACCTTCACCGTCTATCTCAACCGCCCGGCCTTCGGACCGCGCGCGGCCGATCTCATCGTCGCCCCGGCGCATGACGGGCTGTTCGGCCTCAATGTCGTGGCGCCGATCACGCCGCCGAATCGCGTCTCGGCCGAGCGGCTGGCTGAGCTGCGCAAGTCCCCCGACCCGCGGGTCAAGTCCTTGGCCGCGCCGCGGGCGGCGCTGCTCGTCGGCGGCGACAGCCGGCATTTCAGCTTCTCCAAGGCGACGGCGGCGGCGCTCTGCGAGACCGTGCGGACGTTGCGCGCGGCGGGAATGAGCGTCATGGCGACCTGCTCGCGCCGGACGCCCGCCTATGTGAGCGAGATGCTGCAGGCCGAGTTCGCGTCGGGCCGCGGCTGGCTCTGGGACGGCGCGGGCGAAAACCCTTACTTTTCCATGCTGGCGCTGGCCGAGACGATCGTCGTCACGGCCGATAGCGTCTCGATGGTCGGCGAGGCGGTCGCAACCGGAGCGCCGGTCTATGTGTTCGCGGTCGCCGGCGGCAGCCGCAAGATTGCCGACTACCTGTCGAAATTGGAGGCGCTCGGCGCCGTGCGGCCCTGGACCGGCGTCGTCGAACACTGGTCATACGAGCCGATGCAGTCGACGCCCGCCGTGGCGCGGGCGGTGTGGCGGGCCTACAAGATCTATCGCGGCATTCCGGACTGAGCCGGCCGTGCTTTCCTACGCGCTCCACCTGCAGGCGCGGTCGCCTGACGGGTTATAGCGCGCAAATGGCCGGGATCGCGCTGGCCCGCGAGCCTGGTGCGACTATAGTAATCCCAAGCCATGAAGGGCGCCGAGACGGAAAGGTGCGCGCAAATATGACCAACGAACCGCAAGACAGGCCGCCGCAATATCGCGTGCCGACGAAGCTTTACTATATCGCAGGCGGCGTCATCGCCATGTGGATCTTCGTGACCTTCTTCCTGCGCAACCCTTACACCCAGGCGACGGAAGGCGACTATTACGATCGGCATCCTTACGACGAATTCACGACCTGGGCGCTCGTGCTCGTCGTCATCCCGATGATCGGACTGGCCGCGTTTCTCGCATGGACGCGGCGCGGTCGCGGGTGAGGAAGCATCCACAGGCCGGACAATCGCGATCGGGCGCTGTCAGATCTTCCCGTTCGCCGCTCGCAACGCGGTCGAAGACCTCGCAAGCCGCCGGTCATGGATATAGACGATCGCGGGCGGAGACGTCGTCGCCAGTCGCGTGGCCTCATGCTCCTTGATCCGGAACGATGCAAATCTTCGCGCGGCCTTCGCGCTCTGCGCCCTCAACGTCGCTCCGGGCCGGTCGATCACGGCGATCGGCGCGAGGGCGGCGATCTCGCGCCAATGGCGCCAGTGGTGAAAGCCGATGAGATTATCCGCGCCCATGATCCAGACGAAACGCACCCCGGGACAGCGCCGGCGCAGATAGCGCAGCGTGTCATAAGTGAAGCGCGTGCGGATCTCGGCTTCGAGCGCGCTCACGACGATGCGCGGATGCGCCGCCGCCTTGCGACAGGCGGAAAGCCTTTCGGCGAGCGGCGTCGCGCTCGGATTCTTGAGCGGATTGCCCGGCGAGACGAGCCACCAAAGGCGATCGAGCTTCAGTCGCCGCAGCGCGATGCGCGAGACGAGCAGATGCCCCTCGTGCGGCGGATCGAACGATCCGCCGAAGAGGCCGATGCGCAGGCCGGCGGAGTGGGGGGGTAATCGAGGTATCATCTGGAGGCGGGTCGGGAAGCCGCGTCCGACTCTTCAAATAGCTGCACATAGGCTTCGTAGCGAAAACGGCGGTTGCGCGCGTGGCCGGTGATTTCCACAAGAATTTCGTTGTTCACGAAGCGCTCGACGAGCTGGTTGGCGGCGGCGAATGTCGTCGCGGTTAGATTGCTCACATCCTGCACCGAAATAATCGGCCGCTGATAAAGGCTTTCCAGAAGTCGATGGCCGTTCGCCGCAGCGTAGCCGAACTGTTGCGTGATCAAGCTCCGATGCGTCTCTCGGAGCGTGAGAACGCGGCGAGCGGTCTCGCTCGCCTGGCCGCTCACCTCAGCAACGCCGCGCAGAAAGAATGAAAGCCATTCCTCCCAGGCGCCCTTGTCGCGGGTAGCCTGTAGCAAATCGTAGTAGGTCTGCCGATGCCGCTTGAAATAATATGAAAGATAAAGCACCGGCTTGTGAAGCACGCCACGTTCGCATAGCAGGAACGTGATCAAGAGGCGGCCGACGCGTCCGTTGCCGTCAAGGAAAGGGTGAATCGTCTCGAATTGCGCATGGGCAAGACCGATCTTGATCAGAAGCGGTAGTTCGCTTTCACTGTGGAGAAAGGATTCGAGTTCGCCCAGTGCCTGCGGAACGACATCGACCGGCGGCGGGACGAATATGGCTTCGTTGAGACTGCAACCGCCAGGACCAATCCAGTTTTGCGTCCGCCGCAGCTCTCCGGGGCTGAGGCGCGAGCCACGCGCGCCGTCAAGAAGCTTTGCGTGAATCTCGCGAAAGAGCCGCACGGAAATCGGCAGATCGGAGAGCCGCTCCAGCCCGTAATTCATGGCTTTGACGTAATTCACCACTTCGTTGACATCCTTGGGGGCCTCGCGCGAGTAAAGCCGCGCCTCGGCAGCGAGCAAGTCTTGCAGGGAGCTTTGGGTTCCCTCGATCTGACTCGACAGCACGGCTTCTTTTCGAACATACATGAATACGAAAAGGTCAGGATTGGGCAAGGTCAGAATGGAGCCGTCCAGCCTTCCTAGTGCCATATCGGCCCGAGAGAGTAGCCGCGCAAGCTCGCCGGACAGGGCGATGGGAGGCTGCGGTGGGAGCGGCGCAGGAATGAACGCGCTGTAACCTGTCGGCTGGCGCTGATAGGCGCCAGCCCTGCCTTGGATCGCCGTCACGCTGCTCCCTCCTCCTTATTCAACGAGTCTTAAACAAGTGGTCCTTATCCGACGCATATTAAAGGCTGCCTTTAGCAAGGGAACAAACTCGCTGCAAATGTAAGGCTGCCTGTAATACCCCCAGCGGGCCATCTCCATGCCTGGCGGGACGCCGGAAGCGCGACAGTTGCACGATCCAATTGAGCGCCGCGAATGGCGGCGCAAAATCAATTCCGCTCGGCTTCGCGGCCCACTGCGCCGCAGCGATGTCGCTGCGGGCCCGCGGGCTGTTCTTCCAGCACGTGTTTGCGACGAGCATAGAAACCGCCGCACAAGCGCTTTCGGCGTCCTTTGCCGCCAAATCGCGGAGCGTGGCGATCCCGAGCTGCGCCAGCCGTTCGCCAACCGTTGACCCGACGCGCTTGACGGCGAGCAAGAACTCGCCTCACGTCTGGGAAAACTTCTTCGGGGTCACATATGATGCTCTGGCCGGCGAATTGCTGGGTGGGTCAAGTTGCGCGGCGCGAGGGATCCCTTTCCTCCGAAGGGAGGGCGCGCTTCCTGCGCAAAAGTATCGGGTGGTAGGTTCGATCCGTCAAGCGAGTGGCGGAAACTTCCAACCTCGATTACGATGTTGAAGTAGGTGGGCCATGTCGAATGACAATCAGGATTTTTGGGACTTCCTCTCGACTGACGAGGCAGAGTTCATGAAGTCGATCGTCTCGAAGCTATGCCATATCCCGTGGGCACAGGATATTATTGGCGATATTGGCGATAACCGTGGCTGGACTCGCGAAAATAAGGCTAGGTTCTTCGAATTGAGATTTGCTTATGCGCTCCATCAATCGGGAGTCGTGCCGTCCTATGAAGTTGTCGGCGAAGGACAATCAACGCTCGATTTCGGCTTCACTTCCTCGAAGCAGAAGTGGGTGGTGGAACTTATGCGATTTGGGGAAACAAAAGCCGCTAGGTCCGCTACTCGTTTGTTGAGCGATGATGGTATCCTATGGTCAGAACGAGTTCTATCAAGCCATGCAACAGATAACCGCCATTCCGAGGAAGGCGAGACGCTCAAAGCCGTGCAGCGGATCTGCCAAAAACTCGAACGTAACGGACAGCCACACAAGTTCTCCGTTCCGACGGAGGCGCTCCACGTCATCTTGGTCGACTCCAGAACCTTCCTCAATGGTGGTGACGTATACGATCAGATTCATGTTGCATTTGGTGGTGAATATCTCAAGGCGCAGTTCCGTCGATATTGGGATAAAAGGCTTATATCCGGCGTATTCAACCCAAAGACAGATTTGCGCGGCGCACCCGAAGCACGAGCGCGCCTCCACTTTATCGGGTTTGTGACCGAGAAACTTTATCAACCGGGGGAGTTCGCCAAAGTAACTCGATTCTTTGCAAATCCATATTTATTGGATCACGAAAGAGCAGAAGCAGGAATTGCCAAGTGGCCGCTCCATCCTGCGAAGCCGATACGAGCGCAAGCAATCCCTGATCCCGGCGCATCCTGACAGTCGCTTTCGCGTTCTAGGGCGGCCTTTCTGTCATGACAGTCGGTGGAGCGCGGAACGGTTCCGCGCCAATCGTCAAGGGAGAGAGGCAATGCATGATCGAGATTATCATGGGTGATTGTCTTAAGCCGCATTGCGGACCAGGGCGTCGGCGATTTCATGCAGCGGCTTTTGGCCGGCGTTGAAGATCGCCACGTCGGCGATCGTGTCCGGAAACTCGCGATCGCCCGCGCCGCGCGCAACGACGAGAACCTTCTTTCCCATAGCCTTGGCGGCGCCGGCCTCGAAGATCGCGTTGTTGGCGCCCCTCGCGCCCTCGCGCGGCAGCACGAGAATTGCCGCGTTCGATTCGTTGAGCGCTTCGCGGAGCGCAGAATCCCAGTCAACACCTGGCTCCAAAGCCTTTTCGTCGCGGTAAACGCTCACGCCCCTCCGCTCCAACTCGGACACGAGCGAAGCGGCGTAATCCCTGTCGGCGCGGCTATAAGCCATGAAAAACTTCATTTGTCGCTCCTCACAGCGGCTCGTTCCGCCATTTCCGAAATGTAATCGTCGTAATCGTCCAGGGCAACGAGGTTAGTGGGCGCAAGGCAGGCCATCCCGCCGTGGTTGTCCTCTATGTCGTCGACTGTCACCCCATAGAGAACGCCCACGCACCTCTTGCGCAATATCCAGGCTGACGAAATTTCCGCCCAAACCCAGTTGCGGTCCACGGACCAGGGCGTCAGCAATGCGACCAGCTCATCACAGGCTTCGAGACCATCTCGCACACGCTCCTCGATGCGGTCCCCTTTCTTGATGTCGAAAATGTCGATGAAGGCGTAGGCGCCATTTTCCTGGACGAGGCGCGCCATCTGACGCGCGATCCATTTGTCGTGCCAGCCGTGAGAGATGAAAACTGCATAGGCCAAATTTTGTTCCAGTTGGATAGAACGTTGAACCGTTCACGCCCGCAGCTGCCCAGTCCCATGCACGCGATATTTGAACGACGTCAGCTGCTCCACGCCCACCGGCCCCCGCGCGTGCATCTTGCCGGTCGCGATGCCGATTTCGCCGCCGAAGCCGAACTCGCCGCCGTCGGCGAATTGCGTCGAGGCGTTGTGCAGGACGATCGCCGAGTCGACCTCCTTGAGGAAGCGCGCCGCCGCCGCCTCGTCCTGCGTCACGATGCAGTCCGTGTGATGCGAGCCGTGCGCCGCGATATGCGCCAGGGCGGAGTCGAGCCCGTCGACGACGCGCGCGGCGATGATCGCATCGAGATATTCCGTATCCCAGTCCTCCTCGCTCGCCGCCGTCACGCGCGGATCCGCGCGCTGCGTCTCGGCGTCGCCGCGCACCGCGCAGCCCGCGTCGAGCAATGTCTTCACGAGCGGGGCGAGATGCGTGCGCGCGCAGGCGCGATCGACGAGCAGCGTCTCGGCGGCGCCGCAAATTCCGGTGCGGCGCATCTTGGCGTTGAGCACGATGTCCTTCGCCATGTCGAGATCGGCGGCGGCGTGGACAAAGACGTGAACGATGCCCTCAAGATGCGCGAAGACCGGCACGCGCGCCTCGTGCTGGACTCGGGCGACAAGGCTCTTGCCGCCGCGCGGCACGATCACGTCGATCGCGCCGTCGAGCCCTGCGAGCATGAGGCCCACGGCGTCGCGATCTGTCGTCGGCACGAGCGCGATCGCTTCGCCGGGCAGACCCGCCTCCTCGAGCCCCGCGACCAGCGCGCGGTGGATCGCCGCCGAGCTCCGCAGGCTGTCGGAACCGCCGCGCAGGATCGTCGCGTTGCCGGCCTTGAGGCACAGCGCGCCGGCGTCGGCGGTCACATTCGGCCGGCTCTCATAGATGACGCCGATGACGCCGAGCGGCGTCGCCACGCGCTCGATCACGAGGCCGTTCGGGCGCTCGAAGCGCGCCAGCACGCGCCCGACCGGATCGGGGAGATCGGCGATTTCTTCCAGGCTCCGCGCCATTGCCTCGATGCGCTGCCGATCGAGCGTCAGGCGGTCGACGGACGC
>DATHCI010000225.1:0-7086 GCA_035319645.1 Methylocystis sp. | reverse complement strand
CTACACGACCTCAAGCGGGATGATCGACGTGATGCGGCGCGACGCCAACGACTGGCTCGGCCTCGTCGGCACGGCGATCGGCGCGACCGCGATTCTCACGATGCTCGCAGCGACCTCCTGGTCGCTTGGCTCCGACCTCGGAGCGCTGATCGCGCGGCGTCAATTCCTCGGCGAGCGCATCGTGCTCAAGACGGTGATCACGCTCGGCGTCTATCTCTTCGTCTTCTCGATCTCCGCCTTCTTCTCCTTCACCTATTATTACAACAACATCTTCCGCCTTTCCTCCAAGCGCATCGTGAGCGAGCTGCAGCCCATGGAGCTCGCAGCCGACGTGCTGCTGCCCGCGCAAAAGCTCGTCGCGCAGGCGGACGCGGCGCAGACGGAACGGTTGTTCGCCGCTCCGCCGATGCGCGCGCATCTCGAGGCGATCGACGCCATCGCCCAGGCGGCGAACGGCGCCGCCGGCCCGCGCCTGCGCGACAATCTGCGCAAGGCCGAGGAGGAGGCGGAGCGCGCCGCCGTCGCCGCCGCGCGCAAGAACGCGGCCGATCTGCAGGAGACGCAGACGCTGGCGCGCCAAATCAACGAGTCGCAAGCGAAGGTCGCAGCGCTCGGGCAGACGATCGAAAGTCTCGATTCCGTGATCAAGGCCAAGCAGGACGAGCAGTTCGCGGTGACGGCGATCGCTCGACAGGAGGATCAGCTCGCCCTCGACGCCGCGAAGGGCCTGGACAATATGGGGGCCGTCTGCGGCCCGAACTGCACGTCCCATCGCACAAAGGCCGCGGCGGCGCGCAGGCGGCTCGAAGCGCTGCGGGAGACGGTCGCGGGTCCGCTCGCCGAGCGCGCCGTGGCGTCGAAGCAGCGCGACGATCTCCAAGCCGAGTTCGTCACGCTGCGCCAGCGTCTGGAGAGCGCGCAAGCGCGCGGCGTAAGCCCCCCCGCGGCTCGCAACGACAGACCCATGGACATCGCTGAGACTCTGCGCGCGCTCGGCAAGGCGCGCGACGAAATTCGCGCCAATCCCTCGCTCGCGACGTTGCGCGCGGCCAAGCCCGCCTGCCTTCTGCTGCTCACGGCCGAGCGGCAGTCGAACGCCGCTCCGCCGCTCGCGCCCGCCGACTTCGACTGTGATCCCGAGGCCGATGCGCTGCGCAGCCTCTTCGCCGCGCGTGATGCTGCGATCCTGGGCCGCGCGGCCTTCGAGAAGACCTGCTCGCTCGACGGCGAGCTGCGCGACAAGCTGCAGCAGATTTCGCTACGACTGCGCAACGCTCCCGAGAGCGAGAAGGCCTCGGCGGGCGGCGGGCTCAGCGAGGCGAAGAAGCTCGTCGACGGCTGCGTCGTCATGGCCAAAGCGGCTGGCCTGCCGGACGCCGACGTGCAGGCGCTGCTCAAGCGCAGCGACGCCTTCGTGCGCGCGCACAGCGTGGAGCGCAACCGTTTCGAGCTCGCGCGAGAGGCCTTCTTCAGCCTCTCGCCCGACGCCACGATGGCGGTCGGCGTCGCCGTCGCCCAGGACGCCTTCATGTTCGTCATGAAGCTGCTTTCCGAACTGCTCAAGCGCGACGTGAAGGCGCGGCGGCGGCAGCCCTTGCCGACGCTGTTGGATTTGACCGACAGCGAGGCCGACGAACGCGACACCCGCGTGCTGAAGACGCTGCTGCGCGGCTCGGTTCCGATCCACGGGGCGATGAGCGCCTTCGACCCGCGCGTCCACGTTGCGCCTCTGCCCGAGGACGTGAAGGAGAATCTCTTCGGCCTGCTCAATCGCCTGGTGCGGCGCGGTCTCGCTTATGTCGACCGCAGGGGCGTTTACGTGCTCGACGACGAGAGCCTGGTCGAGACCGAGGGCCGTCTCGAGGCGGCGCTGAAGCGACAGAGGTTGCGCGCCTCGACCGCCGACGCGCTTGGAAGGCGCGCGGAGCTGGCCTTGTGGGAGGACGAAGGAGCTGGAAGGGCGAACGGCCCTCGCCGCGGCTTCGGCGGTCTTGAGCGCTATCTCTCCCCGAGATTCCTTTCGCCGAGCGACGATCCCGAGCCCGCGGTCGCAGCGACCGAAGCCGGCGGAGAGTGATCGCGGGTTCACGCGTCTTCTTGACGCGCGTCAGTTCCGTCGAGCTGGGCGAACGAGAACGTGAACGCGCTGCCGTGACCGAGCGCCGCCTCAAGGATCGGCTCGGCGGTGAGGAACGGGCGCCAGAATTCGCGGTGAGCCTGCGCGCCCTCCAGCCCGTCGCGACGAAAACGCCGCTCCCCCGGCTGATGCGGGTCGATGTTGGGATTCTGGAAATTTTTCACGAAGCCGAAGGCCGAGACCACCGTAAAACGCGTCTTCGCGTCGCTTTCGCCGCCGTCCAGGCGACGCAGCACATTTAGCCAGGGCGCCGATTGCGCGGCCTTGCGGGCGACGTGGAGCGCGACGGCGGGGTCGCAGGCGAAAGTGAAGGCGCTGGGACCGAAGGGCACGAAGAGACGCTCATATTTCGAGAAAGCGACGATGAAGCGCGTCGCCTTGCGCTCCCTGGCCTGCGCCAGGCGCTCGAGCAGCCGGGCGATGTCGCCCGACCAGGCGCAGTCCGACAGGCGCGCGAGCGGCAGCACTAGCAAGATGGCGTCGGCTCCAAGCAGCTTCGCCGCAAATTTCTCCTTGAGGGTGAAGGAGAGGGGCCGCGACGCCAGGCTCGGCGCGCAGAGATCGCCGCTCGCGTCGGAGATTTCGAGCAGACGAGGCGTTCGATTCGCCTCCGCTCCTTCGCCGTCGAGCGTGAGGCGGAAGTGATAGTCGAAAACCTCCGAGGCAGCGGTCGGCGCTCCGCCGGCCGCGAATTCCGCGCGCAGCCGCTCATAGTCGCTGACGAGATTCTCGAGCAGCTCGAAACGGGAGGCTGCGGCGCTGGCCTCCTCATATTCGATGCGCGAAATCGGCTGCAGCGCGGCGCGGAGCTGCGGCGGATAGCCATAAGCGCTCTGCAGCACGCAGTCGGCGAGCGAGGCGACCAGCGAGGATTTGCCGGCTCCGCGCGGCCCGACGAGGCATAACTTGAGCTTCTCCGCCACCGCGACCGACCCCTCTCAATCGCCGCCGCGGATGAAAAAGCTCCGCACCCGTGCGAGCACGCCCGCTGGCTCGGGCGGACGGGTTTCGAGTTCCGGGCGTCCACCGCGTTCGACCTCGCGCCAATAGCCGTCGGCCTCGTCAACGATCTTGGCCAGCACCGAGGCTTCCGCGAGCGCCGTCCACGCGCCCTCGCGCCGTCGGACCAGATAGGCGCGCAACGCCTCTCCCTCGTGAGGCCGCTGCGCAGCCTCGCAGTAGATCGCGGCGCGCTCGACCATGGCTTCGCTGGCGAGAGTCTGCGCCGCGCGGCGCGCCGCGCGTTCGAGGTCCGGCGAGCCGTCGAGGAAAATGCGCGCCTCCGTGAGACGCCGCGCGAAGGGCGGCGTCGGCAGGCCGGGCGCGGAATCGGCCCCGACATGCGAGAAAAGACGCCAGGCGGCGCTTTGCGACTGCGCGTTGGCGCCGGGCGCGAGCAGGCGCGCAAGGCCGCAAGCCGCTATAAACCGATAGGCGATGGAAGGGACGGCGAGGCGGCGCTCCCGTAGCGCCGTTTCGTCGAGCCCAGGCGCGAACTCCTCCAGCCGCGTGAGCGCAGAGACGAGGGAGGGATCGGCGCGGAAGGCCTCGTAGCCGCCGATTCCGTGCAGATAGGCCCGCCCCGCCGGGGTCGCGTCCTCCACGAGCATGACAAAGGCCGCAAGCATAATGGGCTCGAGGACCTCCCAATTTTTCGAGGCCCTGAGTCGTCCGGAATAATTCACGGCGGCGAGGTCGGCGTTGAACTCTGCGAGCAACAATTCGCGGCGGCCCTGCGCACTGAGCGCGCTTTCGGAGGAGCGGTCCGCGGCGCTCGCGGCGGCGTTCCAGGTCCCGGCGACGATGCGCATGATCTCGTCGAGAAGCGGATCGTCGTCCTCGACCTTGCGCGCGACGAGCCCGTCGCGGGCTATCCTGAACAGACGGACCGATCGCGCGCCGCCCGGGTCGCTCGGTCGAACGGTCAGCTCGCCGGAGTCGGCGCTCGGGCTGACGAGGCCGATGTCGTCGCCGAGCGCCGCCCCGAAAAAATCCAACTCCAGAAAATCGCCGCCATTGCAGCCGTTTCCGTTGCGCCGCCGCGCCGACACGCCGTCAAACCGCTGTCCGCCGCTGATGAGCTCGCGCAGGCTGTGGACGACGATCGGCGCCGCCGTCAGCGCGGCGTCCGGGCGCTCCTGCGGCCAGCCGGTCGCCTGGCGAATGTCTGCGAGAGACAGCGGGTCGACGCCGCCGCCGCCGGCTTTGCTCTGCTCGAGGTTTAGCGCGCGCAGGCGACGCCTCTGATGCATGACGAGCACGACAGAGACGCCCGCAAGGGCGGCGTCAATCTGGTCGGGGCTCGGAAGCCGCAAGCGCAGAGTGGCCATGGGGGCGCCGGCCTCGCTGAGCCAGTGCTCCATGATCGCGAAGGGCGCCTTGAGCGGCGCGAGCCGCATCTGCGTGCGCAGCTCCAGCGCTTCGACGACCAGCCGGCTCTGTTGCGTCGGATAGGCGATTTGCGCCGGCCACAAGCGTATCAGCAAGCGCGAGTCTCCGACAAGGCCGACCCGATCTGGCGCCGTCGTCTGGCGGCGCTGCGAGATCGCCCAGACGAGCTTCGCGCCGACGGCGGCGATTTCTTCGCGCGTAAGCCGCTCCAGGTCGGCGCGCGCGGCGTGCTGCGCGATCCGAAAGGCCGCATGCGGGCGCTCGTTGACCGCGCGCGCGCGCTCGATGAGCAGCAGGCGCTGCTCACCCGCCTCGTCGGGCGGGTCCTTGACGAGCGAGATGAGAAGCTCGGAGCCGTCGGGGGCGCGCAGGCTCGCCAAAGCGCAGCCGACCGGCAATTCCACAATCGCGCCGCCGCGGCGCCATCGTGCGGGGCTTATTGCGTCGAGCAGCCAGGCTTGGCCGAAATCCGCGTCGCGAGCCGCGAAGACGGCGAGCTCCGGCGCGCCTCCGCCCTCGGCGTCGAAGACGTCAAGCGCCAGCGTTCTTTGGCCGTCCCAGAAAATGTCGAGGCGTTGTCGCCACATGGGGCGCGCTCTTTTCGTTCGGGACGTCTTCGCTATCCCGAATGAGGGCCTCATGTCGAGACGCGGCGCCGTCGCCACGCCCCCGTGTCAATGGCGGGCGTGCGCCTCGATCTCCGCGGCGACCAGCCGCTCGGCCTGCTCGCACACGAGCATCCAGACGCGGTAGCCCTCGATGTCGCCTTTGGCCTTGAGGTCGTGGGCCCGCATCTTCGCAAGCATCGGCGACTTCTTCCCGGCGCGCGACTTGAGCGCGCGCGCATGAATGCCGATGGCTTGCTCCAGGGAGACGTTCATCTCAACTCACCCATCACGCCGCTTCCTGTCGCACTATAGCCATATTTTCTTCACCGAGCAACGAAGCCTTGACTATTCCTCAGCGCGGTCTGCGCAAACCCATCCGGCCTTGGTTTCGACGATGAAATCGTCGAGGCGCCGCGCGACGATCGCCTGACGCAGGCCGGCCATGAGTTCCTGATAATATGAGACATTGATCTGCGTGAGCAGCATGGGCCCGAGAATTTCGCCCGCCTTGAACAAATGGTGGAGATAGGCGCGCGAATAGTCCCGCGCCGCGTCGCAGGCCGCTTCCATGTCGAGGGGCGTCGGATCCTCGGCGTGGCGGGCGTTGAGCAGGTTCACCTTGCCGAAGCGCGTGTACGCGAGGCCGTGCCGGCCGGCGCGCGTCGGCATGACGCAGTCGAACATGTCGACGCCGCGGCGCACGGCCTCCACGATATCGTCGGGCGTGCCGACCCCCATGAGATAGCGGGGCTTCGCCTCGGGCAGATTCGGCATGACCGTCTCGAGCATTTCCAGCATCACCGCTTGCGGCTCGCCCACGGCGAGGCCGCCGATGGCCAGGCCGTGAAAGTCCATGCCCGCGAGCGCCTTCGCGCTCTCGATGCGCAGCGACTTCACGGCGCCGCCCTGGACGATTCCAAAAACGGCGCGCCCGGGCGCCTCGACGAAGGCCTTGCGCGAACGCTCGGCCCAGCGCAACGACAGGCGCATGGCCCGTTCGGCCTCGGCGTCGCTGCAGGGCAGGCGCACGCACTCGTCGAGTTGCATCTCGATGTCGGAGCCGAGCAGGGCCTGGATTTCCATCGAGCGCTCCGGGCTCAGATGATGCGTCGAGCCGTCGATGTGCGACTGAAACGTCACGCCTTTCTCGTCAAGCTTGCGCAGCTTGGCGAGCGACATGACCTGGAAGCCGCCGGAATCCGTCAGGATCGGATGCGGCCAGCGCATGAACTCATGCAGGCCGCCGAGCCGCGCGACGCGTTCGGCGCCCGGGCGCAGCATGAGGTGATAGACGTTCCCGAGCAGCACGTCGGCGCCGGCGGCGCGCACTCCCTCGGGGAACATCGCCTTGACGGTCGCTGCGGTGCCGACCGGCATGAAGGCGGGGGTGCGGATCGTTCCGCGCGCCGTCGTGATCTCGCCGCGCCGCGCGGCGCCATCCCTCGCTTCGACGGAGAAAGCGAACCCTTCGGTCACCGCCGGGCGTCCTTGGCGCCGAGCGCAGCGATCTTGACGATGCGATAGACGCCGCTGTCGGCGTCGTTCCAGCGCACCGTGAAGCGCGCGTCGACGGCGACGGCGGCGTCGCGCAGATTCGTGCGCCAGCGGCGCTCGTCGCCGGCGCCGAAGTCGATCCCGCCGTCGCGCCGCAGCACGAAGGGCCGGCATTCGGCGCCGTCGAGATCGAAGGCGCCGAACAGGTCCCAGGCCGAGACGACCGCGCCCTTTGCGTCGAGCCGCAGATCGACCGTCATCGGCGCGACGAGGGGGTCGTCGCGCCACAAGGCGAGAAGCCTCACGTCCCTGGCTTCGATCATGCGCGCCACAGCAATGAGGCGTCGCCATAAGAATAGAAGCGATAGCCGGCGCGGATGGCGTGCGCATAGGCCGCCTGCATGCGCTCCAGGCCGCTGAAGGCGCAGACCAGCATGAACAGGGTCGAGCGCGGCA
>DATHCI010000224.1:0-17078 GCA_035319645.1 Methylocystis sp. | reverse complement strand
TGGCGACATCGGCGCAATCTGCAACGACGCCTCGTTCTCTCTCATGCACGCGCATTGCGGCGTCATGCGCGAACGCATCCTGAGAGCCGCCAATGTGTGTTTCGGCCATAGGCTGATGATGGACGAAGTCGTCCCGGGCGGCGTCGCCGTTGACTTGACGGGGGAGGGCTATGTCGCCCTTCTCGCGCTCTTGCGTTACGCCAACAAGCTCGTTCCCAATTTTGTTCGGCTCTATGGCGACACCACCTCGCTGCAGGATCGGATGGTCGGCGCGGGGATTTTGCGCCCGGAGCTCGCGCAACAATACGCATGCGGGGGTTTCATCGGGCGCGCCTCGGGACGCGCCTTCGACGCCCGACGTTTCCCCGGCTACGCGCCTTACTCGGAACTGCCCTTCGAGCTCGGAGCTTCGACCCAGGGGGATGTGGATGCGCGCGTGTGGGTGCGCTTCGATGAAATCAGGGCGTCGCTGCCGCTCATCGAGAAGATCCTGGATCGCCTGCCGGACGGGGAAATAAGGACGGAAATCCCTGGTCCGGACGAAACCCGCGAAGGCGCCGCGCTCGTCGAGGGATTCCGTGGCGACATTTTCGCCTGGGTGAGGTTGGACGCGACAGGCGCGATCGAGCGCTGCCATTTGCGTGACCCATCCTGGTTTCAATGGCCGCTGCTCGAAGCGGCCATCGAGGGCAACATCGTCGCGGATTTCCCGCTTCTCAACAAATCCTTTAACTGCTCCTATTCGGGGCAGGACCTGTAGGAGGGCGCGGTCATGCGCAAGTTTCTCTTATCTGGCCTGCTCCGAGGGCCGCTTACGGAAGGCGCGCCGGCCCCGGACGACACGCTGCTCGCTGAACTTGGCGTCTCGCTCGCGCAAGCCTCGCGCCGAAGGCTTGGTCGCAGCCTCTCGATCCGGCAGGTCGACGCCGGCTCATGCAATGGTTGCGAGCTCGAGATTCATGCGCTGAGCAACGCATTCTATGACATTGAGCGATTCGGCCTGCGTTTCGTCGCGTCGCCGAGGCATGCCGATGTCCTGCTGGTCACGGGCCCGGTCACCAAGAACATGCGCGAGGCTTTGGAGCGGACCTATGCCGCGACGCCGGATCCCAAATGGGTTGTCGCTGTCGGCGACTGCGCGTTAGATGGCGGCCTGTTCGCAGGCGGCTACGCCTGCGTTGGCGGCGTGTCGAAAGTGATTCCGGTCGATCTTCACATTCGCGGCTGCCCGCCCGACCCGGAGGCCTTGTTGAAAGGGCTTCTCGCGCTCGTCAGCGCCTGAAGAAAGAGGCGCGCCCGATGGCCCCCTGAGCGCGCCGACTGCTTGAAAATGCTCGATCGCGCGGCTCAGTCCAGCACAAGCGTTGCAGGGATCGAAGCGTGGGAAGACTCCGACACGTCCGACGCTTCGATCTTAACCCGACTTCGCCAACTGAGGGGGTGCGCGGTGGATAAGCCATTGGAACCTATAGGGCCGAACATTAAAGGTCGGCACTACGGGGCGTTTGGGGATCAAGCGGCGGCGCGCGCGGCCATCTTGGGCGGCGGCTGCTTCGGCAGCTGAAGCTGCAGCCGTTGCAGCAGCAACCGTTGGTCGCCCCACAGTTCCGCGCAACTCGATAGAACGACTAGTCGGCCGTCCGTCGTCGGCAGCTCCACGTCGATCATTTGTGTCGCTGCGAACTTTTCCGGCACGGGGCGCGGCGTCAGGCCGGGCGCCAGGGGTTTCAGGCGCTGCTTGAGCGTCACTTGCAGGCAATAAGGTCAGGAACGCGATGAAGCATGCGCCTCGATGCCCTCGTCCAGTTGGTGATGGATCGGGCGGATCGACCGGTCGCCCCTCAGTTCCTTGAACGCCTGCTCCACCCTCCACAACTGCTTGGAGCAGATCATCGCCTCAAGCGGCGACCGGCTCGTGTTCGTGCGCAAGACGAACACGCCGTCGAATTTGGCGTCGTCTTCCGCCTTGGCGCGATCGATGATGAAGCTGGAACCGTCCGGCGTCGCGAGAAACCGCTGATAGCCCTTGTTGCCGACGAGCGCCTAGTCGCCCTTGGCGATCTGCTTTTCGAGCGAGACGAGCAGCGTGGCCCTCGTGGCTGCGTGCTTCTGTGGCTGCGTCCTTCTGCGGCTCGCCAATCTGTTCCTGAGACGACAGGGCTGCGAAAATGCCCGCCAGCCTGACAAAGGAGCCTCTAAACCGAGGCTCTGCACCCTAGCCTTTTGACATCAACTGATGCTAATTTCGTGCCCCTCTTGTGGAGGAATGGCGATGCGCACAACCCTGGCGCTGGACGACGATTTATTGGCTAAAGCGCAAGCCTTTACGGGGCTCAAGGAGAAATCCGCGCTGGTGCGCGAAGCGCTAAAAGCGCTCATCGAAAGGGAAAGCGCACGGCGCCTGGCGCGCCTCGGCGCGAGCGAGCCGGCTCTCGAGGCGGCGCCGCGTCGACGACCGAAGCCGGCATGATTCTTGTCGATACCTCGGTCTGGGTCGATCATTTGCGATCCGGCGATGAGACGCTCGCAAAATTGCTCAACGCAGGAACGGTGTTGACGCATCCTTTTGTAATTGGTGAGCTTGCCCTCGGTAATCTGCGTCATCGCGAAACCGTGTTGACGTTGCTGCAAGGTCTCGCTTTTGCAACAACGGCGAGCGATCAAGAAGCGCTGGCGTTCATAAGCCTACATTTGCTCGCTGGCCGTGGGATCGGATATATCGATGCTCATCTCTTGGCGGCGGCCAGGTTGACCGCCGGCGCAACCCTGTGGACCAAGGACAAGCGTCTCGCCGGCATAGCCAATGACCTCGGATTGGCCGCGCGTTTCGACTAACCGGATTCGCGCTCCGCGCTCTCGTAGCGCCACAGCGTGCACATAGTTCCGATCTTCATCGCTCATGGCCCGCCACTTTTGGGCTAAGGGGCCCGATCCTGCGCCCGAGACAAAGATCACGCCGCGGCGCCGATTGGCTTTGCCCGTTCGACCCGCTCGCGCTCGACGGCACTGTTCATCGCCTCCCACAGATCGGTTCGCCGCTGGATGTTGAGCCAGAAGTCGGGGCTGTTGCCGAAGGCGCGCGCGAGGATCGGCGCAGTCGCCGCCGCAACGCTCCGGCGGTTGTTGCGCAGTTCGTTGACGTGCCTGCGCTGAACCCCATCGCCCAGCCGTCACTGGCCATTGACACGGATCGAATGGAATCCGGCCGATTTGCCGCGCACGCACGAGCAAGCTCGCCTTCGCAGCGCTATAGTCTGGACATCGCTCTCTGAACCATCAGAACAGCGTAGAACACAGTGATAATAGATCTCGCACGTCTATCTCAGCGGGCAGATCTCTGCGGCCAATCCGTTGTAATAATCAGGCACGGGCGTCCACTTCAGGACACTCCCATAGTTTTTGGAAATTTCCCCACGGCCCATATGTTCTTTGAACCAGTTTCCGCCATTCGATTTGTACAAGCGCCTGGGGCAATCGATCGACACCGATTCGATTTCCGACAGGCCCTTTTCCGCCAGACCAAAATCCTTTGCCTGAGGGGAATTCGGATCGTAATCCGTGAGGGCGCTCACGGCGACGACCCCGTTCGGCAGCGCCTTCCTGGATTCGGATTCCACGTAAATCTTGGAAAACCCGTCGTCGGAGACGAGCCGCCATTCCGCCCAAGCGGGGTTTGGGCCAAGCAGGGCGGCGAGCGTCACAAGGCGCCCTGGCGCGCGCCATCCTCTCAAACCCGTCAAAATCGCCATTCGATCACCCCTGAGGCTGCGTCTCCATGTCCGCCTCGGCCCGCAAATTTTCGGCGTCGCGGAAGATCGACGCGACGGCGAGCGTCTTCCCATTGCGCTTATAGCGCAGGAGACAGTCTCTCGCAGCGATGTCGCCGTCGATCTCGATCGCATCCCACGCCTCCGCATGGCCGACGTAATTGATCGGCGTGTCGTAGTGCTGGCTCCAGAAGAACGGCGCTGCGTCGAAGGCCTCGCGGAGACCGAGCATGTTGCGAGCCGCGGTCTGGCCCTGCCGCTGCGCGACCGCCCAGTGCTCGACGCGTATCTTTTCGCCGCTATGGCGATCCGGCCAGCGCGCGATGTCGCCGGCCGCGAAGACGCCCGGCGCGCTGGTCTCAAGATATTGGTCGACGAGCACGCCGCGATCGACGGCGAGGCCGGCTCTTTCCGCGAGCTCCAGCCGCGGACGCACGCCGACGCCGACGACCACGAGATCCGCCTCGAGCGTCAGACCGCTCCTGAGCGTGACCCTGGTCTCGTCGATGGCCGTCGCCACGTCCTCCAGATGGAACAGGACGCCATGCTCCTCATGGAGCTTGCGCACGAACTCGCCCATTTCCTCGCCGAGCACGCGCGCCATCGGCGTCTTCTCCGGCGCCGCGACGTGAACCTCGATCCCGCGCGCACGCAGCGACGCCGCAACCTCCAGGCCGATGAAGCTCGCGCCGAGCACGACGACGCGGCGCGCGCGCTCGGCATAGCCGATGATCGCTTGGCAGTCGGCGAGCGAACGCAGCGTGCGCACGTGAAGCAGCTCGGCGCCGGGTATCGTCAGGCGCACGGGATCGGCGCCCGTCGCGAGCAGCAGCCGGTCGAAGGGGATCGCCGCGCCCTCGGCGAGCACGACAGCCTTTTCGCGAAGGTCGATGCGGACTGCGACGACGCCGAGACGCAGGTCGATTTCGTTGTCGGCGTAAAAGTTCTCCGGGCGAAGCGGCAGCCAGTCCTCAGGCGCGGCGCCGGCGAGATAGTCTTTCGACAGGTTGGGACGATCGATGGGCGGCGAGGCCTCGGCGCTCAGCATGACCACGTCGCCCGCAAAGTTTTTGCGGCGGAGCTCGACGGCGGCGGCGAGACCGGCGGCGCCGCCGCCGACCACGACGATCCGGCGCGGCGCGCCGTCAGGCGCCTTCGCGCGCGAGCTCGCCGCGCGCCTGGCGCCGACGAAGATCTTGCCGTCGCGGCGCTCGACCGACCAGCAGGGCAGGGGATCGAGCGCCGGCGCGCGGGCGGCTTCGCCCGTGCGCAGATTGAAGGCGGCGTGGTGCCATGGGCAGCGGACCTCGCCCGCGACCACGATCCCCTCGGCGAGCGGCCCGTGATAATGCGTGCAGTGCGCGCCGACGGCGAAAACTTCATCGCCGTCCCTTGCGAGCAGGACCTCTTCGTCGCCGACGCGGCCGAGCAGCATGCCGCTTCCAGTCAATTGCGATTCGTCGACGCCGAGCGTCAAATCGGGCGCGCTCTGATCTTCCGCCATGGCTGCTGCTCCTCCGTCAGCGCGGCTAGGCGCCGCGAACGATGCTCAAAAACTCCTCGCGCGTGCGCAAATCTTCGCGGATGACGCCGAGCAGGCGGCTCGTCGTCAATGTCGAATCCCGCGAGTTGACCCCGCGCAGCGACATGCAGCTATGCTCGGCCTCGATGACGACGCCGACGCCCTGCGGGCGCAGCACGTCCTGGATCGCTTCGGCGATCTCGGCGGTGAGCTTCTCCTGAATCTGCAGGCGACGGGCGAAGCCCAGGACCACGCGCGCGAGCTTCGAGATGCCGACGACGCGGCTCGCCGGCAGATAGCCGACATGGGCGCGTCCGAGCACGGGCAGCATATGATGCTCGCAGAAGCTGACGACGCGAATGTTCTTCAGCACGACAAGCTCATCGTAGCCGCCGACCTCGTTGAAGGTGCGCTTGAGATAGTCGCGCGGATCGTCTTCGTAGCCCGCGAAGAGCTCGCGATAGGCGCGCGCCACGCGCGCCGGCGTTTCTGCAAGTCCTTCCCGATCGGGATCGTCGCCGGCCCATTCAATCAGGGTCCGCACCGCCGCTTCCGCGTCGGCCTGGGTCGGCTTTCCCATTAGGTTTCCCCCTCTGCGGCTCTCGCCTCCAGGTCCAATCTACCGCGGACGGAGGCGTTGGCGAGAGGGCGGGCGCTCACATGCCGCCGAGGCAGACGTATTTCACCTCGAGATAGTCCTCGATTCCATAGCGTGAGCCCTCGCGTCCAAGCCCCGAATGCTTGACGCCGCCGAAAGGCGCGACCTCTGTCGTGATCAGCGTCTCATTGACCCCGACCATGCCGAATTCCAGCGCCTCGGCGACGCGGAAGATCCGGGCGAGGTCGCGGGCGTAGAAGTAGGCGGCGAGTCCATAAGGCGTCGAATTGGCGATGCGGATGGCGTCGGCTTCGTCCTTGAAGGGAATGACCGGCGCGACCGGACCGAAGGTCTCCTCCTGGGCGATCAGCGCGTCCTCGCCCACATTGCCGAGCACCGTCGGCTCGAAGAACGTTCCTCCGAGAGCATGGCGCTTTCCGCCCGCGAGCAGTTTCGCGCCGCGGGAGAGCGCGTCGGCGATGTGGCGCTCGCACTTCTCGACCGCAGCCTCCTCGATCAGCGGTCCGACCGCCGCGCCCTCCTCGCGCCCGTCGCCGACCTTGAGAGTCGTCGCCGCTTGCGCGAGGCGATCAGCAAAGCTCTGGGCGATGCTCGCATGCGCGAGAATGCGGTTTGCTGAGACGCAGGTCTGACCGCCATTTCTGTATTTCGTGGCGATGGCGCCCTTCAAGGCCCGTTCGAAGTCGGCGTCGTCGAAGATAATCAGCGGCGCGTTGCCGCCGAGCTCCATCGAGCACTTCTGGACGTTCGACGCCGCCTGGCGCAGCAGGATCTTGCCGACCTCGGTCGAGCCCGTGAAGCTGATCTTGCGCACGACCGGGTTTTGCGTGAGCTCGAGACCGACGGGCGCCGGGTCGAGCGCGGTGACGACATTGACCACGCCTTTCGGCACGCCTGCGGCTTCGGCAAGCGCGACGAGGGCGAGCGAGGAGAACGGGGTCTGCTCGGCGGGCTTGACGACCATCGTGCAGCCGGCGGCAAGCGCCGCGCCGACCTTGCGGGTCAGCATCGCGGAGGGAAAATTCCACGGCGTGATCGCCGCTGTGACGCCGATCGGCTGCTTCAGCGCGAGGAGGCGGCGGTCGCCCGAGGGAGAGGGCAGCACGTCGCCGTAGACCCTGCGACCCTCTTCGCCGAACCAGTCGAGGAAGGACGCGCCATAGGCGATCTCGCCGCGGGCTTCCGTCAGTGGCTTGCCCTGCTCGGCGGTGATGATGGCGGCGAGCGCCTCCTGCTCGCTCATCACGGCCTCGAACCAGCGGCGCAGAATCTGCGCGCGCTCCTTGGCCGGCCTGGCCCGCCAGGCCGGCAGCGCGCGGGCCGCGGCCTCGATCGCCTGGCGCGTCTCGGCTGCGCCCATGTCGGGGACGTGGCCCAAAACCTCGCTCGTCGATGGATCATGCACAGGAAAGCGGCCGCCGCCAATGGCGTCGACCCAGGCCCCGTCGATATAGGCTTGCTCGCGGATGAGAGAGGGGGCGCGGGCGTCCATGTCGGCAATCTCCGGGGTCTCGTGTGCGGCGGCGCTTTTCAGCAAGGGCGGATGCGGCTCATATATGCGGGAAAAGCCTGAACGAGAACTCTTCATGCCCTGGGTCTATCTCTCCATCGCCATTCTTTCCGAAGTCGCCGCCACGAGCGCGCTCAAGGCGTCGGAGAGCTTTCGCCACTTTTGGCCCTCCGTCGCGGTCGTCTGCGGCTATGGCTCGGCGTTCTACTTCCTGTCACTCACGCAGAACGCCATTCCGCTCGGCGTTTCCTATGCGATCTGGTCCGGCGTCGGCGTGGCGCTGATCTCGCTGGTCGGACTGGTGTTCTATCGTCAGGCGCTGGGCGCGGGCGAACTCGTCGGCCTCACCCTGATCATCGCCGGAGTGGTCGTGCTCCGAGCCTTTTCGTCCGGCGGCGGCTGAGGGTCCGACAGTTTTTGAGAAAAGCCAGGGCGATCGTAACCAGGACACGAAAGCAAATATTTTGAATGGCGCATAAATGCCGGAAAAATATAACAAACCCGGCCATTCTGCCTTAATTTCGGGCGACACGCCAGTCGACACTTGACATGCAACCGAATAGTTGCATATCATGTCTACATGCTCACCGATGAAGACAAAGTGTTTAAGGCCCTTGCTGATTCCAGCCGTCGTCTGCTGCTCGACCGCTTGCGTGAGAAAGGCGGGCTGACGCTCTCGGAACTGTGCGAGGGCTGCGACATGAGCCGTCAGGCGGTGACCAAGCATCTTGACTTGCTGGAAGCGGCAAGTCTCGTCGTCACCAAAAGACAAGGGCGCGCGAAGCTGCATTTTCTCAATCCGGTTCCAATTCATGAAATTTACATGCGTTGGATCGGCAAGTTTGAGCAAAACCGGCTTCAAGCGCTCTACAACCTCAAACAGGCGCTAGAGGATAATCATGACTAAGGCCGAATTCGTCTACATCACTTACATCAAGACGACACCAGAAAAACTCTGGAATGCTCTCACGAATCCCGAGTTCGTGCGGCAATACTGGTTCGGAATGTATTGTACAAGCGAATGGAAAGCTGGTTCGCCGTGGCAACTGCATTTTCATGACGGACAAATCGCCGATGCCGGGGAGATTATCGAAAGTAACCCACCGAAACGTCTTGTCATCAAATGGCGCAACGAATGGAAGCCTGAGTTCAAGGCAGAAGGTTATTCGAATTGCGCCTTCGAAATCGAACTGGAAGAAGAAGCCGTCAAACTGACTGTGACGCACAGCATGGATCAAGCGCCGTCGAAAACGATTGAGGCTGTTTCCGGCGGATGGCCGAAAGTTCTCTCCAATCTCAAGTCGCTTCTCGAAACCGGGCAAGTCGTCGTTAATGGGAGGGTGGACTGCCGAGGCAAGGCCGCCTGACGCGCTTCAGGGACGAGGCTCGAATTCTCGCGCCGGCGCTGGTCGGCCCCGCCGGCGCCTTCGCCCCTGCTATGGGCCGCTCGACGAACTCGCGCCGCCGGGCGCGAGTTCACGAAGCCGTCGTCGACGACGTCGCGAGTTCCGAGATGCGCTCCTCCTGCCGGTTTGCGCTTACTTCCGCGTCTCGATCGACGGCCAGAGCATCGAGGCTCGGACGGAGCAGCTTTGCGCCGCCGGCGCCGAGAAGGTTGTCGACGGGAGGGCGAGCAGTGCGAAGACCGAGCGGCCGCAGCTCAACGAGGGCGCCGGCGTTACGGCGCCGCCAGTCCCTTCTCTTTGACTTTTGCCTCGACCCAAAGCGCCTCCATCTCCTCAAGGGACGCCTGCTGCGGCGCGCGTCCGGCCGCCGCGAGCGCGGCCTCGATGTGATGAAAGCGCCGCTCGAACTTGGCGTTTGCGGCGCGCAGGGCCTGTTCCGGGTCCACGCCCGTCTTGCGGGCGAGATTGGCGACGACGAACAGCAGATCGCCGATTTCCTCGACGAGCGCCTGCGACGGCGCCCCCCCGCGCTCACGCGCCAGCTCCTCCTCGACCTCGCGCGTCTCCTCGCGCAGCTTCTCCATGACCTCCATCGCGCTCGGCCAGTCGAAGCCGACCTTGCCCGCCTTTTCCTGCAGCTTGACCGCGCGGGTCAGCGCGGGCAGGGCGAGGGGCACGCCGTCGAGCAGGCTCGCGGGTTCGCATGCGCCGACGCGTCGCGCCTCGCGTTCGGCCTTTTCGGCGGCCTTGATCTCGCTCCAGCGGGCCGCCACGGCGTCAGGCCCGTCGGCGGTCGCCGTTGCGAAAACATGGGGATGGCGACGCACCATCTTCGTGCAGATCGCCTCCGCCACGTCCATGAAGGCGAAGTTCCCGGCCTCCTCGGCGAGCCGCGCATGAAAAACGACCTGCAGTAGAAGGTCGCCGAGTTCGTCCTTCAGATCGTCCGCGTCGCCGCGCTCGATCGCGTCGACGACCTCATAGGCCTCCTCGATCGCGTAGGGCGCGATCGAACGCGACGTCTGCGCGAGGTCCCAGGGGCAACCACTCCCGGGGGTGCGCAAGGCGGCCATGATCCCGATGAGGCGCCTTATGCTCATGCGCGCTCCGTGGCGCGCAGATTTTGGCGGCGCGACAAGCGCTTCAGCATCACCAGTGAAGCCAGCGGCGCTTGGTGGGAATGGAGACGAGAACGTCCCATTTTGCCGATGAGCCTTCCGCGGCATCCGGCAGGCTTTGGTCGTGCGCAAATCCGGTTTGAGACTCGGCCAGTCGTATGGGCGCGTCGAAAAAGTAATCCACCATCATAAACCCGAGTTTTTTGCGCGAGAGAGCGTCGGCGTGAGCGCGCGCATCTTCGTCGGCTTCGTTCTGCTGCTTGCGCAGTGACCCGAGAATTTCGTCGAGAGCCGCCGGCGGCGAACCGAAGGTTTCGACCTCCTTGAACTCTTCGATCTCTTCCTCGCAATTGTGAACGACGCGCCAGATGCGGGCGCCATCTCGCCAGTCCTCGGCGGCGCTGAACATGACGTGCTCATCGGCCGTGCAGGAGATCAGCTCTCCTCCCAGAGACAGCGCTTTCATGTGCTGGGGACTGAGGAATTCGTGCTCGCAGTGGTTCAGGGCGAGGAGGCCCCAGCCATTCGGCTGCGCGCGGAAAGAAATCGGCGTCTCGAAGCAGTCGCAGTGCTCGCCGGCGCTCTTGAGCCCGAAATGCTCGAAAATCTCGCTCGCGGGCTTATTCTTGACCGCGAGCCAGCTGACGGACCACCCCATGGTGTCGCTCCCACGTCCGGAGATGACGACAAGAGAAAACCCGGGAAAACGTTGGCCTCTTCCCGGGTTCTGAAAGCTTCAGAACGCCTATTCGACCGCGATCGAAAGCGCCTCGCGACCCTTGGCCGTGTCGACGACCTGCATGGTCACGGGCTGTCCTTCAAGGAGCCGGCTCACGCCCGAAGCCGGCAGAATGGAGATGTGCACGAACACATCCTTGCCGCCGTCGTTCGATTGCACGAAGCCGAAGCCTTTGGTCTCGTCGAACCACTTGACCTTCCCCACCACGGTGACGGCGGTCGAGGGATCGGGCGCCTGGCGGCGCGGGCGCGCGGCGCCGTCGCCGAAGCCGCGCGGTCCGGGCCGTTGCTCGCTCGCGCTCGACAGGTCGACCTCGAGCACCCGTGAGACCTGCTGTCCCTTGGCCGAATTCGCCACGTTGACCTTAAGCTTCGCGCCCGGGGGCAGCGACTCATGGCCCGCGGCCTGCACGGCGCCGATGTGCAGAAACGCGTCGCCGGTGCCATTGCCGAGCTCGACGAAGCCAAACCCCTTGTCGGTCTTGAACCACTTCACGACGGCGTCGATCGGAGGCTCGGAGACGGAGGGTTGCGGCAAGTCGGGATAGCCCCCGCCGAACGAAGATCTCGGCGGCCGGCTCGGTCGCGGGGAATCGTAATTAAAAGGACCGTCGTCATCGAAACCGCGCTTACGAGGTCCACGGAATTCCTTACCCTTGCTCATGTCTACCTGCTCGTCTCCGCCACAAACGGCAAGACCTTTATGCCATACGCATTGCGCCCACGCGCCGCTCGCCGGCGTCGCGTAGCGGCCAGTGGAAGCGAATGGGGATTTGCCGGTGGAATGCCATATAGTCCCGCGCCAAGAGGGCGTATAGCAGATGTCGCGCCCTTCTGGCCAGCGATTTTGTCATCGTTTCGCGACTGGATATAAAATTTCGGCGTGTAAGCGATCGGAACAAATTGCTAAACTTCGCACTTTGGGGAGGATCATGGGCCGTCTCGTCGTCATCTCAGGATGTTCGGGCGGAGGAAAGTCGACGCTCCTGCGCGAGTTCGGAAGGCTGAGGAGTCGCCGTGGTCGAGGAGCGGGGGAGGCGGATCGTCCGAGAGGAGCCGATTTCCGGAGCTTTCGCGCTTCCTTGGGTGGATCCGGCGGCTTTCCTGCGGCGCCATTGCCTTGGCCTTGGAGGATCTCGCCGCTGTAAGCACAGAGCCGGGCTACGTCTTCTTCTTCGATCGGGGACTGATCGGCGCTGCGGTTGGACTGGAGCACCTGGTCGGCGAGCCGGCGGCGGCGAAGTTCGCAAGCGCGCCGGTCTTTCCCAAACTTTTCCTGGCCCCGCCCTGGCCCGAAATCCTTGTGACGGATGCGGAGCGGCGCCACGGCTTCGACGCCGCCCTCACAGAATAGGAGCGACTGACGCCTGCCTACCCGCCGCTCGGCTATGAGCCGACGATTCTACCGAAATTCGAACCGGCTCAGCGAGCCGATTTCGTGCTTCGATCGCTAGGCTGACGCGAGCGTGAGGCGCGCGCTCCGCTCCTTCTCACCTTGGGCCTTGCCAAAGCATAAGAGCGCGACCATCGCGGCTGGCCTCGGTTTCGCCGAGCCGCTATAGGAAGGGAATCGCGGCGCGCAAGGGAGACGCCATGCCCTTCATCCTTTCGCAAATGCTTGAGTTCTGCCGTTGGGCCGGCGCGCTGATGGTTCTTTCGGTTCATGCGTCGAATCTGTTCGTGAGCCTCAAGGACATCATGGACGCGCCGCACGCGCCGCCGGTCTATGTGTTCTGGTTCTTCGTCGCCTTCGAACTCGGGCATCAGGCGGTGATCTCCTTCTTCGTGATGTCCGGCTATCTCGTCGGCGGCGCGGTGCTCAGAAGCATCCGGCAGGGCAAGGACTTCCTTCGCGAATATCTCATTCACCGCTTCGCCCGCATCTATGTCGTCACCGTGCCGGCCCTCGTCCTGACGGCCCTCGTCGACGGCTTCGGCCGCAAGCTGCTCCCGGACCCCGGCGTCTACGCGAGCGGCTTGTTCAGGGAACATTTCGGCCTTGGGATCTTCCTCGGCAATGTCGCGAATCTCCAGGAGATCTATGTCCCCTGCTACGGCACCAACAGCCCGTTGTGGTCGCTGAGCTGCGAGTTCTGGTACTATATCTGCTTCCCGCTGCTGGCGGCGCCGCTCGCGCGCAACTATTCAAAAGCGTTGCGCGTCTCAGCCTTTGCCCTCGGGCTGGCGATCTTCCTTACGCTGAGCTTCGCCTCCGGCTGGTTCCGCTTCGGCTTCCTGCTCTGGGTCATCGGGGCGCTCGCGAGCCTGCCGACGCGTCCGTTCATCAAGTCGCGCTGGCTCGCGGTCGCACTCTATGTCGCCGCGGTCATACCGATCAGGCTCCTGATCCGCGGCCCGCTGCTCGCGGCGCATCCCTGGCTCTTCGAGGCCGGAGACCTCGTGGGCACGCTGCTGTTCTCGAACCTGATGCTGACCGTGCGGCACTCGCCGACGCAGGGTTGGGATCTGCTCCGTCCGGCCTATCATCGCCGGCTCGCGGATTTCTCGTTCTCGCTCTATAGCGTGCACATGCCGGTGCTGTTCTTTCTGCGCGCTTCGGCCGACTCGTTCATTCGCCCAACCTGGGCCGGCGAACTCGCAACGCCAGCGCACTGGGCCGCTTTCGTCGGCGCGGTGGCGACCACGCTCGTCGTCGCCTACGGCTTCTCGAGGCTGACCGAAGCGCACACCGGCGACGCGCGTCGCTACCTCAACGGGCTGCTCCCAAGCTTCGGACCGGCGCCGACGCACTCTCCGCCGCCCTCACCGCTGAGTGCGCCGTCCGTGCCGGCGTACGCATCGTCACGAGCTCCTCCGCGAGCGTCGGATGCAGGGCCATAGTCGCGTCGAAATCGGCTTTCGTCGCGCGCATCTTCAGGGCGATGGCCGCAACCTGCGCCATCTCGGCGGCTTCTCTCCCCAGAATATGCGCGCCGAGAACCTGGTCTGTCGCTTCGTCGACGAGCAGCTTCATGTAGACCTGCTCCGCGCGTCCCGACAGCGTCGCCTGCATCGGGCGGAAAGCGGTCTCGAACACCGCCACGGCGCCATATTTTTCGACCGCTTCGGCTTCGCTGAGGCCGACGGTTCCGAGTTCCGGCGTCGAGAACACGGCGCTCGGGGTGAATTCGTAGTCGACCGCGACGTCGCGTCCGCCGAACACCCGGTCGGCGAAGGCGTGGCCCTCGCGGATCGCGACGGGCGTCAAATTGATGCGGTCGGTCACGTCCCCGACAGCGTAAATCGACGGGACGCTGCTGCGCTGCGCGGCGTCGACGACGATCGCGCCATTCTGCCGCAGCGCGACGCCGAGCGGCTCGAGCCCCAGACCGCGAGTGGCCGGCCGCCTGCCAGTGGCGAAGAGCACGACATCGGCCTCGATCTCTTCTCCCGAGGCGAGCGACGCCGCGATCCCCGACGCCGTGCGTCGCAGTCGCGTCGGCAGCGTGCGCGGCGCAAGCGTGACGCCGCTTGCGGCCAGAGCCGCGGCGAGGCGCCTGCGCAAATCGTCGTCGAAGCCGCGAAGCGGCGTTTCGGCGCGGAAGGCCATCGTCGTCTGCGCGCCGAGCCTCGCGAATAGGCTGGCGAACTCCACGGCGATGTAACCCGAGCCAACGACCAGGAGCCGGCGCGGAAACTCTTCGAGATCGAAGATCTCATTCGACGAGATCGCGAGCTCGACGCCGGGGATCTCCAGGATCGGGGCGGGCGCCCCGCCAACCGCGATCAGGATGTGGCTCGCCTGGACGTGGCGTCCATCGGCGAAGGCGACCTCCTGCGGTCCCACGAGGACGGCGCGCGCCGCGACGATCTCGACGCCAGATTTTTCGAGGCCTTGCCGATAGAGGCCCTCGAGCCGCGTAATCTCGCGGTTCTTCGCGTCGACCAGGGCCTTCCAGTCGAACCGCGGCGCTGCCGCCAGGCTCCAACCGAAGCCCTGTGCGTCCTCGAAAGCGTCCTTGAAGCGGCTTGCCAGCACATAGAGCTTCTTCGGCACGCAGCCGCGGATGACGCAGGTGCCGCCGATGCGGCTCGCTTCGGCGATCGCGACGCGTGCGCCGTGGCTCGCGGCGATTCGCGCCGCGCGGACGCCGCCTGAGCCGGCGCCGATGACGAAGAGATCGTAACGGGGTTTCGTCATGCGCGCCGCGCCCTGTTGAGACCGCCGCCCCCTCGCGCCTTGGCGCGCGATCGGGCGGGTAGCGGAATTAAACCCCGACGCGAAAATGCATTTTAAGCTGCGCCGGCAGGGCGTTTTAAGAATTTTCGCAGAAACCCCGCATATAACGGGAGCAAGACAGAGGAAGTCGCCATGCGCCGAACGCCATTCGAATTTCTTCGCGACGACGGAGGCGCGACGATGATCGAATATGGCTTCATAGCGGCGCTCATTTCGATTGGGATCATCAGCGCGGTCAAATACATGGGTTCCTGGGTGGTCATACAGTTCAGCACGGTCGGAAACAACCTCTCGACGTCGTGATCACTGCTTCGGAAACACCTTGTCCAGCACGTCCTGCAATTCCGTCGTCTGGCCGGCCGACGCGCCGACATGCGGCGTGTTCAGCGTCTTGATGAGCTGACCGAGCACGTCTTCCAGCCCGCCGCCCGAAGGCGTCTGCGCCTGCCCGGGCTGTGGGTTCTGCGGCTGCGCCTGCCGCGAGGCGCCGCCGCCGAGCAGCGCTCCGAGCAGCGCGCCGAGCAGGCCGCCGAGAGCTCCGCCGCCTTGGCCGCCGCCGCTCGCCGGACCAGCTTGTCCTGCCTGAGCACCGGCTTGTCCTGCCTGAGCAGAGGCTGAGCCGAGCTGGCTCAGGATCGTCCCGAGCGCGCCCGCCCCAGCAAGCTTCTGAAGCAGTCCGCCGAGCCCCTGGCTTTCGAAGTTCTTGAAGAGGCCGCCGAGCACGACGGAGACGAGCACCGGCAGAAGGCGGTTCAGGACATCGGCGCGAATCCCGACCTCGCGCGCGGCGATCTGAACGATTTGCCCCGTGCCGGCGTCCGCGCCGTAGAGATGAAACACGACGTCCTTGCCGAGCGCGCCGGCGTCTTCGCCGTGAGCGGTCGCCGGGTCCTCGAAGGCGGCCTGATGCGTGGGGTGAACGAGCCCAGCGACGACCTGCTCAAGGACTTGCGGATTCTTCGTCGCGTTCTGAAGGCCGAGCGCGAGCGCCGGCGTCAGCGCTTCGACCGCGGCTTGCGTCTGTTCGGTCGTCAGCCCGAAATTATGGGCGAGGTTCTCGATGAGCTTGCCGCCCTGGGCGGACGAAAGGATTTCGGCGACGGTGGACATGCGGCGTTTTCCTTGGACGCGCCCGCAGGGGCTGTGAAGAAGCGCATCGTGACTTTAGCCTATGCAGGAATGCCGTGCGAGGGGGGCGCAAAAGAAATCATGCGTTCCTGAAGCGCTTTAGACTCGCGGGCGCGGAAATCTGTTAGGAGCCGCTGAAACCCCATAAGGAGCACGCGTCATGTCATCGACCGCCGCCTCGCCGAGAAACTCCTTCCAGGCGCTGATCCTTTCCCTGCAGAGCTTTTGGGCGGCGCAGGGCTGCGTGATCCTTCAGCCCTATGACATGGAGATGGGCGCCGGCACCTTTCATCCCGCCACCACGCTGCGCGCGCTCGGTCCCAAGCCCTGGAAGGCCGCCTACGCGCAGCCGTGCCGGCGCCCGAAGGACGGACGCTATGGGGAGAACCCAAACCGCGTCCAGCATTACTACCAGTTTCAGGTCATTCTGAAGCCCTCGCCGCCGGACCTTCAGGAGCTCTATCTCAGCTCTCTCGCCGCCATCGGGCTCGACGCGCGCCTGCATGACATCCGCTTCGTCGAGGACGATTGGGAGAGCCCGACGCTCGGCGCCTGGGGGCTGGGCTGGGAGTGCTGGTGCGACGGCATGGAGGTTTCGCAGTTCACATATTTTCAGCAGGTCGCGGGCGTCGAATGCGCGCCGGTCGCCGGGGAGCTGACCTATGGGCTCGAGCGGCTCGCCTGCTATCTGCAAGGCGTCGATCACATCATGGATTTGAACTTCAACGGCGGGGAGGGCGCGGCGCGCGTCTCCTACGGCGAGGTGTTTTTACAGGCCGAGCAGGAATATTCACGCTACAATTTCGAATTCGCGGATACCGGGACACTTTTCGCGGCGTTCGGCGCGGCGGAGTCCGAATGCCGTCGCCTTCTCGATCTCGGCGAGGCGGGCGACGCGCATCTGCTGGCGTTGCCCGCCTATGATCAGTGCGTCAAGGCGTCGCATGCCTTCAACCTGCTCGATGCGCGCGGCGTGATCTCGGTGACGGAGCGCCAGAGCTACATTCTGCGGGTGCGCGAACTCGCCAAGGCCTGCGGCGCCGCTTGGCTGCGCACCGCGGGCGGCGGGCGCGCCATTGACAAACATTCG
>DATHCI010000223.1:0-4608 GCA_035319645.1 Methylocystis sp. | reverse complement strand
GGCGTCGGGCTCCCAGAGGTAGAGCTGGGGCAGCTTGGGCGTGCTGAGCTCCGCGACATAAGTGATGGTGACGCCCGGATCGAGCGTCACGCGGAAAACGTCGGCGTCGGCGCCCTCTTCGCGCTCGGGCGGCGAGCCCTGGCTCGCGGTCACCGCCGATATGCGGCTCGCGCCAAGGTCGGGCCAGATGAGGCCCGAATCTTGGAGTCGATAGTGCGGGGCGACGAGCAGTCGCTCGATCTGCTCGTCAGTGTCGTTCGTCAGCGCGAAGACGATCCAATTCGGCCGGGTTCCCGGCTCCTTCGCCTCGACCTCGATGCGGCGGACCACCCCATCGGAACCGGGGGCCGTGGAGATTTGCAGCCTGTCGTCCTTGGATGCGTGCTTCTCGACCGCGCGGGTGAGGTCGATCGCCATCGCGTCTTGCGGCACGCGCACGCTCTCCACCGCGAGGGCGGCGGGGGCGCAAGCGATCAGCAGCAGCGCTCCGATAAAAAAGCTTCTGAGCCTCACGAACCTGCTTCTTGAGCGCGTCGGGCCGACGCCGCGAGCCGGTCGGCGCTTCCTGACGCAGGTTTGAGCCGCCCGCCCTTGCGGGGGCCAATGTGCTCGCGCAAAGACTGGTAATGGCTTCCGCGTCGTCCTGCAACCATTCGAGCCGCGGCATGCTTCTTGCGGACTTGGCCGCAGTCAGAGGCTTGCGGAGGGCGGACCGCGGCAATATACGCTGATTGCCCGCGCCTGGCGAGCGGCGCGAGCGATGAGGCGAAGCGCGGCTGCGGCGAGCGACGGACAACTGGAAAGTTTGATGCGGAGCGCTCACGGCGGACCCCGGCTGCTGCTGCGTCGGCTGCGCGAAATCTTCGCGGAGCCGTCAAACGCTCAGGCGCGGCTCGACAAGATCGTCGTGCAGATCGCCGCCAACATGGTCGCCGAGGTCTGCTCGGTTTACGTGCTGCGCGCCGACGGGCGCCTGGAGCTTTACGCGACCGAGGGCCTCAACCGAGAGGCGGTCCACCTGACGACCATTCAGGCCGGCGAGGGCCTCGTCGGGCTCATCGCGCGTAGCGCCGAGCCGCTTGCGCTCCCCGAGGCGCAGGACCATCCGGCGTTTTCCTACCATCCGGAGACGGGCGAAGAGATCTACCACTCCTTCCTCGGCGTTCCCATCCTGCGCGGCGGCGCCACGATCGGCGTTCTCGTCGTGCAGAACAAGGCGCGACGCAGCTATTCGGACGAGGAGGTCGAGGCGCTGCAGACGACGGCGATGCTCCTCGCCGAGATGATCGCCTCGGGCGAGTTGCAGTCGATCGTCAAAGCGACGCAGCTTCTCGCGCTGCAAGGGCCCATGTCGCTGCGGGGCGCGCCAATGAGCGAGGGAGTCGGACTCGGATACGTGCTGCTGCACGAGCCGCGCGTGATCGTCAAAAATCTCATCGCCGAGGACGTGGGCGGCGAGCTGCGCCGGCTGGACTCGGCGATCGACGCCATGCGCCTCTCGATCGACGAGCTCGTCGCGCATGGCGACCGCATGGGCGCCGGCGAGCATCGCGAGGTGCTCGAGGCCGTGCGCATGTTCGCGAACGACCGCAGCTGGCTGCGCCGGCTGCGCGAGGCCGTGATGACCGGGCTCTCGGCGGAGGCGGCCGTCGAGCGCGTGCAGAACGATGCGCGCGCGCGCATGCAGCGCCAGACAGACCCTTATCTGCGCGAGCGCCTGCACGACCTCGACGACCTCGCCAACCGCCTGCTGCATCAGCTCACCGGCCAGTCCTATGCCGCCGACCGCGACACCGTGCCGGAGAACGCCATCATTGTCGCGCGCTCCATGGGCCCTGCAGCGCTGCTCGAATACGACCGCGCAAATGTGCGCGGGCTGATCCTGGAGGAGGGCGGACCCTCGAGCCATGTGGCGATCGTCGCGCGCGCCCTCGGCGTGGCGGCGGTCGGGCTCGTCTCCAACATCACGAGCCTCGTCGAGCCGAACGATCCGATCATCCTCGACGGCTCGACCGGCGACGTGCATGTGCGTCCGCAGCCCGACGTGCAGACGGCCTATGGCGAGAAGGCGCGGCTGCGCGCGCGCCGGCAGGAGCAATACGCCAAGCTTCGCGAAGCGCCGGCCGTCACGCGCGACGGCGTGGAGATCGCCCTGCACATGAATGCGGGACTGACCGTCGACGCGCCCTTCGCGCTCGAGACCGGAGCTCTCTCGATCGGGCTTTTCCGCACCGAGCTACAGTTCATGCTCGCGCCGCGCTTCCCGCGCATGCGCGAGCAGCACGATTTCTACCGGGCGGTGCTCGACGCTTTGCCCGGCAAGACGGTCACTTTCCGCACGCTCGACATCGGCTCGGACAAGATCCTCCCTTATATGGAGACGATCGACGAGGAGAATCCGGCCCTCGGCTGGCGCGCGATCCGCATCGGACTCGACCGTCCGGGGCTCCTGAGGATGCAGCTTCGCGCCCTGCTGAAAGCGGGGGGCGGGCGCGATCTCAAGATCATGTTTCCGATGATCGCCAATGTGGCGGAATTCGATCTCGCGAAAGCGGTCGCCCTGCGAGAGCTGGACATGATCCGCAAGCACGAGCACGAGCCTCCGACGAAGCTCGAGCTCGGCGCCATGGTGGAGGTGCCGGCCCTGCTCTTCGACCTCGACCGTCTGGCCGAGCGCGCCGACTTCCTCTCGGTCGGATCGAACGACCTTGTTCAGTATCTCTTCGCGGCGGATCGCGACAACACGCGCGTCTCCAAGCGATACGACGTGCTTTCGGCGCCGGTTCTGCGGGCGCTGAGGGCGATCGTGAAGGCCGGCGCCAGGGCGCGCAAGCCGGTGACGCTCTGCGGCGAGATGGGCGGACGGCCGCTGGAGGCGCTGGCGCTGCTGGCGGTCGGCTACAGATCGCTGTCCATGTCGCCGGCCTCGATCGGGCCGGTCAAGGCGATGGTCCGCGGGCTGGACCTGTCTCGGGCGCAGGCGCTCGTCGAGGATCTGCTCGCAACCGACGACGGCCGTCCTTCGTTGCGCGAGAACCTGCTGCAGTTCGCAGCCGCGCAGAGCGTTCCGTTGTAGCGACGCTTCACCTTTCAGCCGCCGGAAGCCTCGCAGGGACGCCCATGTTCGCCGAAGACAAGCTCGACCTCATTTTACGACGCCGCGACGAGATCGCCGACAAGCTCTCGAGCGGTCCCGACGGCGCGACCTATGTCGGCCTCTCACGCGAACTCGCCGTGCTCGAAGAGGTGACGGCGGCGATCTCTGCCTTCCGCGCTGCGCGAGCGGAAGTCGAGGGGCTGCGCGAACTGCTCGCCGATCCCGCGACCGACGCCGAAATGCGCGCGCTGGCGCAGGGCGAGCTTGAGGCGGCGGAGCGGAAGCTCGACGAGACCAGCGAAGCTCTGCAATTCGCCCTGCTGCCCAAGGACGCCGCCGATGAAAAGAGCGTGATCCTGGAGGTGCGCGCCGGCACGGGGGGCGACGAGGCGGCGCTCTTTGCCGGCGATCTCTTCCGCGCCTATCAGAGATTTGCGGCGCTCAAGGGCTGGCGGGTCGAGATCCTCTCGGCGAGCGAGGGCGCGCTCGGCGGTTACAAGGAGATCGTCGCGCAGATCGAGGGGCGCGGGGCATTCGGACGGCTCAAATTCGAGTCCGGCGTGCATCGCGTCCAGCGCGTGCCGGCGACCGAGACGCAGGGCCGCATCCACACGTCGGCTGCGACCGTCGCCGTGCTGCCGCAGGCGGAGGAGGTTGACGTCGAGATCGACGACAAGGACCTGAACATCGAGACGATGCGGTCGGGCGGCGCCGGCGGCCAGCACGTCAACAAGACCGAGTCGGCGATCCGCATCACGCATCTTCCGACAGGCATCGTGGTCATGATGCAGGAGGAGCGCTCCCAACACCGCAATCGCTCCAAGGCGCTGGCGCTGCTGCGCTCGCGGCTCTACGAGGCGGAGCGCGAGCGGCTCGATCGGGAGCGCTCGGACGACCGCAAGCAGCAGGTCGGCTCGGGCGACCGCTCGGAGCGCATCCGCACCTATAACTATCCGCAGGGGCGCGTGACCGATCACCGCATCAATCTGACGCTCTACAAGCTCGACAAGGTGATGGAGGGCGAGGCGCTGGACGAGATCATCGACGCGCTGCTTCGCGATTACAGGCAGAGGCAGCTTGCGGCGGGCGCCGGATAAGGACGGCGGGCGAATGAAGGGTTTCTCCCACATTTTCATCAACATCCCGGTGTCGCCTCGCGCGCCAGGCGTGGCGAGCGGGCGATCCCCGAACTCCTGAATTCCTCGATCCAAGAGAGACTTGACCGGATCCGGCGCCGGTCTCCAGTCGCTCGGCTCCTCGGCCAATGGCTTGCTCGCTCCCCGGCCGCTGCGCTCTACTCGCCGCAGGCCTGGCTGATTCGCCGGGGCCAGCAATCGGGAGTCTTAGCGATGATCGTCGCGACAACAAACGATATCGTCGGCTATCGCATCGTCCAGCATCTCGGCCTCGTGCGCGGCGTCACGGTGCGCTCGCGCTCGGTCGTCGGCAACTTTTTCGGCGGAATCCAGACCATCTTCGGCGGCAAGCTGTCGATTTACGCCCAGCTCGCC
>DATHCI010000222.1:0-3297 GCA_035319645.1 Methylocystis sp. | reverse complement strand
TCGAAGACTGGCAGCCCGCATACAATCGGCCCCCCTCTCGGTGCGCAAGCGGTCATCTCGCTGAGAACCAATCGAAAGCAACTGATCCGATCGGGTTTCGTTCTGCACCGTTAGGCCTGTCTCATGAACAATTCTTTACTCCCTCAAAGCCTTTTGCCGTGCCGCGACGTGCTACGAAAAAACCGATCAGAGCTTTGGATCGGGAGGGTTGGGCCTTGCCAAGAACGGCCAGGAACGGCAAAGCCAATGACGGTCGCATCCGCTCCGGGCGCCATACGACCGTCGCCGGAGACGCGTCTCGAGCAGATCGACTTTCGGGAAACGACGAAGAGCTGGGATGGTCCCAACTCGACATTTTTGGGGTCTAAGCATGAAGAAGCTTTCCAACAGGCGCATGGTCGCAGGGGCTGCATTCCTGGGAGCCTTTATCGGCGGCTTCGGAACCGCCCTCGCAGTGTCCCAGCCGCACACCGAGGCGGCGCTGCGGTATCTCCAGCAGGCGCTCGCAGAACTTCAGATTGCCGACCAGGACCACAGCCACGGGGGCCACGACGGCAAAGCGACGGAGCTCGTCAACCAGGCCATCGAGGAAGTGAATCTGGCGATCCAGTATCGCAACACCCACTGACGAGCGTCGAGCGACGCCTCGGAATGCGGCGCACAGAGCGGCGGCCGGCTTGATCGCCGGCGCCGCTTGCACTCTCGCAGACGGCCCCCGCGAAGGGCCGCCCAGGGCCTGCTCAGAGGGGCTTCAAGCCGAAGCGATCCGCCAAGGCGCAGAGGTCGGCGTCGGACGGGCGCCTCGCGTCCGGTTCGAGCAGCAGGCGCAGGCCGGCTCCCCGGAGCGCGTCGATGAACGCCGCGACCGTGGGATCGTCGGCCCCTCTGCCAAAAAGAGGCGCGACCTGCTCGGAGAGTTCGCGGGCGTGCTCCGAGAGTGCGGGCGCCAGATCGGGCTGCCCGCCGATCTCCAGAACCACGCCAAGGAAGAACCTCATCCGCTGACGATCGAACATCAGATTGGCGAGCGATTGCGTGACCGCCTCACGGCTCGCGGGCTCGGCGCGCTTATGGGACGCCCGCAGCAACGCGGCATAGAGATCGGCCTTGCGCGGGAAATAATAGGTGAGATGCGACTGACGAACGCCTGCCGCCCTGGCGATCTTCGGTTGTGTCAGCTCCTGGATCCCCTGCCGTTCCGCAATGTCCAGCGCGGCGTCCAATATGCGCCGCCGCACGCCGCTCTCAATGTTCACGATCGTCAATGCTCCGCCCGGGCCAGTATCACTCGCCGTCTTTAGCAGCAGGCCCGCCCTCAAGCCAATCGCGTCGATCGCGCCGGCTCAAGCCTGCATGACATAGGTCCCCGGCGCGTCCGCGAGCGACGCGCCCATCTGCGGGGGGGCGTCCGCCGCGCCCGACCGCTCCTGAAGCCAGGCGACCCACTCCGGCCACCAAGAGCCGTCCTTGCGATCGGCGAGCACGGTCCAGGCGTCCGGCTCGAGATAGGGGTCTTCCGCCTGCCGCGTCAGCACGTGATAGCCGGCATGGCCATGACCGGGCTCGGAGACGATGCCGGCGTTGTGACCGCCCGTCGTCAGCAGGAAGGTGACTTCGGTCTCTGTAAGCAGGTGGATCTTGTAGACCGAGCGCCAGGGAGCGACATGGTCCCGCTCGGCGCCAACAGCGAAGATCGGCGCACGGATGTCATGCAGGCTCACGGCCTTGTCGTCGACCCGCAATCGGCCCTCGGCCAGGTCGTTGTTGAGGAAGAGCCGGCGAAGATATTCCGAGTGCATCCGGTAGGGCATGCGCGTGGCGTCGGCGTTCCAGGCCATGAGGTCGATCATCGGCGCGCGCTCGCCCATGAGGTAGGACTTCAGAACGTAGGACCAGACGAGGTCGTTCGAACGCAGCAGCTGGAACGCCCCCGCCATCTGCTGGGTCTCGAGATAGCCGCGCACCCACATCAGATCGTCGAGGAAGGCGAGCTGGCTCTCGTTGACGAACAGCGCCAGCTCCCCCGCTTCGGTGAAATCGGTCTGCGCGGCGAAGAAGGTCAGCGACCGCAGCCGATCGTCAAGGTCACGCGCCATTGCGGCGGCGGCGATCGCGAGCAGCGTGCCGCCGAGACAATAGCCGACCGCATGAACCTTTCGTCCGGGCGTGAGCGCGGAGATCTGGTTCAACGCCGCGCGCACGCCGAGATCCAGATAGTCCGCCATGGAGAGATCGCGGTCTCCGGCGCCCGGGTTCTTCCAGGAGATCATGAAGACCGTGAAGCCCTGGTCCACGAGATGCCGCACGAGAGAATTATGCGACGACAGGTCGAGGATATAGTATTTCATGATCCAGGCGGGGATGATGAGCAGCGGCTCGGGACGCGTGAACTGCGTCGTCGGCGCATATTGGATGAGCTCGATGAGCCGGTTGCGAAACACGACCTTGCCCGGCGTCCTCGCAACATCGCGTCCCGGAACGAAGTTCTCGGCGCCGACCGGCCGTTTCCCTTCAACGACGCGCAGCCAGTCCTCAACGAAGTTGCGGTAACCGGCAAGCAGGCTGAGGCCGCCCGTCTCGATCGTGCGCTGGAGCGCTTCGGGGTTTGTCAGCAGGAAGTTCGAGGGCGAGAACATGTCGAGCCATTGTCGCGCCGCAAACTCGACGACGTTCTCATGTTGCCTGGTGACGCCGGCGACGCCGGTCGTCGCGCTGCGCCACCACTGCTGGCCGACGAGAAAACCCTGATAGACGAGATTGTTCGGAAAGACCCGCCAGGCCTTGTCGGAAAATCGTCGATCCTGCGGCGCGGGCGCGGCGAAGGGCGCGAGGTTCGGCGTCTGCGCGGCGACGCGCCAGGCGTAGGCGGCGAAGCGTAAGGATTTGGCGACCGCTTCTTCTGCGAGCGCGGCCCGTTTGCCCGGGGAGGCCGCGAGGTGAATGGCCCAATCCCAATAGGCGCCGGCCATCGCGGCGGGCGACACGCCGAAGGTGAGCTGCGCGGCGGCGGCGTGGAGCGTCCGGTCGAGGATGTCGCCGAAACCCGCCGCCGCGTCCGGCTCCTCCCCCTGCGGGACCGTCGGCGCGACCGGCGCCGACGCGCGCGCCGGAAGCGCGCTGAGGGTTCTGCTGAGAACTTCCGGGTCGCGGGACAGCGCAATCATGGCGTTGGTCCTGAACAGGCGGCGCATCGGCGCCGCTCTCGTCGTTGCGTCGCAATATTATTCCCATTTCTCTGACGCCGCGCCGCGCCCTCGCGCGGCTTATCGTCGCGAAGGCGCCTGCGAAACGGCGCCG
>DATHCI010000221.1:0-20603 GCA_035319645.1 Methylocystis sp. | reverse complement strand
CGCGCTCCGGATCGATCGCGATCCTGCCCTTGGGCGGCGAGCAGACGGTCCCGTCCAGACGCGGCGCGAGATTGGCCGGCGCGATCAAGCTCAACGGCGTCGGCGTCCCATCGGCGATGAGCTGAAACGCCGACGGGTAGAAGTCGCCGGGAGCCGCGCGGAAGCGTTCGAGATCGATCGGTTTGGGGACGTCCGCCTCGCCGACGAGCCGCGAGAACGGCGCCGCGGCGGGCGTCGGCGCTTGAAAGAGCGGCGTTGGCGCTCCGAAGGCGCTGAAGAAGTAACCGCCGCCGCCAAGCGCGAAGGCCGGGGCGTCGGCGACGGGAAAGCTCTGCCAGCGCCACATCCAGAGAGCGACCTCGGGAATGTTGAAGCGTCCGGGTCCATGCAGGGCGATGTCGAGCGCAGTCGGATCGGGAGAAGTCGGCGGGCGCAGGCGGGACGAGATGTTGCGCACGTCGATCGTGCGGTTGAGCTTGTTGAACGGCCCGCACTGATCGCGCAGCTTCCAGCCGTGACGCAGGTCGGCGGTCGCGTCCCGCTTCGCGCCGACGTCGCGCAGGCTGAGGGTGGCGACGAGCCGCTTGAACTCTTCGATCGCCATCGTCGTGCGGCCGGACACATCCGCCGTGACCTGCTCCAGCGCGACGAGCGTGCCCTTGCGGCGGCGATAGCCGATCGTGTTGGCGACCTCCGCGCGGCTGTCGGGCGTCACGAGCGTCGCGGTGTAGACCGCATCGAAGCCGATCAGCTCGCCGATGTAGGGAATGACCCAGGGCGCGCAGGTTTCGATGAACTGGTCCTCGTAGAGCCGCCAGACATTGTCCCTGACGAGGCCGTGCTGCTCCTCGAGCACCGTGAACAGCGCCTGCAAGGCGCCGCCCTGCGCCGCATCGCGCGTGCGGAAGACGGCCGGCAGGAGCGAATAGATGGGGTTTTGTTGCGCGGTCATGTCCAAGCCGTCACATTCCCCTGGCTCGCCGGATCGAGCAGCAGGATTTGCGCGCCTTGCGCGGGCGCACCGGAGGCGCTCGCGGGAGCGGGGCCGCTCGCGCAGAGCCGGTCCTGCAGGCCGCCGCCGGCTCCGCTGAGATCGAACGCCGTCAGGTTGACCGCAATTACGCCGGGCGTGTTCCCGGCGATCGCGACGACCTGGCTCGCCGCCACGCCCTGGCCCGGCGCCAGCTGACCGAAGGCGAAAGCGGCGACGAGATTGCTCCACACCTGCGCGATGACCTGATCCTGCGGATAGGTCGGCGCATCGACCTTGACCTGCATCGCAAGCTCGAAATTCTGCGGCGAATAGGAGACCGGCAGCACGCGCATGTTCGGCAGGCCGTAGGCCTGGTAGGCCTGCATCAGATAGGCGACGGTCGTGTCGCTCGCGTCAAGCGGCGTTCCGCCGACGCCCGCGAGCGTGAGAAAAACGCCGCGCTCGGCGCCGAACCAGGTCCAGGTCGCCAAGGCGAGCGCGATCCCGGCGAAATTGAGCGCGTAGTTCTGATAGTCCTCGAGCGTCACGATGCGCCCGAGCGTCAGGGTCGGTAGCGGCGCGGAGAGTTTCGTCGCCGCGGGCGAGGTCGGATCGGCGCCGCCGCTCGCCGCGCTCGGATTGGTGACGGTTTGCACGCCTTGCGGCCGGTCGAGCGGCGCCGTCAGCTGGCCCGCCGAAACCATGCCGGCGAGGCCGACGCCCTTGCGATAGAGCGCCTGGATGTTGCTGACGCCGGTCGGCGTGCGCGAGCCCTGCACGCCGTCGCCGAACTGCACGATCGGGCCTGCGCCGGCCGCCGGCGTCGTGACATAGGCGCGATCCGCCGGCTGAGAGCTCAGGAAATTCAGGACCTCCGTCCAAAGCAGATTGTTGACGCGCACCTGCAGCGTCGATTGGGCGCCGCCGTTTGTCGCCGCGGGGACATAGGTCAGCGGGCTCTGTTTGAGCTGCAGCTGCAGCGACGCGTTCGTGGCGTCGCCCGAGCCCAGGATCTCCATGACCGTCTCGCCATGCGTCGCAGCAACCGCATTTGCGTTCACGGCGACGGTCGCGGCGTCGTAGATGCGCTGCAGCGGGCTCGTCAGCGTCAGCGTCGTCGTGGCGCCGTTGACGGTTGCGCTGAAGACGATCGCAGCCTCGGCGGCGACGGGATCGCCGCGCTGCGACGGCAGGAGCTGGAAGGAGCTGGGATCGCCCGGGGCGGAGAGAACGCCAGACTGGCCGGTCGGCGTCGTCGGCTGCCCGGCCGGCGCCGAGCTCGGCGCCGTCGGCTGCCCGGCGGTCGTCAGCACGGACCAGAGCAGATTGCCCTGGATCTCGGGATCGGGCTGCGGCGGAAAGGCGTCGATCAGGAAGACCTGATTGGCGCTGACCGGCAGCACGCTGACGGCGCCTGTCGGCGTGAAGCCGCCGTCGGCGCCGTTGAGCGCGCCGAGCAGGGTGAGGCGCGCCCGCTTGCCGCTGACGCCGATCGGCGCATTGGCCGCCAGCGTCTGCGCGCTGGCGAGCGTCACGGACGCACCCGAGACCGGGGCCAGCATGCCGGGACCGAGCGTGTAGGTCGTCGAGAGCGGCCAGAAGGTGTTCGGCAGATCGGCGAACGTCAACGCCTGACTGCCGACGTAAGCGGTCGTCGTGCGCGTCTCTTGCACGAACAGCCACAACAGCTGGTCGAAGCTCAGCCAGCTGGCGCCGTCAAGGATTTCGTAGCTCTCGAGTTGCAAACGCGACGTCTTGGCCGAAAGGCCGTAAAGATGGGGGTTCGACTCGGTGGCCTGCTGGACCTGGAAAATGGACGTGTATTGCGAATAATTCGAGCTATTCGACGGTCCGGTCAGGATGAGCCATTGCGGCTTGCTGAGCGACGGATTGATGCCGGAATAAGCGTTGTCCAGGTTGACGACCTGGCCGCCCGCATATTTCCACGGCCAGTCCCCTGGCGGAGTGGCCGCAGGAAGGAGATTTGAGAGCGTCGCCCCTGCAAACATGCCCGGAACCGGCGCGTTGACGCCGAAGAGCGCGCCTTTGTAGCGCATCACATAGAGCGACAGCGGAACGGCGCCGCTTGCGAACGGCAGCTGCTGGTCCCATGTGAGCATCGTGTTGCCGCTCGTCGGATCGGTTGTCACCGCGGTGACGTACACAACAGCCGCGGGCGGAGCGGCGCTCGAAGCGCTGCTCGAGGAGGCGCTCGAGGCGCTTCCGGACGACGCAGACGCTCCGACGGCCAAAAATTGCCCCGCTATACCGGAAGATCGCGCTACGCCCGCCGCGTCCCCTGCGATCGAGCCCCCCCCTACGGCGCCTTGTCTCACGATCGCGCGGCGCTTGACGACGAGCGGCGCGTCGATGACCTTCGCGGCCTCGGCTTCCAGGTCCTGCTCGGCCGCCGTCAGCTGCGACTGCACCTCGGTCTTCACGTTCAGATCCAGAGTCGGCGGCTGCACGAAAAGCAGCACGTCGCCCACCTGAATGTTGCTGCTCGTCCCCGCGATCCAGGTCGAGAGGTCGTCGCCGAACAGCTGCCAGGGAACGGTCGTCACGGCGGGAATCGCGTTGTTGGCGATCGTCGCGGTCAAATCGGTCGAGGTCTCGAACACGGCCGGCGTCTGGCCGGGACCTGGAACGCTCTGCACGCGGCTGCCGGCCGGAATCGCGACCGTCGTCGGCGAGCCCGGCGCGGTCGCGAGCGAATAGGCGACGACCGTCGAGGCGCTCACGCCGGGCGACGGCTTGAAGCCGACGAGCCGCGAGAGCTCGAACACGCTGCGCGCCTTGATCGCCGGGCCGATGTAGACCTCGTTGGCGAGACGCTCGGTGTAGAAGGTCAGGATGTCGAGCGCTTCCGACCACGCGTCGATCAGAGCGATGGTGAAATCGCTGCTGGCGCGCGTCGACAGATTGGCGAGTGCAGGGACGTCGGAGCCCGAGAGCGCCGCCATCATGCTGGCGAAGAAGGTCGGATACGTTCCAACGCGGTAGGAGATCGCCGGCAGCGACGGGCGGTTGGCGATGATTTGAGGCGTCGCGCGCTGCACCCCCGTGCAGCAGCCGCAGGTCCCGCCATTCGAGCTTTGACCGTTCGCGCTCATTTGCCGCCCGTCATGGTCAGAGTGAGACGGCCCCGATCGAGGCGATTGGGGTCGTTGTCGCAGCAGGGGATCTCCGTCGGCCCCATAGTCAGCTGCGCCAGCGGCGCCGCGCCCTGCGCGGGCGGCTGAGTCAGCCGCGCAAAGCGTTGCAGCTTGACCGCGGCGACGCCCGGCGCCGACTGCGCGGCGGCGATGATGGGGCTCGCGTAGACGGTCTGGCCGAAGCGGAAATTGGCTTCGTTCAGAAGGCCCGCGGCGCCCGTGCAGGAGTCGCCGGTCACCAGCAGCTTCCAGAGCGCCTGACGCACGTCGGCGATAAAGAAGCTCGGCGCGACGCAAATCTGCAGTCCGATGTCGAGCCCGACGTAGCGCGCCTCCTCGACAACGAGGTCGACGCCCATCATGCGCAGCCGGTCGAGGCCCGCGGACACTTCGTGGGCGAGGTCGGAGGTCCAGCTCCCGGTCGGAGCGACGCTGACGAAGGCCGAATACCAGGAGCCCGTCCAGCGCATCGTCCCCTGCGCTTCCGAGATCCCCGGCAGGGTCGCCGCCTGTGTCCCATAGTCGGCGGCGGTCACGCAGCGCAGCTGGCTCTGGAACGCGAACGGAGCGACCTGAACGATGTGCTCCATCGTCTCCGGATCGACCCCGCCCGCCGCGGCCAGCGGATTGCGCACCTGAACGATCGCCGCGCCGCCCGCCATGAGCACATGCGCCAAGCCTTCACGCCCGACATTGCCCGCGACTCCATTGCCGGTGCGGTAGGTTGCCGTGAAGGCGGCTCCGGACGCGGGCGCGCGACCGTAGGTCCCGTCGCCGAAGCGAAGATGCGCCGAGCCGTCCCATTCGACTTCGGGTATGAAGCATGCGTCTTCCGAAAGCTTGCTCAGCAGGTCCTCCGTGACCGTCCAGTCGACGGAGTCGCTGCTTCGCACATGGATGGCCGGCGCAGCCGTCGAAGGATCGACGGTCGCGAAGGCGGACGCGGGCGCGCTTCCGTCGTAGGGCGGCGCGAAGGTGACCGGCGCGTTGACGAGCGTCGGCCTGAAATAGGGCTGCGGCGTCAGCGCCCCTTGCGCGGGCGCGCAGTTGCAGCCGAGCGAGGCGATGGGCGTCGGCGGCGCGGCGGGCACGGTTCCGAGCGCCTCGTCGTTCGTCCAGACGCCCTGATCCGCGGGGACGATGTTGCCGAGCGCGACCGAAACGCCGCTGAGCTGGACGCCCGTGTTGCTCACGGAAGAGACGCAGAAGGGGAACGGCAGCGCATCCTCGCTCATCCAGGCGATGGCGGTGAGCTTGTTCTTCGGGTCGGTCGGATCGACGAGCGGGGCGCCCGAATGGTCGGTCGTCGAGGCGTAGGTCAGCCGCACCGCGAAGCGATGATTGGGATCCGCGTCGGCGGGGTCGCCGGTCGTCGGCCCGGCCTTTTCCTCGAAGATGAGGATTTGGCCGGCCGCGAGCGTCGAGAAAACGCCCTCGAGCGTCGCCTGCGTCGCGCCCGCGGGCAGGCAGAAGGTCGGCTCGCGCCAGGCGTAGAACGGCATTTCGTTTTGTTCGGGCTGCAGGGTCACGTCCTGCAGCGGCTCGAACGCGGGGCCGGGGCCCGAAGTCAGCGCGTCGGCGTCGAAGGGGTCGAGATTCGGATCGATCGAGGGCCTGAGGCCCGGCACGAGCGGGAAGAATTGCGCGCCCGGCGCGCCGGGCGCGCCTTTCTTGACCGTCACGGGCGCGTTCACGCGCAGAAAAACGAGGGCGCGCGCGTTCGCGCCTTCGCTCACCTGGTAGTCGACGAGCCGCGCATGCCGTCGCAGCGAGATGCGGCTGCGCGCCGTGCCGATGTAAGCCTCGGTGTTGACCGCATCCTGCAGATAGCTCACGCGGTCGGCGGCGTAGGACAGCGCCTCGACGAGGGTGACGGCGGGATCGGCTTCATGCGTCTCGCTCCAGCCCGGGACAAGCGTCGAGAGACGATCGAGCATAGCTTGCCGGAATCCGGCGTAATCGCGCGCGAGATAGTGAATGTCCGGCGGGCTCGAGAGATCCGACGGACAGCATTGCGTCTGTCGGCAATCGACGACTGCCGGGCATCTCGCCTTGAAGGAGAACACGGCCCGGTTCAGCTGCGGATCGATCCCCTGCGGCGGATCCGGATCGGCGGCGGCCTTGACGAGCGTGAGCGTGTAGGAAGAAAAGTCCCCCGTGCCGCTGAGCTGCACAGTGACGGTGAGCGGATCGTCCTTGGTCGCCGGCTGCACCTGCGTCGCCTGAACGGGCGCGCCTCCGGTCAGGGAAATGTTGGCAGGCGTGAGCGCGAGAGTGCGCGCGTCCTTCAAGAACGTCAGGGCCAGCTGGTCGCCGCAGCCGGGCGAGCCGAGCACTTCGAGATAATCGAGGCCGTTAACGCCCGTCGACTGCTCGACGAGGTAGCGGCGCTGCTTCAGCGAGGCGAGAGCCGTCACGAGCTGGCCCCTCCATAAAGGAATTGTTGAGACTGCTGCTGCTTGTTGGCGACGAGCGTGTAGACGACCGTGACCGTCAGCGTGGACTCCTGCGCGAGGACGGTCACGGAATTGACGCGGATGAGATCGGACAGCCACTGCTGCAGGCCGGCCTGAATCGCCTGCTGCTGCGCGGCGGCGAGCACGTCGCTGTTCGGCGCGAACAGCAGCTGCGCCGCGCCGCTGCCGAAGGTCGGCTGGTTCACGCGCTCGCCGGGCGAAGTGAACAGGATCAGCTCGATCATGTCGTAGACGTGGTCGGCGAGAGAGGCTTGCGCCGTCCTGCCCGATGCGTCGAAAGCGAAGGGAAAGGCGAGATTCATGGGCGCGCCCGCTACATGGCCTGGACTCGGGTCTGCATCGTCGCCGGGAGCAGCGGCACGCCGCCTGGGGCGGTGACGGCTGCGCCCGATTGCACGGCGAGCGGCTGACCCATGGACGTGACCCGCAGCGTGCCCAAGGTCCATTGTCCGGTGACGCAAGGCGGGATCGGCACGGCCGGCACGCCAGGGCAGCCGGCGACGACCCAGGGCGCCGCGATGGTCGCGGTCGGCATGCCTATGACGAGCACGCGCGGATTGGGCGTCGTCGGCGTCGCCTGTCCGCCGTGCGCGCAGGTCACCACCGCGCCTTGATGCAACAAAAACCCGGGCATCAGATCACCTCAAGCGCGCCTTCGTTGATCGTCACCGACGGGCCTTCCATGACGATCGTCGCGCCTTGCCCGTTGCTGATGATGATGCCGGCGTCGGAAACCGAGATCATCGCGCCCGCCTGCGACTTGATGAGGATGCCGCCAGTCGGCCCCGGCGTGTCGCTGATCATCAGCGTGTTCTGGCCGATGGTCTGGATCACCACCGTCTGCAGGCCGGGCGGCGTCGCCATCGCCAGCGCCGGCGTCTCCGCCGCCGTGCCGAAGAAGCAGCCGGACCAGATCGGATAGTCCGGATCGCCCTGCTCGTACTCGATCCACACGCCGGAGCCGATCGCCGGCACTGCGTACATTCCGTTCTGAATGCCGGCGAAGGGCAGGCAAGGCATGGCCCAGGTCGTCGGGAGCACGTTGGTGACGTCGGTCACCATCACCATCAGCCGGCCGATCATCATGGGATCGACATTGTCGACCACCGTGCCGCGGAATTTGCCGTAATGCTCGCCTTTCACTTCGAGACCTCTTCGTTTTCGCCTTCAGAACGGCAGCGACGGCACGACCGGGGTGTTGGCCACGAGCGCATTGCGCCGCAGCTTGAAGCTCTGCTTGTACTCGCCGGGCTTGAGCCGATGGGTCGCCGACTCGACGTAATGCATGCCGTCGAACGCGATCCCGGCGCCGCGCACGCCGACGAGGCTTCGCGCGCGCAGCGGCTGACCGTAGCGCAGCACGTCCAGCGTGCCGTCGCCCACAACCACGTCGTCGTTCTCGGCGACCTTCGCGAAGCCCTTCATCAGGGCGATCGCCGGATTGTCCTTCGCGGTCCCCGTGAGAAATTCGATATTCTGTGGCGGAAGCACCGCGGCGCCCATCGGCGGATCGAACGGCGTCACCGGCGGAATGGGGATGGGAATGGGGATCTTGCTGATCGGGTCCTGGATGTAGACGATCGGCAGAACCGCCTTCCGCGGCTGGAAGTTGAAGCTCAGGCTCTCGACGTTGGTCCAGCTGTCGAGATTGACGTTTAGAGCCGTCTGCGGCAAGCCAAGGCGCAGCTGCGGCCCCCAGTAGGCCTGGCTCATGCCCGGCAGCGGGCCGGGAACCAGGTAGAAGACGTAGCCGATCTCCTGCGCGAGATGCAGGAGATATTGATAGTCCGTCTTCTTCTGCGCCGCCGTTCGCAGGAGCGGGATCGGAATGTCCGGCGCGGGGGAGGGGATCACCTCCGGGACCACGCCGAACATCGCATATTTGGCGAGTATCGTCAGCGCGCGCAGCTCGGACGGCATGCCCGGATAGGGCAGGCCGCTCAAGTCGATCAGATCCATTAGCGCGGTCAGATCCTCGCCGGTGACGACGAGCTTCGACGATCCCTGCATCGCGTCCGGCTGAACTTCCGCGTGCTGCACCACGCCGTCCATGAGCACCTGAGGAAGACCGGGAAATGTCACCAGCAGCACGACGCGAATGAGCGGCAAGGGGGCGGCGCCGGCGAGCAGGAAGAAGGTTTCGAGAATTGAATTGTCGCCCAGCGTGAAGACGAGCTGGAAGCCGCTGCGGCCCGTCGCGCTTTCGGTCACCTCGACGGAGAGCAGCGCGTCGGCGAGCGGCTTGGGCGCCGGCACGGGCTCCATCGGACCGATGAGCAGGGTCAAGTACAAGGGGCTAGCCATTGCGCGCCTTCGGAGGAATGCCGCTGACGAGCGGAATGACGATCGTGCGGCCCGGCTCCGCCAGCAGGCTGTCGGCGTCGAGGACGCCGTTCGCCTCGACGATCATCCAGAACAGCAAGGGGTCGCCGAGATAGCGCGCGGCGAGGTTGTCGAGCCTGTCGCCGGCCGCGACGATGTAGTTCTGCGTTTGCGTGTAGACGGCCATCTGCGGAATGATCCGCCGCGAGAGGTAGGAGACCGGGAGCGCGCCGCCGATCGTCGTCTGCTCGACGCCAGCGCCGTAATAGCGGCTGTTCGGGCTCGTCGGCGCGCCCGTCCCGACGCCCGCCTGAACGAGCGCCGCCAACCCGTTGTCCATCGTCCGCCCTCCTCGTCTCTTCAGGCGCTTGCGATCGATTCCTTGCTCATCTGGTAGGCCATGTACATGGCGCCTGCCGGCGTCAGGAATCCGACGTCGTTGACGTTGAGTACGCGCATCGCCAACGAGACCTTCGCGCGAATGGGGTTCAGCTGCGGGTCGAACTGTTCCTCGGTGATCTCGATCGAGGTCAGCCGCACCGGCGCGACGCGATTGGGGCCGAGCGCGAGCACTGTCAGATTGGACGACATCGGCAGGATCTCGATCGTACCGACGAGCGAAAGAACTTCATTGGCGATGAGCACCGAGCTCGACGGATAGACGAGCAGCTCGAGCGTCGAAAGCTGCGGCGCGACGCCGTAGGCCAACGTCGTCGCATCCTGCTGCTCGAGCAGATCGGTCGCGTCGATCTCGATGTCGCAGTGAATCGTCTCGATCGCCGGTCCTTTGAGACGCAGCACCTCGGTGCGGTCGGGCTGGTCGCCGACCCCCTGCGGCTGCAGACTGCGCCGCAGGGTTTCCGGGTTGTATTGAAACGCGATCGTGCTGAGCGGAATCCCAGTGTTCGGCTCGTAGACGAGCAGCGCGCCCTTCTTCACGAGCGGCGAGACGCTAGACATGGCCGCCGCCCTCCGAGCCTCTTCCGTGGTCGCCGCGCGCGCCGCCGACCGCGCCGCGCAATCCTTGCACGATTTGCGCCGCCGCTTGCGCCGGTCCCGCGCCGGGTCGGAGCACGCCGGCGTCGATAGCGCCAAAGCGGCGGCGGCCGCCGCCTTCGAGGGACTGCGCGAGACCGCCGCGCGCGAATTCGTGCAATTGCCGTTCGAGCTCGACCAGGAACTGGCGTTGCTGCGAAGGCGCGAGCCCCTCCACGATGAGGCGGTCCACGGAAATGCGCACGCTCCTCATGTCCATCCCCGAATTTCTGAGGGAGACAGCGGCTTGTCCAGCTTCCCGTATTCGGTCTGCGCGGCGGCGAGCGCGTGGCGCATGCCGATAGGCTCGCCGTCCTCCGCGGCGAGGAACGCCGCGAGTATGGCGATGTTGCGAATCGTGCCGCCGGTCACCGCGAGCTGCGCGAGGCGCGCGTAATCCAGGCCCTGTGTCGGCGCCGCCTTCGGGAAGACGCCGCGCCATATGCGCTCGCGGCTCTGCTCTTCGGGAAAAGGGAAATGCGCGACGAAGCGCAGCCGCCGCTGAAAGGCGGCGTCGAGCGAATTCTGCAGATTCGTGGTCAGGATCGCCACGCCGCGGTAGCTCTCCATGCGCTGAAGCAGGTAGCTGACCTCGAGATTGGCGTAGCGGTCGTGGCTGTCGCGCACTTGGCTGCGCTTGCCGAACAGCGCGTCGGCCTCGTCGAACAGCAGGATCGCGCCGCTGCGCTCGGCGGCGTCGAAGATCTTGCGCAGGTGCTTCTCGGTCTCGCCGATGTATTTGCTCATCACGTTGGCGAGGTCGATCTGATAGAGATCGCGCTCGAGCTCGTGGGCCAGCACGGCGGCCGCCATCGTCTTGCCGGTGCCGCTCGCCCCCGAAAACAGCGCCGACAATCCGAGCCCGCGTCCGTAGCGGGTCGCAAAGCCCCAGTCTTCGTTGACGCGCGCGGCGTGCCGCGCATGCATGGCGACCTGGCGCAGGATCGCCATCTGCCCCTCGGGCAGCACGAGATCCGGCCAGCCCGCGGCGCTGGTCGAAAGCGTCGCCAGACCCTCAAGCGAATCACGCGCCGCGGCGCGGCAATAAGCCCAGGCCTTGGCTTCGAGCGCGGGCGTCTCCTCTTCGTCCGCCAGCGCGTCGACGGTCATCGCGATCTCGCCCGCATCGAGCGGAAACGCTTCGATCATCCGATCCAGCGAGACGTCCATCGCTTCGGCGCGACGCCCCAGTCGCGACCGCCAGACGGCCTTGCGCTCGGCGGTGTTCATCGGGGGCGCGCACAGGCGCAGGCCGCGCAGCTTTTCAGCCGCCGAGCCCGGCTCGACATCGACGGCGATCGGCGCGCTGATGCGCTTGAGCCATGCGTCCAGCGCGCTCGCATCCTGGAGCCGGTCGGTGCGCAAGTAGAGCGCCGCCGGCCAGAAGGCCGCTTCTCGCATGACTGCCCGCGCCAACTGCTCGCGGGCGTCGGCCGCCGCGGGGAGATCGCCGGCTTCGAGCGTCCACGCGTCGAGACCGCTGCGTCGTCGAATCGCTTGAAACAGCGCCGCGCGCTCGGACGCGCGGGCGCCCGTAAGCAGCGCAGCGCCCGGGGCCCCGCGCCGCCAGTGGGCGACGCCGCGCGCGGCGGCTTCCGCAAAGGCGCCGTTCGTCTCCTCCTCGCGCCCGCCGTCGTCGGCGAGAGGCTGCAGAAGATATTCGAGTCGTTCGTCGAGGCCTCGCACGCCGAGCAGCGCATGCAGAACCCGCGGATCGACCGTCAGCGGCGCCTGGTGGATCGGCCCCGCGCCAGCCTCGACCAGCCGCCAGTAGCGCAGCGGCCGCAGGGGACTCATCGCGCTCCAGTGCGGCCCGTCGAGCCGTGCGGCCGCGAGGCCGAAGGTCGGCGCGGCGTTTTGCGGCTGCACGGCCGCGAGCGCTTCGGCAAACCGCGGCTCCAGCGCCGCGCCCGCGCAGAGCAGCAGCAGATCGGTCTCGAAAGCGCTGAGGCCGAAGGTTTCCGCGAGCGCGGCGACTGCGAGCGCGCGTTCCGGAATCGCCGCGAACGCCGAGGGGAATGGCCGCGCCGCGTCGACCGCGCCGCTCAGATCCGCCGCTTGCTCGACGCGATCGCCGCCGGACCGAAGGCGCTGGTATACGCGCTCCAGCTCCGCCCACAACGACATTCTCGGCCAGTCTTCCTTCATCGCCTTCGCGTCCGCCGTCTCCCGCTTCGCGACATCGCTCCCGCGCGCGCGCCGCGCGTTCCGTTGGTCATGTCGTCACCTGCACTTGCGGCAGCCATTGCCCGTTCGTCGGACTTGCCGGCGTCTGATCGAGCGCGAGCAGGCTCTGGGCCCCGTCGACCTCGACGCGCAACGGATAGGTTCCGGCGGGGATCGAAGCCGGGACGGTCACGGTCACCGTGGTCGAGGAGGACGGCGCCGCCAGCGGGCTTTGCGGCTGCGGAATCGCCGTGTCGCCGACATAGACGACGACCGTCTGCGCGCTGCCCACGGCGGGCGCCAACGTGATCGCGAGCGTCGCGCCCTGCTTTACCGAATAGGGCGGCTGCGTCGGCTCCGCGATCACCGGGACGATCTGGAAAGGAAAGGCTGCGGACGGGAACCCGGTCCGCGTCGCGTTCGGGGGGAACACGACGTTGCGCAGAACCCGCACGGTGCGCTGCCCCGCCGGAAGCGTGCTCGGCGGCGTGACGCGAATGAGATCGTTCTGAATCGTCCCGACCGGAATGGGCTGGCCCTGGTCGAACGCGACGAGCGTGGCGGACGGCGGGCCGGAGAGGAAGTTCGACCCTTCGATCTTCAGCGTCTGCCCGGGCGCCGCCTGCACCGGGGTCACCGACGCGATGGTGGGCGCCGAAAGAGGCAGGGCGACGAAGGCGCGGCTCAAAGCCGGCCGATTGGATTGATAGTTCTGCGCGTTCTGGATCACAACGACGGACACCTGATACGAGGTGGTCGGCCGATAATGGACCTGGAACGCGGTCCACAGCCGATAGATTTCCTCGGTCGTGAGCGCTTCGGGCGTGATGCGGATATGCTCGATCTGGCTCGCGAGATCGCTCTTGACGACGAGCTTCACCTCGGAGGATTGGCCCGACGTCTGGGACAGCGCGTCCAGCGCCGCCTGTATGGTCGTGCGCGGCACGACGGGCGTGTTGTGAAAGACCTGCATGGCGAAGGCGAGCAAGATCTCGGCGTCGTAGGGCTGCGAGCCGTAGGCGCTCACGAGATAGTGGAGGTTGATCGCGAGCGGCGGGCTCCCGATCGTCGCGCCGTTCGAATCGACCGCCGGCAGGTTCAGGTTGCGCAGAGCGGGATTCATGGTCGCGTAGTACATGAACAGATTGAGCTGCGGCATCTCCGTGCCGCCGGTCGTGATGAAGTCCGGCGGAACGTTGGTGACGCCGGGGGGCGAGGCGAGGACGGTCGCCGGCCCACCGTCAGTCAAAGCCGCGTTCAACAGAGATTTGAGCACCGCCGTTACGGCGCCGACGGCGAGATAGTCGCTCATCCCGACGCTCCCGGTTTGCGGCCCAGGAATTCATCGAGGCTCACGCGGGGGCGAAACGGCTGCGTTTGAAGCGGGGCCAGAGGTCTCGGCGCCCGCAGTTCGACCGCGCCGATCGATATGTGAATTTCGGTCTTCGTCTCGACGGGCGCGGCGGCAGGGGAGAGCCGCGGCGGAACGCCGGCGGCGCGCGCGGAGACGTCGGCCTTTGCGTGGGCGGCTTTGCGCTCGTCCTCCGGCTTGGCGTCGGAGGCGAGCACATCGTCCGACGCGCGGCTTTGCGCGACGAGGATCGCCTGCGCGGACGGGGGCGCCAGAGACACCGTCTCATCATGGCGTCGTCCGCGCCGCTGCGCGCGGTCGGAAGCATCGTCCTTCGCAAGGGCGGCCTTGCGCTCGCCTTCCAGCATGGCCTCGGAGGCGAGCGCGGCGTCCGACGCGCGGCTTCGCGCGACAAGAATCTCTTGCGCGGACGGGAACGCCAGGGAAACCGTCTCGTCAGGGCGTCGTCCGCGCTGCTGCGCACGGTCGGAAGCATCGGCCGTCGTTTCGGAGACCTCGGTCGCGATCGGGCTGGAGTAGTCGCTCGCCGCAACGGCCTTGCTCTCGCGCGGTTCGTCGAACGGCTCCTGGAGCGAGGAACCGAGCGCGGGATGCTGACGCGCCGCGCTCGGTCTTCGCGCGTCGAGCGGCGCCTGCTGAGACGATTGCGGCGCGGACGCAGGCGCCGCCTCGACATGTCGTTCAGAGTCGAACGACGACGCGGCATCCTCGCGCGGCGGGAGCCTCACGCCGGACGGCTGCGGCTCGTAGCGCGACGGCTTCAGCGCCTCCGCCGTCGGCCGCGCGCCGAGCGCGCGTTGGGCCATTCTCGCCAGCACAGAGCTCATGCGCGCAGCAACTCCAGATAGGCCGAGCGTCGCGCGTCGCTCATCGCGAGGATCGCCTCTTCGCTCCAGCCATAGGAGCAGGCGAGCTCATGGACGTCCTGCAAAAGCCGGCGCGCGGCGCGCGAAATCTCGTCGACGAGGAAATACGCCGGGTCGACGTCGACAACCGCCGCGTCGCCGCAGGCTGCGCACTGAAACTGCGCGCGAATCTCCGCGGCGGCGTTGACGCTTTCGAAGGCCTCTTCGATGGACTCGACGACGTTTGCCGGCTGTCGCGCGAGCCATCGGCCGCCGGACTTCTCGCTCTCGTCGTCGGCTGACGCCGCGTCGAAACATAGGGTGCGCGCGAGCAGGATGGAGCGCGCCTCCGCTTCGTCCTTCGCGTGGGCGGCGGCAAGCAGATCGAGCGTGTTCGCGGGACGCAGCCGCGCGACGGCCGCCGCCCGCGCCATCGCGCCGATTCGCGCGCGCAGATCGTTTGCCAAGTCCACCGAATCGAACGCGAACTCGAGCTTTGCGCCGCAGCGCTCGCACTGCGTGAATCCGGCGAGGCGCCGGCCTCGTGTCGCCGCCAGCAGCTCGAGCAGCCTGGCGTTGCGTTCCCCGAGCGGAAGCCGCGCCAAATCGTCGGGGGCGCGCTCCGGCTCCGCCAGCGCGAGCGCCGCGAGCGCAGCTCTTTCCGGCGACGTTTCGAGACCTCGCTCCCAGGCCGTCAGCACGCTTTCGCCCGTCAGAACTCGCATCAAAAAACCTCGCTTGCCATTGGCGCCCGTGCAGCCGTCGCACAAGCCGCAGCCGCGTCAGGCCGCCGTCGACGTGAAGCTCGGCTCCTTCGGCTCGGGCACGGACGTGTCGCGCTCCCAACCCTCGTTCTGCAGCACGATGTGCTGAATCGCGACGGCGTTGGCGTTGGCGTCGAGATCGGGCAGCGCCTGATATTCCGACACCCAGGCGCGATAGATCTTGTAGGAGATCGCGAGCTGTCCGGCCTCGTTGAAGAAGTCGAGAATCACGCTCTTGCGGAAATCCTTCAGCGAGATTTCGGCGCCCAGGCCCGCGCCGATTTGCCAGACTTTCGCCGCCCAGGCCTCGAAATCGAGGTCGTGCGTCACGCCGCGCTCGAGCGTGATCGGCTTGAACTCGGACTGCCCCGGCGACAGAAACGGGGTCGAGGGGCTGCCGCCGTCGCGGTGCTTGATCACCTGCGTCGTGCGCGAAAGGCCCGAGCACTTGCTGACGCCGGCGATGTAGCGCCCATCCCATTTGAGCCGGAACTTGAAATTCTTATATGGGTCGAAACGATACGAGCTGACCGTGAAATCCGCCATCTTGTCCTCCTCGTCTCGCGCAACGGCAGGGCCGTGAGTGGTTCGAGCGTTACGAGCTCGACTGGCCCGCGAGTTGCTCAATCTGAATGACGACGAACTCGGCCGGCACCAGCGGCGCGAAGCCGACGAGCACGTTGACGACTCCGTTGTCGATATCGGCCTGCGTCGTCGTCTCGCTGTCGCATTTCACGAAATAGGCGTCGGCCGGCGTCTGGCCCTGGAAGGCGCCCTTCAGGAACAGCGTCTGCATGAAAGCCCCGATGTTGAGCCGCAACGCCGCCCACAGTCGCTCGTCGTTGGGGGTGAACACCGCCCATTGCGTGCCCTGGTAAAGGCTCGATTCCAAGAGCAGCGCGGTTCGCCGCACGGGAATGTATTTCCACTGGCTGGCCATGGCGTCCGCGCCGACCAGCGTGCGCGCGCCCCACAGCACCGAGCCGTAGATCGGGAAATTGCGGAAGCAGTTGAGCCCGAGCGGATTGAGCAGTCCCTGCTCGGCGTCGCTCATGATGTAGGTCATGTTCTGGACGCCGTCCAAAGTTGCGTTGATTCCGGCTGCTGCGACCCAGGGGCCGCCGTTGGCGCCGTCCGCGCGCGCATAGACGCCCGCCACCACGCCGCTGGGCGCAAACGTGCGAATCTGGTTCGTGAGCGGATCGAACAGCCGCAGACGCGGCCAGAAGGCGGCGCCGTTCTGGTTGACGACTCCGATCGCCGTCGACTTCCAATCGACGGCGCCCGCGACCGTCGTCACGTTCGGCGGCGGATCGATCAGCAGCATCGCGCGCTGCTGCACGCAGAGCGTCGCGGCGGCTGAATAGATCTGGGGTCCGTTGACGCTCGAGTCCGGTGAATTCGAGGCGCCGGGCAGCGCCCGCGCCGCCTCGGGAATGCAGAGCAGATTGAACGCCGGGATTTTTAGCAGCGCGTAAATGCCGGTGTAGGAGCCCGGGTCGCCGATCAGCTCCGCGCTGGTCGGCAGGCCGGCCGGCGGCGTCGCCGCCGTGGTGGTGTAGTTGGCGATCGGGGTCGCCTGCTTCCATGGGGATCCGAGCGCGTAGTGGGCGACGTTGGAGGCAGGCGATTCGGCGGCGCTGAGCCCGAGCGCCGCCGAAGCGTCGCCGAGCGGCGACGACGGGGCCGTGACGGTGACGACGATGTCGGGCGCGTTGGGCAGGTTGGCGTTGACGCGGATCCCAAAATTGCCGGCAGTTCCGACGGGCGCCGCCGTGCAGGTCAGTGAAGCGCCGCTGACGGCGATAGCGAGCTGCGCGTTGAGCGCAGTCTGCAGTTGCGCCGCGAGGCCTTGCACGGTCTGCGGAATCGGCGCGCCCTTGGCGAATACCTTGGCCGACACGGCGGTTGTCGTGTAGCCGGGCATGTTTAGCGTGACGCCGAAATCGCCCGACGCCGTCGTCGTCGTCGCGGCGCCGCCGATGGGGCCGTTCACGCTTTCGAGATAGGACGGTCCTCCGGGCGTAGGCGTCGTGAGGGCGAGCGCTGCGCCGACGAGCCCGGTCGGCGCGAGGGCCGTCACGCTGGACGTCGGCGTCGGCAAATTTGTCGCGACGCTGACCAACTGCGACCCGTTATCGATGTCGTTGACGACGTTGGAGACAAAATTCTGAGCGGCGTTGTTCAACGTCAGCATCGGGAAATATTCGGTCGACCCGTCGACGAGGTTGGTGATCGTGAGGTTGAACGAGAGCGGATCGCCGGACGGCGCCGCGCCGAGGTTCAGGCCCTGCACATCCACGTCGATCAGCAATTTACCGTTCGCCCACAGCCCGCTGCTGAGCGCGCTGAAGGTCAGCGCCGAATTCGCGCCCTGCCCCGCGCCGAATGCGGCCGTCGCATAGATGACGGGCGACTTCGTCGGGTCGTAGTGCATCGGCGTGCGCACGACATAGGCCTGCGCGCCGCTGCCGGCGATGTTGTAGAACTGCTGGACGGCGTAGCCGAGCTCGCTGTTTGAAGCGAGCCCGCCGTAGAGCCGCTGAAAGTCGCCCCAGCTGAAGATCGCTTGCGCGCGATTGTCGATGCCAGACAATGTGTAGCCGACAAAGGCGACGATCGACGTCGGAGCCGCCGCGATCGCATGGACCGGGCTCGACAATTCCTGAATATAGACACCCGGATATGTGAAGCCCATCGCCGGTCTCCTCTGCCTCCCGTCGCGACGAAAGCGCATCGCCCATCGCCGACCGGCCTCGACGTCTCATTCCCGAGCGACCGCGCCGCCGGCGCTGAAATCATGCTCTCGACGCGGTTGCCGCCGCCTCAGGCTCTCAGCCGGAAATTTTAAAAAAAACGCGCGACGGATCGGATTGCGCGTTCGTTTTCGAGCCCGAGTATACCGGCGAGGCGGCGCACGCATACGCATCTAAGGGAAGAGAAGAGGGTTCAGCCGGGATATAGACCGCACGGCCTTCGCCCGGCGACGATGCGCCGGGGGCGTTCGCGCGTCGATCAACGGCGGAAGGCCGCAAGCAGGCTTTCGAGCGTCAATTCGCGCGCGCCGCCCTTTTTTGGACCGCGAAAGCGAGAAAGATCGGCGGCGAGCACGATGATCCGGGCGTCGGGAAAGCGCCGTCTCCAGACGCGCGCCGTGCCGGCTCGTGCGCTTGGTCCGAGAATGATGACGTCCGGGGGCGAGGCGTTTGGCGCGGCGGCGTCGAAGACCTCATACTCACCGTGGCTCTCGAGCGCGCGCCGCAAGAGATCGGCTAGCAGCGCAGTCATGTGCGCCAAGCCTATCCGCAGCTTGCCGCTGCTCGTTTCCGTGGTCGGCACGCGGCGACTTTAGATTGCGTGCAACCGGCGCGCCATGCATCCAAGGATCGAGGTTGTGACAGAGAAGCGACGTAGGCCGTGTTCAGGCCAGCGGCGCGGAAGCTTGTCGGGAAAGAGAGAGGGCGCCATGGGCGAGGATCGCCTCGCTGCGCCGATGCAAGCTGAGCTTCGAGAGAAGGTTGTGCACGTGAGACTTGGTCGTGCCGACCCCGATGTCGAGGCGCCGGGCGATCTCCTTGTTGCTCAGTCCTTGTCCGATCAGATCAAAAATCTCCGCCTCGCGCGGGGTCAGCGCCGCGCTCGTCGCCGAGCCTGCGCTGCGGCGGGCGCTTTCGGCGACGCGGCGCATCAGCCCGCCCGACACGCGCGGCGAGCAGGTCTGCTCGCCGCGGGCGACCTGTTCGAGCCTGCCGACGAGCTCGTCGACGGAGGCCGTATTCGGCACGTAACCCGCAGCGCCCGCCTCCGCCCAGGCGAGTACGTTTTGCGCGGTCTCGATGATCGCCAGCGCGACGATGGCGCACCTCGGCGCAAGCGCGGCCAATTCGGCGATGGCCACGAAGGGATCGGGAAACGCCACATCGAGCAGCAGCAAGACCGGCTGAAAGCTCTGCGTCGCGAGCAACGCCTCGGCCCGCGAGCCGGCTTTCGCCTTGACATCGACGACGGGATAACGCGACAGCGCCGCAGCCAGGCTCTCACGCAAAAAGCTCACCTCGGACACGATCACCGTGCTAAGGCTCGGCGCAGTGAGGGGCGGCGTTGAGGGTTGCTCGCACTCCATTAGAAAACCTCTAGTTTCAATGAGTTGCGCGAAGAGCACCTTTCTGTCGTATCTTAGGTGTCACCCGCCTACTGCAGATGGTCATTTAGGCGAAGACCGAAGCACGTTGGAAAGAAATTTTCAAGCAACATACCGCTCGTGTCTCTCGAAACACGCCGCCGCACACGACGGCTCCAGACTCGAAGGCCGAACTCGCTTTTCCTCAAATGCGGAAGATGTGAGCTAACATGTCGAGCAAAGGCGGCTTTCGCCATCTGGAAGGCCACGTTATGGCGTTCGCGGGACGCAACGTAACGAACGTCCCCGCCGCGAATGCGGCGCCGTGTAGCGGCGACAGCTAACGACCTTCGCGCCAATCTTGATGAGTTTTTCCTTGAGCGTCTTCAGCGTCCGCTCCTTGAACGGCTTGGGTGTAGCCAGAGCCCCAGAATATTATCAAGGTTTGGGCCGATCAGGTTTAGGCCAATCAGCGTGACATGTCGCAGGTGACGGTGATGACGGGGCCGGAGCGTCGGCGGCTGTGGAGCGCTGTCGAGCGCGAGCGGATTTTGGCGGCGGCGGATGCGCCGGGGGCGATCGTCGCCGAGGTCGCGCGGCGATGGGATGTCTCCACGAGCCTCATCTTCAATTGGCGCCGCGCGGCGCAGGACCAGGCGCCGGTCTGCGGCTTCGCGCCCGTGCTCGTCGAGAGCGAGACAATCGCCGCCACGAACGAGGAGGGCAGGACGACTTTCTCTACCGCATCGTCCGTCCATGATGTGTTCGCCCGATTCCGCTGCAATCCCGAAGGAACAGATCGCGCAAGCGAGGATCCCGATCTCGGGCCATTCCATAAATCACAAACCTTGAAGTGACCTCGTGTAGATTTTTCTATCGCCAAAGAGGACGGAACCGTTCCGGCGGCTTGCGCGCTCAGATAATAGTCTCTAGCTGAGCCAGGGGAAGGTTATTTCTGCGCACTCCGCGTAAGCCTGCTTTTCTGCGATATGCGCAAATTTGTCACCCCCTAAACAAGGGGCGAGAGGAGACGAAATCGAGATGATGTGAAAGCAGTTCGTCGCCGGAGGGTTTGATGATGTACTTTCGGGCAATTTCAGCAGGGGCGCCCGGCATAGCCGCCATTGGGAGAGCCAACGGCTGCGACAACATCAAAAACGCCAGATGGCGCGCCGCAATCGACATCGAGATGCTTCTTGAAATGCCAGCGATCATATGAGAATGAAACAGCCCTGGCGACACCGTGCCCTATGAAAATGAGTTTGCTCAGGAGTATTATTCTGGCTCGGATCCCAATTCGACTCCAAGAACGGCCTATCTGGACGGCGTCGAAAGCCAAAACGCATCGTTCTTCCAAAATGGCGGTCAGTCCTG
>DATHCI010000220.1:0-5726 GCA_035319645.1 Methylocystis sp. | reverse complement strand
CGATCCGCCGGTTTGCAAGATCTTGAATTATGGGCGCCACCGCTTTTTGGAGCAGAAGCGCGCGGCCGAAGCCCGAAAGAAGCAGAAGATCGTCGAAGTCAAGGAGATCAAGCTTCGTCCCGGCATCGACGATCACGACTACGACACCAAGATGAAGGCCGCGCGCCGCTTTTTCGAGGAGGGCGACAAGGTCAAGGTCACCCTGCGCTTTCGCGGGCGTGAGATCGCGCACCAGGATCTTGGCTATCGCCTCATGACCCGCGTAAAGGCCGAGACGGCGCTGATCGCCAAGGTTGAGCTCGAGCCGTCGATGGAAGGCCGGCAAATGATCATGGTGCTCTCGCCGCGCTAGCCGGCGGGTCTCCCTTGGGCAGCGCGCCCGTCCTGGTTGGTCGAAATGTCGAAACGCCGCCTGATCCTTCGCGCGACCCAGACAGCGGCGCTGCTCGGCTGCCTCGCGTCGTCGCAGGCCGTTGCGCAGATCACCCTTCCAGGCGCGGCGGCGCCGACCGCTGAGGGCGCTGTCGTCTCGCCAACGGAGGGGGCCAGGCGACCCGCCGCAAAGCCCAAAGCCAAGAAACAGGGCGGCGCCGACGAGGAAGCCGCGGGGCCGGCGCTGGCGCCCAAGCCGCCGAGCGAAGACGGGGTGATTAACAAGCCGCTCACGCTCGACGGCGCCCGCAGCGTCATCGAGCTGGAGCACGCCGACGGCAAATTGCGCATCGCGCGGTTGACCCTCATCGGCGACAGCATCTCGCGCTCCGGCGAGGCCTGCCGCGTCGAGGTCGCCGGCATGCCGATGCAGTTGCGCCCGAAGGGAGACGACTCGGGGCTGCATCGCTACGAGGCCGAATTCCCCGCCTGCCCGATCGTCTTGCAGGTGCTCGACGGGGCGATCCTGGTCGGCAACGACCGCGGGGCCTGCGAGATAAAGGCTGCCGATTGCCGCTCCGATCCCCGGGGGCTCTGGGGCGAGAGCGCCTTCGACCCGAAGCGCGCCAAGGAAATGCTCGGGCTGCGCGCCCGGGTCGAGAAGACCGTGCGCGCTAACTTTCACGCCCTTTACGCCAAATACAAAAAAGATAAGGAAATGCGCAAGTTCCTGGTGCAGGGCCAAGCTGGCTTTTCCGCCCGCAGGGAAGACATCTGCCATGGCTACGCCATGGAGGAGGACATGGGCTACTGCGCGCTGCGCGTCACCGAGGCGCGCGCTTTGACGCTGGGCGCGCAGCTCGCTCATGGCGTGACAAGGCCCACGGCGGCGACGCCCGCCGAGCCGCCGGCGAAGCCGGAGCTCAAGCGCGTCGGGAGGTGAGCGCGCCACCGCGCCTTGCCCGCCTCCTCCGCAACTCTTGGGGAGGCGCGCGAAACTCTGTATGGTCGCGCGCCCCACTCGGACGGAGCTCGACTTGGACCAGCAGCAGAGCAAGCAAAGCCTCGCCGGACGGCGGCTGCTGCTTGTCGTCGGCGCCGGCGTCGCCGCCTATAAGGCTCTGGAGCTCGTGCGTCGCGCGCGAGAAGCCGGCGCCTCGGTTCGCGTCGTCATGACGCAGGGCGCGCAGCAATTCGTCACGCCGCTCTCCTTCGCTGCGCTCGGCGGCGAACGCGTGCTGACCGACCTCTTCGACGCGGCGCTCGAGGGCGAGATGGGGCATATCGCGCTGTCGCGCCAGGCCGACCTCATCGTCGTCGCGCCTGCGACCGCCGATCTCCTTGCGCGCGCCGCGCACGGAATTGCGAATGATCTCGCGACGACTCTGCTGCTCGCAACCGACAAGCGCGTCCTCTACGCGCCGGCCATGAACGTGCGAATGTGGCTGAACAGGGCGACACAGCGCAACGTCGCGCAGCTCGCCGCCGACGGCGCGCTTTTCGTCGGCCCAGAGGACGGCGACATGGCCTGCGGCGAGCACGGCCCCGGGCGCATGAGCGAGCCGCCGCAGATCCTGGGCGCAATCATCGCGTCGCTCTCCCCTTCCGGCCCGCTTTCGGGACGGCGCGTGATCGTCACCTCCGGCCCGACGCATGAGCCGATCGATCCCGTGCGCTACATCGCCAATCGTTCCTCCGGCAAGCAGGGACACGCCATCGCCGCCGCAGCGGCCGCCGCAGGCGCGCAGGTGACGCTCGTTTCGGGGCCGGTCAGTCTCAAAGCCCCGCGCGGCGTCGAGACGATCACCGTTGAGACCGCGCGCGAGATGTTGGCGGCGGTCGAGCGCGCGCTGCCCGCGGACGTCTTCATCGCCGCAGCCGCCGTCGCCGACTGGCGCGTCGAGGCCGCCGCCGATAAAATCAAGAAGACCCGCGACGGCGCGCCGCCCGCGCTGAACCTCGTCGAGAATCCGGACATTCTCAAAAGCGTCGCGACGCGCGCGAGCGACCGCCCGGCGCTCGTCGTCGGCTTCGCCGCCGAAACGAGCGACCTCTTGCGCCATGCGCGCGAGAAGCTTGACGCCAAGGGCTGCGATCTCATCGTCGCCAATGACGTGAGCGCTCCGGTGTTCGGCGCGGACGAGAACGAAGCGCACATCGTTTCGCAAGACGGAGTCGAGAGCTGGCCGCGCGCGAGCAAGGCCCTCGTGGCGGAGCGGCTCGTGGGCTTGCTCGCGCGCCGGCTTGCAGCGGAGGCCACGACATGAGGGTGACGATTTTGCGGCTGCCGCACGCGCAGGACCTCGACCTGCCGCATTACGCGAGCGCGGGGGCCGCCGGGCTCGACCTGCGCGCCGCGCTGGCGCCGGGCGCAAAGCTCGTGCTGGAGCCCGGGGCGCGCGAGCTCATTCCGACGGGCTTCGCGCTGCATCTGCCGGAAGGCTACGAGGCGCAGGTTCGCCCGCGCTCCGGGCTCGCGCTGGAGCACGGCGTCACGGTGCTCAACGCGCCGGGCACGATCGACAGCGATTATCGCGGCGAGCTCAAGGCGCTGCTCGTCAATCTCGGCGCGCGTCCCTTCGAGATCCTGCGCGGCATGCGCATCGCGCAACTCGTCGTCGCCCCCGTCGCCCACGCCCAGCTCGAGGAGCGGGACGCCCTCGAGGAGACTCTGCGCGGCGCGGGCGGTTTCGGCTCGACGGGCTTCGCCGACGAGACGCTCAAGTGACGCTGCTGCCGCGCGCGGCGCGTCTCGCCCTCATGGCGACGCTCGACATCGCCCTGCATGCGCGGGCGCGTCCCGTCTCGTCGCGCCAGCTCGCGGCGCGCTACGATCTGCCGCCGCGACGTCTCGAGAGCCTGTTGCAAGCCCTCGTGCGCGCCGGCGTGCTGAGGAGTTTGCGCGGCCCGCTGGGCGGCTACGAGCTCGCGCGCGAGCGCCGCAGGCTCACGCTCGCCGAGATCACCCAGGTCGCCCTGAGAGCGGAAGCGGAAGAGGAAGGCCGGGACGCCGTCGAGAAGAGGCTGGACGGCGTGCTGGAGGAGATCGAGGCCGAGCTATACGCCAGGCTGGAGCGGATCTCGCTCGATGACCTCGCCGCGCGCGCCGCGAGGATCGGCTATGGCGCGACAGAAGATGCGGGCGGCGACTTCGCGATCTGAGGCGCATCCCCGGATCCCGGGATGCGCGCCGACTCCCCTTATTCGACGAAAGGCGCGGACTCCAGGCGTTGACGCCGCGCTTGCGGCGACTCGCGCGGCTTGTCCGGCTCCGATTCGAAGAATGTGGGTTCAGGCGCCGGGGTCTCGCGCGGCAGGAAGTGCGTCCACGCATCGCGCACGCCGCTCGGGTCGACGGGTTCGAAGTGGTCCGTCGGCAGAGCGACGACCGTCCTGCGCACGATGGCGAGCGGCTCGCGTTCGCGCAGCGCAGGCTCGGCGCGACCGGCGATCGGCTGCGGCGGCAGCAGGCCGCGGGGCGTCGGAACTGCGAGCACGGGAGTGGCCGCGCCGCCGCCGCGATCGCGCACGAGCTCTACGCCGAGCAGCGCAGGAACAAATCCGCCGACGCCGTCCTGGCGTTCGCAAAGACGAAATTCGAGCAGGCAGTCGATCCTTGAGGCGAAGAACAGCCGGCGGGCTCTGATCGCGGCGAGCGCATTGCCGAAAGCTGCGTCGCATTCGCCGCGCGAGAAGACCTTGCCCGCGGCGCAAGCCTCGACCGTCGCATAGAAGAAGGGCTTCGCGTCGGCCTCGGCCGCGCGACCGCGCGCCTCGGCGCTCGCGGTCGCGCCGGAGATGATCAGCACTGCGAGTAGCGCGCGCCCCCCAGCGCAACGCGGCAAACCCTTCATAGACATCGTCCGAACTCGACTTTCGATCCAAGAAATGCTCCAATGACGGCGCTAATATGACTGTCCCCGGGACGCGCCTCTGGATCGCTGTGGATCGCGCACCAGAGGAGCGCGGCGCGTGGGGCGCAGGGCGAGCGAGAGAACGGCTGATGCAGGTTGCTTCCCAAGCAGAGCAGAGATTCACGCCGCGGCGCTTCGACGGAAAGGATCCGGCTTTCGTCGAGGAGTTCGGAGCCTATCTCACGCGCGAGCGAGCGCTCGACGAGCTTGCGCTGCAGCGTTCCCAGCGGGCCGCGCGCCAGGCGGGGGAGCGCTTCGATCGCGTGTTGACGAAGCTCGGCCTCGTCTCGGAAACCGATCTCTGCGGCCATCTGAGCAAGTTCCTGCAAATCCCCGTCATTGAGCCGCGCGATCTTCCCATGGCCCCGGCGCTGGTCGAGGAGATCCCGGAAAAGTTTATTCGCGCCAACGGCATCCTGCCGCTCGCGATCAAGGGCGACCGGCTGGAGCTCGCGGTCACCGATCCTCTGGACCTGGAGCCCGTCGAAGCGCTCGCCTATTCGACGGGCCTGCGATTCGACCTTCGGCTCATGACGCCGGCGCTGTTCGAGAAGGCGTGGTCGAGCCTCTATGGCAGGAAGCCCGACGGGCCCGCGCTCACGGACGACGTGGCGCATGTGGAGGCCGCGAGCGAGTTCGACTTGCAGCGCCTGCGCGACATGGCGAACGAAGCGCCGGTGATCCGCCGCGTCAACCAGATCGTCTCCGACGCCATCGAGGCCCGCGCCTCGGACATCCACATCGAGCCCTCGCTCGAATCAGTGCTCGTGCGCTACCGCATCGACGGCGTGCTGCGCACGGCGGAGGCGCTGCCGCCCGGGCTCAAGGCCGCGATCGCCTCCCGCATCAAGATCATGGCGCGCCTCGACATCGCCGAGCGCCGCCTGCCGCAGGACGGACGCATCAAGCTGCCGATCCGCGGCGTCGACATCGACTTCCGCGTCTCGACGCTGCCGACCGCGCATGGCGAGAGCATCGTGCTGCGCATTCTCGACCGCAGCCAGGTCACGCTCGACTTCGACGCGCTCGGCTTCGAGGCGCAGGCGCAGGAGACGCTGCGGAGAACCATGCTCAACCCCAACGGCATCGTGCTCGTCACGGGCCCGACCGGCAGCGGCAAGACGACGACGCTCTACACGGCGCTGCGGGAGCTATCGAAGCCCGACGTCAAGGTGTTCACGGTCGAAGACCCGATCGAATACCAGCTGCAGGGGGTCAATCAGGTGCAGGTGCAGCCCGCGATCGGCCTCGACTTTCCGCACACGCTGCGCGCGATCCTGCGCCAGGACCCCGACATCATCATGATCGGCGAGATTCGCGACGCCGAGACTGCGCGCATCGCCATTCAGGCTTCGCTGACCGGCCATCTCGTGTTCTCGACGCTGCACACCAACAGCGCCGCAGCCTCGATCACGCGCCTCATCGACATGGGCGTCGAAA
>DATHCI010000219.1:0-13775 GCA_035319645.1 Methylocystis sp. | reverse complement strand
AGATCCTTGATGCGCCCGGTGATGAAGACGTCGCCGCCCGCGATGTAGCCGCGATCGCCGGTCTCCAGCCAAGTCCCGTCGAAAAGCGCTCGCGTCTTCCCGGGGTTCTGGAAATAGCCCTGCGTCGCCGAGGGCCCCTTGAATTGCAGACGCCCTTCCTGGCGCTCGGGCAGTTCGCGGCCGAGGTCGTCGATGACGCGAATTTCATGATGCGGCAGCGGTCGTCCGCAGGCGACGAGCGCCGCCGCGTTCGCGCTTCCCGCCGCGACCGGCCGCGCCACGCCGTCCCGGTCGAGGGCGCCCCGGTCGACGCGATCGATCAGCGGAGGCCTTCCGATCGGCGGAAAGGCCAGTCCTACGGCGTTTTCCGCGAGCCCATAGACCGGCGCCATCATCTCCGGCCGGAAACCGACGCCGGCGAATCTTTCGAGAAAGCGCTCGATAGTGATCGGGCTGACGGGCTCGGCTCCGTTGAGGACGGCGCGCAATGAGGACAGATCGAGCCCAGAGACGGCCGCATCGTCGATCGCTTTGAGACAAAACTCAAAGGCGAAATTGGGAGCGGCGGAAATCGTCGCCCTATGCTCATGGATCGCCCATAACCATCGCGCCGGATCGGCAAGAAAGGAGAGCGGCGACATGACGAGGGCCGGCGCGCCATAATAGAGACTGCCGAGCCAACAGCCGATCAGCCCCATATCGTGATAAAGCGGCAACCAGCTCACGATTCTATCCTCTGAAGAGGCCTGTAAAACGGCTCCCATGGCGCGAATATTGGCGAGCAGATTGCCGTGCGACAGCACGACGCCTTTCGGATCGCCGGTGCTTCCCGAAGTATATTGGATCAGCGCCGTCGTCGCTGCAGTCGCTTCCAACGGGACCGCTAGCGTAGCGCCTTCAGCCAAGTCGGCGATCGTCGCGATATGCCGTAAGCTATGCGCCAAGCCGAAGAGCAGCCCTCCGACCACACGGATTTCGCTGCTCGTAATCAGCGCTGAGGCCTCGGCGTTTTTCAATATGCCCGCCTGACGGAGCAGGTGATCCTCGATTTGCGCCAAGCGAAATGGCGGGTAAATCGGCACGGGGACGGCGCCCGCGAACAATGCGCCGAAGAAGGCGATGAAGAAGTCGCAACTCGTCGGCAGCATGATCGCTACGCGGTCGCCGGCCAAAATTCCGCGTTCGATCAGGCCGCCCGCCGTAACGCAAGCTTTCCGATAAAGCTCGCCATAGGTCAGGGGCTCCCGGCGGCTTGCGCCTTTCCACAAGAGCACATGTTCGCGCTCGCCGCTGCGCCGCGCATGGTGCGTCAACGCCTCGACCAGCGTCGTCGCCTCGATTGGCTCTTCGACCGCCTGGAGCTTGGACTGCTTCCCGGTCCCGCGGTGAAACGCCTCCACGACCGAAGGCCCGGCTTCAACGACGGCCTTTACGAGGTCTTCGGGAGTATTGGCCTCTCCGAGCAGGCTTTCTGGAAGCTCGATCTTGAAATGGCGATCGAGCCTCTGAACCAGTTCCGCGCGGGAGAGGCTGTCGAGGGCCAGGTCGCGATCAAGATCGCTGTTCAACTGGACAAGCCGAGGATCAACGAGGTTCGGGTGCAGCTCCGCAACGAGCGCACGAACGATCTCAAGAACCTGTGCGCCGACATCTTCTTTCGACGCCATGGCGCGCCATTCCCTTTGCAGAAGCTCGTTCTCCGTGAGCTCGCCAGCCTTCCCCGGCGGCTCGATGACTTAGGAGCTCACGGCGATAGCGTATCGAAATCCCAAATATCGCCGGAGCTTCGTCAAGCCAAGCCGGGCGCCGCCTTGCAAAATCCCGCGGCCAAGCTCGGCAAGCTCGCGCAGGGAAGGCTTGACCTGCATTCGAGCCGCTCGCCGATCGATCTTTCGGGCCTCGCGGCGCTCGCGCGCGAGGCCGGCGGCGACGCCGCGTTGGAGGCGCTGCAACTCGCGCAGGCGGCCGGCGTGGGCCTGCCGAAAGTCGTCGCGCGCCGCGCCTGGGAGACTGGGGCGCAGGCGCCGCGCGGGGCGGAACTCGAGCTCGAGATCATGGTCTTCGACCGCGCAGGCGCCATTCTGGCGCGCACGGGCTTCGTTAGGACGCCATGATCAATCCTACTGCGTCAAAGGCTTCGAAAGCTAGGAACTTCTATCGTTGTCGGAAATGCGCGAACCGGACGGCGCATAGAGTCGGTTGAAGAGCACCGTCAAGTTAACGGGGCTGGAAGAGGCAACCGCCCATCAGTGCATTGCGTCGCTGGCCTACGGCAAGGAGGAAAGGATTCGTCCATCCTCCATTTCGACGATGCGGTCCGCGATATCGAGAATGCGATTGTCGTGCGTCACCATCAGCACGGCGGAGCCTTGCTCGCGCGCCAGCTTACGCAGGAGCTCCGTGACATCGCGCCCAGAACGACGGTCCAATGCGGCGGTCGCCTCGTCTGCGAGAACGAGTCGAGGCTGCGCGACCAAAGCGCGAGCCACGGCCACACGCAGCTTTTGGCCGCCGGAGAGTTTCTCGGGGTAGCTGTCGAACTTGTCCGCCAAACCGACGCGCGCGAGGGTCTCCTCGCAGCGCGCCCGCCAATTCTTTAGCTCAGAGGGGCCGTGCACCTCCAAGGAGGCGCGTACGTTTTGGATGGCGGTCAAACTGTTGTGCAGGTTGTGCGCTTGAAAGATGAAGCCGATCTGACGCCGCGTCTCCAGTTGAACAGGCGTCGAGGCGCCCGCCATCTCCCGCCCGCAGAAGCTGACGCTTCCCTGTTGCACCGATCGCAGCGCGCCGGCCAAGGTGAGCAGCGTCGTCTTGCCGCAGCCCGAAGGGCCCATGAGCATCACAATTTCGCCCGAGGCGACGTCGAGATCCATGTCGAAGAGAACCTGCTTACGCGACTCTCCGTCACCGTACCAATGCGACACTTTGCGCAGAGCCAGAACAAGCCGCCTTCGTTCATGATCCGGGGCCGCATTTAATTCGAGTGACGAGGAACGCTCAAAAAACATCGGCCGGATCCGCGCTCGCGAGACGTCGTGTCGCAATGGCGCCCGACAGAGAACACATGCCGACCGTGAGCGCGAAGACCGTCACAGGCCGATCCAGCGGCATCAACATCGGCAGCGCCGTCGCCAACTGCACGACTCGATAGAGGCCCAAGGAGAGAATGAGGCTCGGGCAAAACCCGAGCACGGCCAGAATGAGCGCTTCCTCGAAGACGATCGCGAGGAGGAAGCCCTGCGTGAAACCCATGGCTTTGAAGGTCGCGTATTCCTTCAAATGATCCGCCACGTCACTCGACAGCACTTGATAGACAATGGCCGCGCCGATCGCCAGGCCCATGATGACGCCGAAAGAGAAGATGTAAGCGACAGTGTTGTCCGATTTCATAAACGATTTTTCCTTTTCGATGAACGCCGGATAGGTGAGGACCCTCGTGTCGGATGCGGGAAGCCATGCGGAGAGCCGCTTCGCCACCTCTTCCGGATCATAGCCCGGCTTGACTGTAACGAGCGCCAGGCTGACCGTTCCCGCGGATCGCTGCGCGTTCATTCGCAGCCAGGTCGTGTCGCTCGTCACCAGAATTCCTGCCGAGTTGATGGCGGCCCCGATGCTGAACAATCCTTCGACGGAAGCGCGCCTCCCCGCGATCTCCGCTGTGACGCTTTCGCCGCCAGAGACGCGCCGGACAATGTCTTTCCATTCGCCCCGAGCGCGCCTGTCGAACAGGATCGTATCTGGAATTTTGAGCTTCCAGAGCTGCCTGTTGATTTCATCGTTCGTGAAAACGGGGCGGTCCGGATCGACCCCGAACACGCCGAAAGTGCCCTTCTGCTTCGAGTAGGGATTAATCCAATCGACATTGGCGTAATAAAGCGCCGCCGCCTCTTCAACGCCTTCGACCTCGAGCGCCTGGATGAGCCGTCGCCTCGGCATCGTGCCCACGCCGGCCAGTTGCCTCGTGATCGATCCCGTCAACACGATGTCGCCCTTGAGGTTGAGATGCGTTATAATGGTTGTGTCGTAAACCATGCCCATGAAGCCGAGTTGCATGAACACCAGGAGATTGGCGAACGCGACGCCCATGACGGCGACGAACATGCGCCCGGGCCTATGCATGAGCTGTAGCCAACCCAAGGGGGTCCGCGACATGAAAACAGAAACGAGCTCTTGCATGCCCAGATCCCACCTGCGCGTTGGCTCAAGTCTTCGCGGGAGCGGCCTCGCATCGCGCCCTGACCTGCATTCGGGAATAGGGCGCAGCGCGCTGGATCGAGTCCTCATCGAGCGCGATCCGCACTTCCACGACGCGCAGATCCGTGTTGGCCGCAGGGTCGCTGTTGACCACGCTTTGACGCTTGACGGACTGCGAGATGCGGGCAACCTTGCCGGTTAAAGGCTTTTCACCGAGCGAATCGGCCCAAACCTCGCAGGCGGCTCCGACGGAGGCCCGGCCGACGTCCGTATCATAAATCTCGACGAGCGCGATCATCTGGTTCGTATCGCCCAGTTCGAGCAACCCGTCGGTCGTCGAGACGCGTTCGCCCGCCCGCGTGTTGATGCGCAGCACCCGACCGGCAATCGGCGCGCGCGCAAGGGCGTCTTCCCGCGCCGTCATGGCGTGGGTGAGCGCCGCTTCCGAGAAAACCAGCTCGCGCTGAGCTACGGCCACGTCAATCGGGACGTTGTCGCGTTCCGCCACCAAACGCTTCAGCTGCGCCTTGTTCTCCTCGAGCGTCCGCGCGGCCAAATCCCGCTCGAGACGGCGCGCTTCGACATTTTGCTCGGACTCAAACTTTTTCGCGCCAAGCTTTGCCGCGCGGGCGTACACCGAATTCTTTACCGCGAGGTCGGCTTCAGAGCGGGCGACCGCCATTTTTCGCGCCTCGAGATCAGCTTCGAACTGATGCTCGACGCGAGCCAAGTTCGCCTTCTTGAGTTCGATGTCCGCTTGCGCGGTGACGACGTCCGATTCCGCGTTCTTGAGCGTGTCGAGCTCCGCTAGAATCTGACCCTTCTCCACGAAATCGCCTTCGTCGACCAGCAACCGCCCGATACGAGGATTGAAGCCGCCATTGGTCGGCGAGCTGATGACCCTGATTTCCGACTCCGGCTGCAAACGGCCCAGCGCGGCGATCGCCGGGGGAGAGCTTGAGACCGAACTTGTCGTCGTCTCGACTTGGCCTTTCTGCGGATAGAGGACAGTCCATCCGCCAGTGGCCAGAGCGAGGACGCCCACAGCCCACAGCGCGGCTCGGCGAAAGCCCATGGAGAAGGCTCGCTCGGTTCCCGCCCCCGGTTTTGCGACGCGCCCAAAAGGCAGGGCGTGACCCGCGGCGCCGTTCCTATCGCCGTTCGGCGCGGAGGAAGGAGTGACCTCTGCATCTTTCGCGAGCGCTACCTTCATCGTGACCTCCGCCGGATCACTCGAGCGGCCATCCCGGAGACAAAGATGACCGTTTTCGGTGTCTTGTCAGCGTTTGAGAATTTTACAACTATCAAGCGGGAACACGTATGTCGACCAAAAATCCGTTATTATCGATAGCTTTTGTAGATATCCCAGTTTCGGCGATTCGCGCGGCAAGCCGGTGTAGATTGCGTCCTTGGCCCTGAATTACTTCGCTTCGTTCGCAATCACACATGCTCGCACTCACACATTGCGCTTGTTGTTGGCTTAAAACGGGCCTTGGCGTCAGCGCGTGGTGCTGATCTACGTATGGCTCAACCGCGCGCCAAAAAATTCTTGATCCGCGCCGCCAGACGATCCCTTACATCGCGATAGGCGTCGAGCACCGTCTCGCGCGCGCCCTGCGCGGCGGTCGCATCCGGCGTCGGCCAGTAGACGACCTCGACCGCCTGCGTCCGCGTGAACTCCATCGCGCGATGATGCGCCTCCGGCGACAGGGTGACGATCACGTCGAAGTTGGAATCCTCCAGATCCTCGAAGGTGTGCGGCTTGTGGCGCGTAAGGTCGACGCCGATCTCCTCCATCGCCGCGACGGCGAAGGCGTCGGGCTCGCCGCGCTTGATGCCGGCGGAGGCGAAGTAGATCTCGCGCCCGAAATAATGGCGCGCCAAGGCCTCGGCCATCGGCGAGCGCACGGTGTTCAGCGTGCAGGCGAACAGCACGGCCTGCGGACGCCGCCGCGCCGCCATGGTCAGCCCTTCCAGTGCAGCGCGGTGACGAGCGTGAAGATGCGGCGCGCCGTGTCGATGTCGATCTCGAGCTTGCCGGCGACGCGCTCCAGCAGCAGCTGCGCGCCCTCGTTGTGCAGGCCGCGCCGGCCCATGTCGATCGCCTCGATCCGGCTCGGCGCCGAGGCGCGTATCGCCAAATAATATGTCTCGCAGATCAGAAAATAGTCCTTCAAGATGCGGCGAAAGGGCGTCAGCGACAAAATGTGCGTGACGATCTTATTGTCCGCGGCGTCGCAGATTTTCAGAGCCAGCTTGGCGTCGTGCAGCGCGATGTCGAGCTTGTAGGGCCCGCCGTCATGGCCGACGACGCCGAATCTGTTCTCCTCCAGCAGGTCGAAGATGGCGATGGCGCGTTCGTGCTCCTGGTCGGCCGAGCCGCGGCCGATCGAGTTCTCGTCGAGCGTCACGTCGATCAGGCGATTGCGCGCGCCAGCCTCCAAGGACTCAAGCCCCCAGGGAATTCAGGCGAATCGAGACCGAGCGCGCATGCGCTTGCAGACCCTCGGCCTCGCCGAGCGTCACGGCGGCGGCGCCGATCGCGCGCAGCGAGTCGGGATCGCATTTCAGAATCGAGCTGCGCTTCATGAAGTCGAGCACGGAGAGGCCCGAGGAGAAGCGCGCCGAGCGCGCCGTCGGCAGCACGTGGTTCGACCCGCCGACGTAATCGCCGACGGCTTCCGGCGTGTAGCCGCCGATGAAGATCGCGCCGGCGTTGTTGACGGAAAGCGCCAGCGCCTCGGCGTCCTCGGCGATGATTTCCAGATGCTCTGCGGCGATGCGGTCGGCGAGGGGCGTCGCGTCTTGCAGCGTCTTCGTCAGGATGATCGCCCCATAGTCCCGCCAGGACGCGCCGGCGATCTCCTTGCGCGGCAACGTGGACAATCGCGCCTCGACGGCCCTGGCGACGGCGTCGGCGAGGCCCGCGTCGTCGGTGATCAGGATCGACTGCGCCGAGGCGTCGTGCTCCGCCTGGGCCAGGAGGTCGGCGGCGATCCAGTCGGGATTGGCCGTCGCGTCCGCGATGATGAGCACTTCGGAAGGCCCCGCGATCATGTCGATGCCGACCTGGCCGAAGACGCGGCGCTTGGCCGCGGCGACATAGGCGTTGCCGGGGCCGACGATCTTGGCGACGGGAGCGATCGTCCGCGTGCCGTAGGCCAGCGCCGCGACCGCCTGCGCGCCGCCGACGCGATAGACTTCCGTGATGCCGGCGCGCTTCGCCGCCGCGAGCACGAGCGGCTCGACATGGCCGTCTGGGGTCGGCACGACCATCACAATGCGTTTGACGCCCGCGACCTTGGCCGGCGCGACATTCATGAGCACGGAGGAGGGATAGGCCGCCGTGCCGCCCGGCACGTAGAGTCCCACCGAGTCGAGCGGCGTCCAGCGCCAGCCGAGCTCGACCCCTTGCTCGTCGCGAAAGCGCAGGTCCTGCGGCAGCTGGCGCTCATGAAAGGCCATGATGCGCGCGAGCGCGAGATCGAGCGCGTCGAGCTGCCCCGCCGGACACTTGCCTTCCGCCGCGGCGATCTCGTCAGCGGGAACCGCGATGCCTGTCTTGTCGAGATCAACGCGGTCGAATTTGCGCGAGAGCTCGACGAGCGCCGCATCCCCGCGCGCGACGACCTGCGCGATGATCTCGCGCACGGCCTCGTCCACGTCGGGCGCCTGCTCGCGCTTCATGGCGAGCAGCGCAGCAAAATTTTCTTCGAAGTCTCGCGCCGAGGCGTCGAGGCGCAGGGTCATGTCCGTCTCCAGCGGGCGTTTTCAGGAGACTGTCATGACCTTGCGGCCGCGCCCTCGTCAAGCTCATGCGCCGGACGGGACGCGACCCGCCAGCGCGGGCCGAGGTCCCCGAGCTGCGCCTCGATGCAATCGACATCGAGCGAGATGGCCGCGCCTCCGGCGAAATTGAGCTGGATGCGTCCTTCGGGCTCGGGTCCCGCCGCAAAGGAAATCGTGAGCAGCTCCAGGACCATGTTCGGATAGTCGCGCGCCACCCCCTTGTAGCGCACGTGGCGCACGGCCTCGAAATGCAGCCCGGCGCGGGCGCGCTCTCGCACGCCGTCGCAAGCGTCCGCCGCCCAGTCGAAGCGGTCGGCGACGAGCGCAAAGCGGCGCTTGTGCGGGAGGAAGGCCATGTCGCCGACGCGCAACAGGGCGTCCTGCAGACAGGCCGAAAGCAGATGAAGATCTTCCTCGTCGAGCGCGTGAAGGCGCAGTGGCGGCGCCTTGGGCCGAGTCTGTTCCGACGCCATGACCTTTCTCCCTTCCGCAAGCTTATTTGGCCGCGTGGGCGTCGCTGCGCAAGGCTCGGCTCTTGCGCGAAAGGGTTAAGACGAGGCATGCTGCCGCCGAGGCCCAGCGGAGGAAAATATGCACAAGGATGCGCGATTCTGGGCGCTCACCGTGGCGATCTGGCTGGGGCTCGTCATGTCGGTCATCAACATCGCCGCGAAGGTGGATCTGTTCCTGAGGATGTCGCAGTAGGCCGCGACGGTGGGCCCACGACTTTGATTTGGGCGCCGCAAGTCGGTAGGCTGCCCCGCAAGCATGACCGCGCCGCCGCAGGACTTCCTCGATCGCTACGTCGCCGACCTCGCGACCTTGCGCGAAAACGACCGCCTCCGCGCGCTCTGCGGCGCCAGGGGCGTGGATTTCGCCTCGAACGACTATCTGGGCCTCGCTGCGAGCGAGGAGCTGCGTGAGGCCGCAGCCGCGGCGCTTGCGCGCGGCCTGCCGCTCGGCGCCGGCGGCTCGCGGTTGCTGCGCGGCGATCATCCCGAGCACGAGGCGCTGGAGGAGGAGGCGGCGCGCTTCTTCGGCTCGGAGAGCGCGCTTCTCTTCGGGGCGGGATTTTCCGCCAATGAGGCGCTGCTGGCGACGCTGCCGCAGCGCGGCGATCTCATCCTCTTCGACGCCCTGATTCACGCGAGCTGCCACGAGGGCATGCGGCTCTCTCGCGCGCGGTCGCAGGCCGTGGCGCACAACGACGCCGGCGCCTTTGCGGACGCGATCCGCAGCTTTCGCGCCAACGGCGGCCCCGGGCGCGTGTGGATCGTCGTCGAGAGCCTCTACAGCATGGACGGCGACACGGGCCCGCTCGTGGAGCTCGCCCGGATTGCCGACGCCGACGAGGCCTTCCTCGTCATCGACGAAGCCCATGCGACCGGCGTCTTCGGCCCTGGCGGGCGCGGCTTCGCGCATGGCCTGGAGGGTCGCAGGAACGTCATTACGCTGCACACCTGCGGCAAGGCCATGGGGCTCTCCGGCGCGCTGCTCTGCCTGCCGGCGGTGTTGCGCGCCTTCATGGTCAACCGCTGCCGCAACTTCATCTTCGCCACCGCGCCGTCGCCGCTCCTCGCGGCAATCCTGCGCGCGGCGCTGAAGATCGTGGAGCAGGCCGACGACCGGCGCGCGGCGCTCGCGGCCCGCGTCGCGCGCCTGGGGCAGGGGCTCGGGGATCTCCCCCAGGTCGAAATCTCTGGGACGCATATTCAGCCCGTCATCGTCGGCGCCGACGCTCGCGCGCTCGCCCTCGCGCAACGCCTGCAGGCGGCGGGCTTCGACATTCGCGCCATCCGTCCGCCGACCGTGCCCGCCGGCGCGGCGCGGCTGCGCATTTCCGTGACGCTCAACGCGAGCGAGGCCGATATCGACGCGATGACGGCGGCGCTCGCGCGCGAGCTGGCGCTGCTGCCCGCATGAGCCCTCGCTTCGTCATCGTCGGAACGGACACGGGCGTCGGCAAGACGGTGTTTTCCGCCGCGCTCGCCGGCGCGCTGGAGGCTTTCTACTGGAAGCCGGTGCAGGCGGGGCAGGACGGCGAGACCGACTCGCAGACGGTCTTGCGCCTCTCGGGGCTTCCGCCAGCGCGCATCCTTCCCGAGGCCTATCTCTTGCGCACGCCGGCTTCGCCGCATCTTGCCGCCGCGCTCGACGGCGCGTGGATTGATCCGGAAGCGCTCGAACCGCCCGATTGCCCGGGGCCGCTCGTCATCGAAACGGCGGGCGGGGTCATGACGCCGCTCAACGAGGCGGCGCTCACGATCGACCTTCTGGCGCGCTGGCGCCTGCCGACGATTCTCGTCGCCCGCACGGCGCTCGGAACGATCAACCATTCGCTGCTGACGATCGAAGCGCTGTGGCGACGCGACATCGCGATCCGCGGCGTCGCCTTCGTCGGCGAAGCGGACGAAGCGGCGCAGGCGAGCGTCGCGCGCTTCGGGGCGATCGCCGAGCTCGGGCGGCTGCCGCGCCTTGCGCCGCTCGCGCCCGCGTCGTTGCGCGCGGCGTTCGCCGAGGCCTTCAGGCGCGAAGACTTTTTTGCGGGCTGACCATGAGCCTCGTCACGAATTCGCCGGTCTGGCGTCCCTTCACCCAGCATGCGCTGCAGCCCGACGCGATCAAGATCGCGCGAGCCGAGGGCGCCTGGCTCGAGGCGGAGGATGGGACCAGCTATCTCGACGCGATCTCGTCCTGGTGGGTCATCACGCACGGCCATCGCCGCCCGGAGATCATGCAGGCGATCCGCGAGACGACGGAGCGCCTCGATCAGATCATCTTCGCGGGCTTCACCCACGAGCCGGCGGAAGCCCTGGCGCGCCGGCTCGTCGAGATCGCGCCCCGCGGCCTCGACCATGTGTTCTATTCCGACAGCGGCTCGACCGCCGTCGAGGTCGCGATCAAGATGGCGCTCGGATACTGGCGCAACCGCGGCGAGGCGCGCACGCGCGTCGTCGCGCTGGAGCACGGCTATCACGGCGACACGATCGGGGCGATGTCGGCCGGCGCCCGCTCGGTCTTCAACGCGAGCTACGAGCCGCTGCTGTTCGAGGTGACCCGCATCCCGTTCCCGGCCGCCGGCGCGGAGCAGGCCGCGCTCGACGCGCTGGAGCGCGCGGGGCGGGCGGGCGCCGCGGCCTTCATCGTCGAGCCGCTGCTTCTCGGCGCCGGCGGCATGCTCGTCTATTCCGCGGCGACGCTGCGCGAGATGCGCGCGATCTGCGCCCGCCACGCCATGCTGTTCATCGCCGACGAGGTGCTGACGGGCTTCGGACGCGCTGGGACGCTCTTCGCCTGCGAGCAGGCGGGCGTTGCGCCGGACATCCTGTGCTGCGCCAAGGGACTGACCGGCGGCGCGCTGCCCCTCGCCGCGACGCTGTGCAAGGCGGAGATCTTCGAGGCGCATCTGTCTCCGGACCGCGCCCGCGCCTTCTTTCACTCCAGCTCCTATACGGCGAACCCGATCGCCTGCGCGGCGGCGCTCGCCAATCTCGACATCTGGGCGACGGGCGCGCCGCGACGCGCGATCGACGGGCTTTGCGCGATGCAGCAGGAGCGGCTCGCCCGCTTCGAAGGCGATCTGCGCCTCAAGAACCCGCGCCGCATCGGCACAGTCACGGCGCTCGACCTCGACACGCCGCAGCACGGCTATACGGCGCCCATCGGTTTGGAGCTGCTGCGCTTCTTCAACGCGCGCGGTCTGCTGCTGCGCCCGCTTGGGCAGACGATCTACGTTCTGCCGCCCTATTGCGTGACGGCGCAGGAGCTGGATTTGGTCTATGCGGCGATAGCGGAGGCTGCCGGCAGACGCGAGTAGGGCCTGGCGATCGCTTTTACGACTGCCGATTGCCGATTGCCGTCCGCCCCAAATACTCCTCCCGCAGCACGCGCCGCAGCACCTTGCCGACTGTGCTTTTTGGCAGCGCCTCGCGAAACTCATAGCTGCGCGGAGACTTGTATCCCGTCAGCCGCTCGCGCACGAAGGCTTTGAGCTCGTCCGCCGTCAGCGCCGGGTCGCGCGGCACGACGAAGGCGACGGGCGCCTCGCCAGAATGCGGATCGGGCGCGCCGATCACCGCCGCCTCTTTCACCTTCGGGTGCTGCGTCAGCACGTTCTCGACTTCATTGGGATAGACGTTGAAGCCCGAGACGAGGATCATCTCCTTGAGGCGATCGACGATCGTGACGAGCCCGTCCTCGCGCATTGTCGCCACGTCGCCGGTGCGAAAGAACCCGTCCGCGGTCATGGCGTTGGCGGTTTCCTCCGGCTTGTTCCAATAGCCGGCCATGACCTGCGGACCCTTGACGCAGAGCTCGCCGCGCTCGCCGATCGGAACCGGCGCGCCGTCCTCGCCGCGGATCGAGACCTGCGTCGACGGCTGCGGATAGCCGATCGCGCCCGTGAACTCGTCGAGATCCGGCCTGTTGACGGTGACGACCGGGGAGGTTTCCGAGAGCCCATAGCCCTCGACGATCGGTTTCCCCGTCGTGCGCTTCCAACGGCGCGCAGTCTCGTCTTGCGTCGACATGCCGCCGGCAATGCAGAACACGAGCCTGGAGAAATCCAGCGAGGCGAAGTCCTTGTTCTCGAGCAGCGCCGCATAGAGCGTGTTCACGCCGGAGAACATGGTGAACCGCGTCTTGCGCAGAATGCTCACGAACCCCTGGATGTCGCGCGGATTGGCGATGAGCAGGCAGCAGCCGCCGACCTTGGTGAACAGCAGCAGGCAGGCGGTCAGCCCGAAGATGTGATAGAGCGGCAGCGCTGTGACCATGATCGGCGGCGGGGAGGCGAGCGGGGCGAGCCAGACGCGCCCCTGCTCGACATTGGCCGCGACGTTGCGGTGCAGCAGCACGGCGCCCTTGGCGACGCCCGTCGTGCCGCCTGTGTATTGCAGAAACGCGATGTCGTCGCGCGACACCTCGACCGGCCGGAGGTCGCGCGCCCTGCCGACGCGCAACGCATCGCGCAGCGTCACTGCGCCGGGAAGGTCGTAAGACGGAACGGCGCGCTTGATCCAGCGCGAGGCGACGTTGATGAGCGCGCCCTTCCATCCGATGAGGTCGCCGGGCGCGCAAACGATCGCGCGCTCGAGCCGCATGCGCGGCCAGGCCTTGGCGACGGTGTGCGCGAAATTTTCGAGCACGAAAACGAAGCGCGCGCCCGCGTCGTTCAGCTGATGCTCGAGCTCTTCGGGGCGGTACAGCGGGTTGACATTGACGACGACGCCGCCCGCGAGCAGGATCCCGAAAAGGATGGCGGGGTAGCCGGCGACATTGGGCGACATGATCGCCGCGCGGTCGCCTTTCTTCAGGCCTTGCTCTTGAAGGAACGCTGCGATGGCGACCGAGGCGCCATAGACCTCGCCGTAAGTGAGCCGAACGCCAAAGCTCTCGAGAGCCGGCAGATCCTTGAAGTCGCGAGCGCTGGCGCGAATGATTTCGCACAGCGAGACGACATTGGCGTCGTCGATCTCCGCGGTCGCCCAAGCGGGATAGGAGCCGAGCCACGGGCGCGTCGCATAGGGATCCTGTTGGTCAACAGACTCGCTCATCTCGAAATCGAGCTTTCTCATGGCTGCTTCCGACCGCGGCCGTTACCGACACAAGTATAGCAATAACGCGATTCTCTTATGAATCCATGCCGGGCGGAGGAATGCGCGTATTGCGCAGCAGCATTCGTTCATGCGCCCGCTGGCCATCCGGCCCCGGCGAGCAAGGCGACGCCGATGGCGAGCACTGCAGCAGCGGCGGCGAACTCCAGGCCGCGCAGCGCCGCGCCAGTCCAGCGA
>DATHCI010000218.1:0-31091 GCA_035319645.1 Methylocystis sp. | reverse complement strand
ACGGCCGAGGGCGCGCGCTCGCAGCTCATCCAGCAGGCGAAGGCGCTGCGCGAAATGGCGGCGCTCGTCCGCGCGCCCGTGGAAGAGGCGCCGGCGCGGCTCGCCGCGCTGCTGGAGGAGCGCAGGCGGCTGGAGCAGGAGCTCGCCGAGGCGAAGCGTCAGCTTGCGATGGGCGAAGGAGGCGGCCCGGCGCAGGACGTCCTCGACGTTGCGGGCGTCAAGCTCTTCTCGCGCGCCGTCAGCGGCGTCGACTCCAAGGACCTGAAGAGTCTCGTCGACGACGCCAAGAAGAAGATCGGCTCCGGCGTCGTCGCCATCGCCAGCGCCTCGGCCGATGGCAAGGCGGGCGTGGTGGTCGGCGTCACCGACGATCTGACGGGCAAATTCAACGCCGTGGATTTCGTGCGCGTCGCGAGCGAGAAGCTCGGCGGCAAGGGCGGCGGCGGACGCCCCGACCTCGCCCAGGCCGGCGGCCCGGACTCCGGCGCGATCGAGGCGGCGCTCGCCGCCGTGCGCGAGGCGTTGCGGGCGAAGGCGGCGAGCTGAGAGAGCCGCCGCAGACGGGCGTTGGCGCGCCCTTCGGAGGCTGGGCTTAGAACTTGAACTGATTCTTCAGACCTTGCGCCGCCCCGGATCGCGCTGCCGATTCGTTCCCGTTCCGGCCCTGCTTTGCGCCGAGAGTTTCGAATTGGCGCGTCCTCAGCCGCCTCGGCCTTCACCTGTCGGCAAGATTCAGGCGCGCGAAAAACACCATATGGCGCGCTGGTAAAAGATATATCGTTTCATAGATGTTTTGCACCAGATATGTCGTGACGTCGACACGTCTGTGCTCAAAAAAACAGAGAGGCATCCCATGACCGCCTGCCACGCCCAAGCCATCGATCAGCAGCCCGAGAGCTTCGCCTTTCCCAGGCGGGGTCGAGCGCTGCTGCCGCTGAAAATCCTCGCCGTCGACTTGAAGGCGCTCGACGAGGGCTCTCGTGGTCGGCAGGACCAGCACGGCCTTGGCGATGAAGGCGCGGGCGATGGCGTGGCGGTCCTCGCCGCCAGGCGCAGCGCGCAGATAAGCCTCAAGCCTGATGGCGTCGAGAACGACGATCAGTTCTTCGAGCTTTGAGGTGAGCGGATTGACTTCCTCGCGCAGAAACGGGAACAGCCAGGGTGGATATAGCTCCAGCGCTCTTTCATGGCGCGATAGGATCGCCGCTGCTCATTGCAGGACCCCGCTTCGAATCGATTGATGTCAAATTAGCACAATGCAAACTATAGTAAAGCAATATTAACAAGCACCGCGGCGCGGTATAACTTGACGGGCTCCCAAGGCCCATGCTTCATTAGATTGACGAGTTTATTCCCCTCAAGAAAAAAGTATTCGATGCACAAGCGCCCGTGATTGCCGGCGGCCCCGCCAATTCGTACGACAATCGCGCCTCCTCCACCAAGTTGGTCCCGCAAGGACGTCTTCCCAGGACGCACCCGAACGCGAGGAGGACTTCCAGGCCACACCAAGACTGATCGTGTGACATCCAGAAGGAGCCCGGATCATGCAACAGTTCGCCCGCGTTCTCACCGACCGGGAGGAAGTCGTGCCCGTCATCCTGAAAGGGGATCAGCCCCTGGACCTGCGCCCGCTGGTGTCCGACATCACGCCGGACGCCATCGCCTCCGGCGCCCTGGTCGACGTCGACACGGCGCGTCTCGCGGCGATCGGCGGCGAGGTCACCCATTATCTGGCCCCGATCGACGGCATCCGGCAGATTGCGGCGACCGGCTTCAACTACAAGAAGCATATAGAGGAATTCAAGATGAAGCCGCCCGCGGAGCCCGAGGTCTTTCTGAAGGCGATCGGCTCCCTGTGCGGACCGTTCGATCCCATCCTCCGCGGCCCGAACCCGGGGGTAAAGCTCGATTGGGAGACGGAACTGGCGATCGTCATCGGCCGCGAGGCGAGAGACGTTTCGGTTCACGAGGCGGCCGGCTACGTCTTCGGTTATGTCTGCCTCAACGACGTGTCGGACCGCGCGACGCAGGTGGACACGGAGGGTCAGCAGCATCTGGTGCGGGCCAAGTCGCGACCCACCTACTGCCCCATCGGCCCTTATCTCGCGACCGGCGTCGACGGCATGAACCTCGATGTGTGGACCCGGCTGAACGGCCGCTTCGAGCAGCAGGGCAACACCAGCGACATGCTGTTCGGCGTCGCCGAGATCGTGGCCTACTTCTCTACGCACATGACCTTGTTGCCCGGAGATCTCCTGGCAACGGGAACACCGCCAGGCGTCGGCTTCGGCAAGAATCGCTACATGGAGCCGGGCGACGTGCTCGAATGCGGAATTACCGCTCTCGGCGCCCAGCAACACGAGATCCGCGCCTAGCAGGGTCTGATGGGCTTCTCGTTACCGGCGCACGATCACGTGGGCTGTTGGCGCACTACGTCTATCCAGGGGTCGATCGAGACGGCGACGCAAAGAAAAGAAGACCGACTGATCCGCTTTCATAAAAAAACCGACGCTTTCGCCTCGCGGCGCAGGCGTCGGGAGACCCGACGGAGGTTTTCACAAGCGCCGAAAGCCGTGATAGTTCGGGAGAGAAGCCGAGCGCCGCCCGCGCCGGCGCGACGAGACATGAGATGCGCTCCCGCTTCTGCCGCTCCAAGAACGGCGACGACGAAACGTCCGAGGGCGGCCGCTGCGGGCCGAGGTTCGGGCTCTTCGGGCGCGGCGGCCCCTTCGCGCGATGGCGCGGCGCGCGCATGTTCGACGCCGGCGCGCTGAGGCTCGTCACGCTCGGCTTCATCGCCGAGGAGCCCCGCCACGGCTACGACATCATCAAGGGGCTGCATCGCCAGTTTCAGGGCGCCTACAGCCCGAGCCCCGGCGCGATCTACCCGATGCTGCGCCTGCTGGAGGAAGCCGGCCTCGTGTTCTCGCACTCTTCGGGTCCGAAACGCCTCTTCACCATCACCGACGCCGGACGCGCCTATCTCGCCGAGCAGCGCGAGGAGCTCGAGCGCATCAGGGCGCAGATCAAGGCGGCGGCGACGCCCATCGGCGACTCCGCCATCGGCGAGGCGATTCAGGCCTTCCGCGCGACGCTGTTCGACAAGATGCGCGGCGGCGCGCTGACGGACGAGCAAGCCCGCAAGCTGCGTGCGGCGCTCGACAAGGCGCGGGAAGAGATCAGCAAGATCTGAGTCGTCGAGCGGCGACGCTGGCTCGACTCTTCTGAGGCTTTGTGCGCTAAAGTCCGAAGCAGCGGCGGCTGCGCCGCGTTTTGGCTCGGAGAGCGCCCATGAAGACGACGCCAGCCCCGACCGGCCTTCGAAAGGCCGCAGCCCTGCTCTGCCTCTGCGCTGCGTTCGGCTATGCGCCGCCCGCGCCCGCGCAGGCGCCGCCCGATTGTCAGAGCTTCGACTGGCCGCTCGAGCGCGAAGGCGCCTGGTTCGCCGCGCCGAATCTCCCGACGATCGAAAGCGGCGGCCAGGCGTCGACGAACGGCGCCGTCGCCATCAGGCTGCGCCCCAACGACGAGGTGGGTTTTGCGACGCCGCCGGAGCGGGCGCCCAAGGCGCCGGGGAGTTTCGGCGCCAAGCTCGACGTCGCCGCGCCGGCCAAGCCCGGCCTCTATCAGATCACGCTCTCCGACGACGCCTGGATCGACGTCGTGCAGGGCGGCGCGCGCCTCAAATCGGCGGCGTTCACGGGTCGCAAGGCTTGCCCCGGTCTGCGCAAGAGCGTGCGTTTCGAATTGAAGGGGACGCCCTTCACGATTCAGGTCAGCGGCGCGGCGACCGATCGTCTCAAGCTCGCCGTCGGACCCGTCGAGGGCCGGTGAACCGCGCCGTGACCGAGAAGCGCTTCTGGTCGGAGCTGTCGACGCGCGATTTCGACGCGCTCGATTGGGCGACCGCGGTCGTCGTCCTGCCGATCGCCGCGATCGAGCAGCACGGGCCGCATCTGCCGGTCGGCGTGGACGCCATGATCCTTGAGGGACTCGTCTCGCGCTTCGCCGCCGGGCTCGCGCCGCCGCCGAGGGCGCTCTTCCTGCCGCTGCTGAGCGTCGGCGTGTCGACCGAGCATCGCGACTTCCCCGGCACCCTGTCGCTCGCGCCGATGACGGCGCTACAGGTCGTGCTCGAAATCGCCGAGGGCGCGCTCCGCGCCGGTGCGCGCAAGCTGCTGCTGCTCAATTCCCATGGCGGCAATTCGCCGCTCGTCGCCCAAGCCGCTTTGGAGCTGCGCGCCCGGCACGGCGTGCTCGCGACGATCTGCTCCTTGAGCCGCTTCGGCTATCCCGAAGGGCTCTTTGACGCGGACGAGCTGCGTCACGGCATTCATGGCGGTTGCGTCGAGACCTCCTTGATGCTGGCGCTGTGTCCAGACCTCGTCGACATGTCCCGCGCGAGGGATTTTCCGGTCGCGTCGCGCGCGTTCGAGCGCGACTTCGCGCTGCTGCGCGCCGACCGCCCGGCGGGCTTCGGCTGGATGGCGCAGGATCTCTCGATTGAGGGCGCCATGGGCGACGCCGCCGCAGCATCGGTCGAGAAGGGCCAAGCGACGGCGGCGCACTGGACGCAAGCCTTCGCGAAGCTCTTGCGCGACATCGACCGCTTCGAGCTGTCGCGGCTGCGACCGGGCCCCGACAAAGGGCGGACAAACTGACCTGCCGCCCGGAAACATGCTGGTAACGCCGGCGCGTCACTATGATCGCGCTGGCCCCGGGCCGGCGTTCGAAAACGGAGATTCCAAAGATGCACAAGCGACTGGCCGTCGCCGCCGTGGCGGCGGCGCTCCTCATGCCCCAGCTCCCGAGCGCCGCATTCGCGGCTGGAGAGGAAGAGCACGGCGGGCCGCCGCACTTTTCCGCCGAGGATCGAGGCGCTTTCCTCGATGCGCGCATCGCAGCGCTGAAGGCGGGGCTCAAGCTGACCCCGGCGCAGGAAAAGAACTGGCCGGCGGTCGAAAGCGCGATCCGCGATCTCGCCAAGGCGCGGGCGGAGCGCACGGAGGAACTGCACGGCAAGCCAGGCGAGCACGAGGCTCATCGCAACCTCATCGAAGCCTTGCAGGGCTCGGCCAAGAGGCTGCAGGCGCACGCGGCCGAAATCTCCAAGCTCGCCGACGCCGCGAAGCCTCTCTACGAGAGCCTCGACGATGCGCAGAAGCGTCGCCTCGGGGTCCTGCTGCACCATCTCCACGGTCACGAGGGCCACGGCCCTGGCCACTGGGGCGGCGGTCACTGGGGCGGTCATTGGGGCGGCCAAGGCCCTGAATAACGCGGACGCGCGCGGGGCGACGGCTCAGTTCTGGGATCCACCTCGGCCCCGTTGCGTCTAGCCCTCGGCTCGATATGCTGCTTGGTCGATCCGTCGAGCGTCGCTCGTTCGGCGCTTGACGTGATGCTCGCCGGATGACTCAAACAGCCTCGATCCTGCTGGTCGAAGACGACGCCGAGATCGGCGAGCTGATCTCGCGCTACCTCGGAGACAATCAGATTGGAGTCACGGTCGTCAAAAGCGGCGCCGAGATGGACGCAGCGCTTTCCGGCCGCCCGTTCGATCTCGTTATTCTCGACATCAACCTGCCCGGCGAAGATGGACTTTCGATATGCCGCAGGATGCGCGCCAACAGCGCCCAGCCGATCATCATCGTCACGGCGCGCGGCGAGGACGTCGACAAGATCATCGGACTTGAGCTCGGCGCGGACGACTATCTCGCAAAACCGTTCAACCCGCGTGAGCTCCTGGCTCGCATCCGCTCGGTGCTTCGCCGCTCCAGCGCGGCGGAGTCCGCCTCCGCGACCCAGCGGCGCCAAGTCTACCGCTTCGCAGGCTGGAGCCTGGATCTCGCCTCGCGCGAGCTCGTCTCGCCGCAAGGCGCAAAAATCGCGACCACCGGCGCCGAGTTCGACCTTCTGCACGCCTTGTGCGAACATCCGAACCGCGTGCTGACGCGCGACCAGCTCATCAGCCTCACTCATGGCCCGATGGCGGGACCGTTCGAGCGCTCGATCGACACGCTCGTCAGCCGGCTGAGACAGAAGATCGAGCAGGACGCCAAAAATCCGAAGCTCATCCAAACGGTGCGGTCGGAGGGCTATATGTTCTCGACGCAGGTGATGAAGTCATGAGCCCATTCTTGCGCCGGCTGCGGCCGGATCATCTCGCCGGCCAGATCGCGATGCTCGTCCTCGCGGCGATCGTGCTGTTCCACTTTATCTCCACGACGAGCCGGCACCTTGGCTTGCCAGGACCAAGGGCGAATCACATCGAACGGAACGAGATCGTCGCCAACGCCATCGTCGCCCTCGACGCCGCCGCGACAAGCGAACGCGAGGACGTCCTCGCCACGCTCGCGAAGACGACGCCCTGGATCAGGTTTTCCATCGAGGACGAGCCGCCGCCCGCGCCCGAGGGAAAGGACCCCAAGGCGACGGAAGCGCTCAGCGCGCGGCTTTGGGACGACGCCGCCGTCACCACGCTCGATCGAAGTGACGAACGCCGCTTTGGCGGCGTCGCCGTCGCCTTGCGCAAGGGGGGCTACGCCGTCGCCGTTCCGATGGAGCGGCGCGCGCCCGAAGAGGGCCCGGGCGGGGAACCGACGCTGTGGATGCGCCTGCTCGAGCGCACGGTGCTGTTTTTCCTCTTATGCGTCACGCTGCTGACCATCTGGGCGTCCCAGGCCGTCGTCGCGCCCCTGGCCCGGCTAGCAGAGGAAGCAGAGCGCTTTCCCGAGGAGGGCGGCGAGAAGCGCCAGATCGCCGAGGGCGGTCCGCAGGAGGTACGAGATCTCGCGCGCGCGCTCAATCGCATGCAGAGCCGCATCGAAGCGATGATAGCGGCGCGCAGCCAGGCGCTCGCCGCCATCAGCCATGATCTGCGCACGATCATCACACGGCTGCGGCTGCGCAGCGAATTCGTCAGCGACGCGTCATTGCAGGAGAAGATGCTGCGCGACATCGAGATGATGGACTCGATGCTGCGCAAAAATCTGCAGCATTTGCGGGACGGCCACAGATCCCCCGACAAGCGCCTCATAGATCTCGACAGCGTGCTTCAGACCGTGTCGGACCAGTTCGCCGATCTCGGTCATGATGTCACTTATCACGGCGGCGGACGGCACGTCATCCTCGGCTCGCTCACCGACCTGCAGCGCGCCTTCGCCAATCTCGTCGAGAACGCTGCGTCTCACGCGAAGACCGTCGAGATCAGCCTCGATCGAGTGACGGCCGGCGCGGTCTGCGTCAACGTCGCCGATGACGGTCCGGGCATCCCGCCCGAAGCGCGGGCCCGCATGATGGAGCCCTTCGAGCGCGGCGAGCCCTGCCGCAATATGAACGATCACGGCGGATTCGGACTGGGGCTGTCCATCGTGCGGACGCTCGTTGAAGAGGTCGGCGGCGAACTGCAATTGCTTGACCGCGAGCCGCGCGGTCTCATCGCGCGCGTGACGCTGCCGCTCGCTTTCGCCGCGGAGTGAGCGGAAACGAAGATGGCGAGGAGTCGCCGGCTGGCCTGATGGGATGCGTGACGCCCCGGCCGCCCGTGAACTTGCGATCGTCCGCGAATTGGTCGTCGAAAGAGGCTCGCCGCCAGCGCGAATTGTGACCAAATAAAGCCAAAATTATGACGTGATTGCAATCGAAACGTTAACCATCCTTCACTTTCCGATGCGAGTCCTCCCCCCGCGGCGGCTTCGGCCGCTGCAGCCCAACATTCCTCGGCTTGCTTCTGGGGGTCTCAATGCAGCTAAAAAACTATCGCTCAAACAAGCTGAAATCCAGCTTGACCTCGATCATGGCGCTTAGCGCGATGCTCCAATATGTGACCGTTCCGGTCGCGGCCCAGGCCCAGTCCACGGGCGCCTCGACCCCCATCCAGCACGTGATCGTCATCATCGGCGAAAATCGCACGTTCGACCACATCTTCGCTACATATGTGGCGAAACACCCGTCGGAAGGGGTTCTGAACCTGCTCTCGCAAGGCTTCATTAACGCTGACGGCACGCCCGGCCCGAGGTATTACAAAACTGCGCAATATACGGCGACAGACACCGATTCTTACCACATCCACCCCCTTGGTCAGACGCAATATACCACTCTACCGCCGGCCTATGTCGGCGGTCCTTCGACGCCTTATCTCTGCCAGCTCTTCGGCGTCACCTCGGGCACGTCCTGCTCCGGCCAGGAGTTCCTGGACGTCGCCCGGTTGCTCGAGAACGGTCTCGACGACAACTACTATCAGTACCTGCTGACGGGCGGCACCGGCCAGTCCGGCAAGGTGCCCGACGCGCGCATCTCTTATGCTGGCGCGAACGCGAGCAACCTTCCCAGCGGGCCTTATCAGCTCACCAATCCGAACTATCCGTACGATTCCTACGGGCCGAGCCCGGTCCACCGCTTCTTCCAGATGTGGCAGGAGCTCGACTGCTCGCTCGATCAGATCAGCAGCGCCAATGGCTGGGGTTGTGACCAGGACCTCTTCGCTTGGGTCGAGCGGACCGTCGGCGCCGGCTCCGACGGCGCGGCCGAGAGTGCAAATTACCTGGGCGAAGGGTCGACCGCCCTTGGCTTTTACAACGTCCAACAGGGCGACGCGCCCTATCTCAAGTCACTCGCCGACACCTATTCGATGAGCGACAACTATCACCAGGCGGTGAATGGCGGCACGGGCGCCAATCACATCATGCTCGGAACCGGCGACGCGATCTTTTTCAGCGATGAAAACGGTCGGCCGGCGACGCCTCCAAATAACAATGTTGATCCCAACAACCCCGGCACGATCCTGTCCGGCCAGACTTCGGCTCTCTCGGAGATCGAGAACCCGAATCCGCAGCCGGGCGCCAACAACTATTATATTCAGGACGGCTACGGCGGCGGCTCGGGCGCGCCGGGAGCGACGTCTCCGAACGCTAATTACGGCGGCGGCTCCTATGTCGGCTGCTGGAACACGAACCACCCCGGCGTCGGCTCGATCGTCAGCTATCTCCAGGCGCTGCCGAACCCTGTCGATCCGAACTGCGTGCAAAACGCCTACTATCTCGTCAACAACTACAACCCAGGCTACTTCGGCGACGGCAGCAACGCCTACACCGATACAAATCCCAACAACACCGTCTTCACGATTCCGCCGAGCAAGGTTCCCAACATCGGCGACGTCCTCAACGAGGCCGGCGTCTCCTGGGCCTACTATGGCGACCAATTTGCGCAATATCTCGCCGACAAGTATCAGCTCAACTACAACATCGGCATTGACGAGTACTGCAACATCTGCAACTGGGCGCAGTATTCCACCTCGATCATGACAGATCCGGCGCAGCGCGCCGCGCATCTGCAGGATACCGAGGACTTCTACCTCGGCATTCTGACCGGCTCCCTGCCCGCGGTCTCCTATGTGAAGCCGAGCGGCTGGGTCGACGGCCATCCGGCCTCCTCGAAGCTGATCCTATTCGAGGGCTACGTCAAGAAGATCGTCGATTTGGTCAAGGCGAGCCCGCTCTGGGCCAGCACCGCCATCTTCATCACCTTCGACGAAGGCGGCGGCTACTGGGATTCGGGCTATGTGCAGCCGCTCGACTTCTTCGGCGACGGCACCCGCATCCCGCTCATCGTCGTCTCCCCTTATTCGACGGGCGGCCACATCTCGCACACCTACGCGGATCACGTCTCGATCGCGAAGTTCATCGAGGCGAACTGGGGCCTGCCCCCAATTTCGGACCGGAGCCGGGACAACCTCCCCAATCCGATCGTCGGTTCGAACCCCTATGTGCCCACGAACTCGCCCGCGATCGGCGATCTCACGGATCTCTTCAACTTCAACTGATCCGCGCAAGCTTCGCGCGCGAGGCGTCATCGCCACGCGCGCTCGCATCTGGCGCTCCCGCTTCTGCGGTGGGAAGCGCCATTTTTATTCGCGTGGCGCCGGGCTTTCGTCGCCCCGGAGCGCCAAAGCTAACGCGCGGGCGTGTCGGTCAATGTTTGCAGAAAGGCCGTGATGGCGTCGATCTCATGGTCGTCGAGGCGCGGCTTCTGGCCCGGACGCCGGTCGTAGGGGACTTCCACGGTGTTGGCGTTGGAGCGGTGTTTCTCCGGCAGGTCGTCGAATTTCTTCGCAGGCCCGTCGGCACCTTTCGGGTACCAGCGTTCCGGATTGGTGTCGCGCGTGGCGTAAAAGGCTACGGCCTCGCGCAGCGTCGCAACCGAGCCGTTGTGAAAATAGGGCGCGGCGAGCGCAACATTGCGCAGGCTCGGCACTTTGAAGGCCCCGCAGACGCTCTCGATGTTGAAGCCCTTGGGCGCCAGGGCCGCGAGGCCCTCACGACGGCAAAGACCCAGATCATAGTTATCCGGATTGGCGTTGGCGGGAATCGCCGCGTTGCGCGGCGCCCCAAGCGTATCGTAAGTGAAATCGGTGAATAGCCAGTCCTTCGGATCGTGCGATTGCGACCCGCCGGGCTCGGAGGAGGGATTCGGTCCGCCGCCGGCGTGGCAGGCGAGGCAGTTGCCCTTGCGGGGATTCTTGAACAGACCGAAGCCCTCGGCTTCGAGCGGCGTGAACCGGGCCTTGCCGCGCATGACGTCGTCGAACTTCGACGAGAAGGGATGAAATGCGTCGGCGCGCTCAAAGGCGGCGATCGCTTGGGTGATGCGCGCAAATGCGGCTTCAGGATTGTCGATCGTAATTCCCAGCGTGGCGCGGGCGAGATCGCCATAGGGTCCGGCGAGGACCTTGGCGACGACCGCCGCCTTGGAGGGGTTGTTCATCTCGGCAGGATTGAGCAGCGGCCCCGCCGCCTGCTCTTCCAGCGTCGCCGCGCGACCGTCGCGGAACTGTCCGCCGGCGGGGACCTTCTCGCGCTTGTGGGTTGTCTCATTCAGCTTTGTGATGAAGCCGAAGGGCGGCGTGAAGGAGGCGTACATCGCCGACGGCGGCTTGCGGACCCCGAGCGCGCCGGTCGCGCCACGCGCGACGGCCGGCACGCGCGAGCCGTTGACGCCGAGAAATGCATGCTTGGGATCATGGCAGGAGGCGCAGGCGACGCCCGCCGGTTCCGAGAGGCGCGTGTCGGAAAAGAGCTTTCCACCAAGTTCCGCGAGCCGATCCTCCTCGGCCCCGGCATTGGCGGAGACGACGCCTCCGGCGGCGACCGCCGCGGCAAAGAACGCGGCGCTCCATGCCGGCCGACGCGAATTCCTCATTAGCCTCCCCGATAGACTGATGGATATTCCTCGAGCGTATAGAAACGCCAGGTCCCAGGGTCAATTTGTATAGTTTGGACGGCTTCCAAACATGGCGCGCCACAATCAAGCCCGACGAGGGCGAACGGAGCAGGCGTCATCTGTCGCGTCTCCAAGCCGTTTGAAGCGTGATGAGGCGCGAGGGGAATTTCGGGCTTTGGGAGTAGTTTGTCGACTGTTCCAATCCCCCGCGCTTCATGGATGGGCTTGTCCTTGCCATGGACGCGGGGACTCGGGTCTGCATCGGCGGGGACCGAACTACGCCTCCGCCGCGCCGCTTCGCCTCGCGCGCGGCTCATGGTCGACGAGCACGTGGCTTCAAGATCAAATCGCGCGGCTAAGCTCGCCAGCTATCGCTTGTCGCTGGGCTCCGACTCGGGTAGAAAGTGGACAAAGAGCAACCAAGGAACCTCAGTGGCGCTGAGCATCAAGGACCGCGAAACCGAGCGGCTGGCGCGCGACTTGGCGCAACGAACCGGCGAGAGTCTGACTGTCGCGACGCGACGAGCTCTCGAGGAGCGACTGCGACGTATCGGAAGCGACGCGCGTCGGGCGGCGCTTCTCGAAGACCTCGCGGCGTGCCGCCGCCGCTGGGGCGCCATGCCGGTCCTCGATCCGCACGGCGCAGACGAGATCATCGGCTACGACGAAAACGGGCTTCCTCGCTGATGGTCATCGACACCTCGGCGATCGTCGCCATCGCGCTCAATGAGCCCGAAGCCGCAGCGTTCGAGGAACGAATCGTGGATTCTCCCGTCCGCTTGATCTCGGCCGCGACCGTTCTGGAGGCGGCCATCGTGATCGAAACCCGACTCGGGGAGGCCGGTGGCAGCGAGTTGGACCTATGGCTGCACAAGGCCGATGTCGAAATCGTCGCGATCGACGCCGAGTTCATAGACTGCGCCCGGCGCGCCTGGCGGCGCTTCGGCAAAGGGCGTCATGCCGCCGGACTCAACTTCGGCGACTGCTTCTCTTACGCCCTGGCGGCGAAGACAAATGAGCCGCTGCTTTTCAAGGGCGACGATTTTTCCAGGACCGACATCGCAAAGGCCTGAGCGTCAGCGGCGCATGCCAAGCAGCCGGGACGGACGGGGTGGCGGCGCCCGGGAGGAATAGGGTGTAGAGCGCGGCCGTGATTGAGGCGCAGATTGCCGGTCGGATGGAGAAGTCACAACTCGAGGAGGTGCTTATGACGGCGACTGTGGCGAAGGCACTCGTCCGTCGATTCTGTTCCGAAGTATTTCGCAATTTATCGCTGGCCGAGGAATTCATCGGCGCAAACTATGTCGATCACAATAACGTGCGAGGAGGCCGCGGAGTCGCGGTTTTCCGCGCCCACGTCGAGGCGGTAGGCCGGACATTTCCCGATTTCAGCTTGAAAATCGAAGATATGATTGCGGAAGGAGACAAGGTCGTGACCAGGGTGACAGGCAGAGGGACACACAGCGGGCGCTGGATGCAAATCGAGCCGACCAACGCTGTCGTGGAAGCCAAAGGCATCAATATCGATCGCGTCGTAGACGGACGGATCGTCGAACATTGGGGAGAGGCCGACACCGTCGCCATGTTACTCCAAATGGGCGTCGACCCCTTCGCAGGCCGAAAGGGATAGGGACACGATCGCCCGATTGCGATTCGCCGCGGGTCGACCCCGGTCAGTATCCGAGTCGTCCGAGGCGTGGCGAGGGACCAGGCTTTTCCTTCGCGCGGGGCCCCGGTATGATGTTGCGCAAAAGACGAGCGGCGCTCCGAAACAGTGGGAGAGGACATGCGGAATTGGACGGTCAAGACGCTGGCGCTCGCCGCGGCATTCGCCCTCGCGCCTATCGGCGCCGAGCGCGCCGCGGCTTTCTGCCTCTTCGGGGGCTGCGATGTGACGGAAGCGCAGGCCAAGGCCGTATTCGAGAATCTTCTCAAGCAGCGTTTCGACAAGCCCGGCAAGATCGAGGACTTCAAGACCCGGATGACCGAGCGGCTCGAGATGCATGCGACGGGAGAGAAGGGCTACGAATATTTCTTCAACGCCACCGTGCTGTTCCCCGACGGCGCCAATCTCGAGTGCAAGCCGGAGGGGACGAAATATCCGGAGGGGTGCTCGCCGAGCAGGCATTACGTCACGGCGCCGCGAAGCTCCGATCCCAAGGGCAAGCAATATGTCGCCCCGGGGGACAAGGTCGAATTCGACGAAGAATATCGCTTCTACGAGGCCGGCAAGGGCTGGAAGGGCCCGGACGGCAATACTTATAAACCCGACTGACGGGTCGGCGCCTTCCTGAAGGAGGCGGGGGCTCTGGTCGCAGCCCTCGCCGCGGCGTGACGCCGCTCGTCGCCGCTCAAGACGAGCTTCAATCGGGAAAAGGCTCCGAACCATGACCACGCTCCCCTGGCTGCCCGAGGCCGAAGACTGGCGCGAAAGGCTGCGCGCGCTCATCGATCCCGCGACGACCTCTCCCTGGGACGCGGGGGTCGCACTCGCCAACACGCGGCTCGACTTCCTGCGCACCATCGCGCTCGACGACGCCATGCGCCGAGCGACGCAAGGCTCGCCGCCCGCGGGGCTCGCGACGAGGCCCGTGCGCCTGGCGATGCTCGGCTCCTCGACGCTGGCGCATCTTTCGCCTGGCACACGCGTTGCCGGCCTGCGGCGCGGCCTTCACATCACGATCTATGAAGCGGAATACGGGCAGTATTGGCAGGAGCTTCTCGACCCCGGCTCCAGGCTGCGCGCCTTTGACCCCAACGTCGTCCTGTTCGCGTTCGACGCCTATCACCTGACGGCCGGCGTGCATGCGGCGATGGACGAGGCGGAGGCCGAACGCGCGCTGATGGAGGTTCTGGAGCGCCTTCGCGACTGCTGGCGTCTCGCGCGCGAGGCGTTTCGCGGCCAGGTGATCCAGCAGACCCCGCTCGTCGTGCATCCTCCACTCTTGGGGGGCAACGAGCACCGCCTGCCGGGCTCAGCCCGCGCCTTCATCGCCCGCCTTAACGCCGAGCTGCGCCGCATGGCCGACGCCGAGGGCGTGAGCCTGCTCGCGCTCGACGACCGCGCGAGCCGGGACGGCCTCGCCGCCTGGCATGATCCGGTGCTCTGGCTGCGCGCGAAGCAGGAGGTCTCGCCGATCGCCGCGCCCATGTATGGCGAGCTGCTCATGCGGCTCGTCGCCGCCCAGCTCGGCCGCTCTTACAAGTGTCTGGCGCTCGACCTCGACAACACGCTCTGGGGCGGCGTCGTCGGCGACGACGGGCTCGAAGGCCTGACGCTCGGACAAGGCGGCGCGCTCGGCGAAGCCTTCGCCGCATTCCAGACCTATGCGCGAGAGCTGTCGCGGCGCGGGGTCATCCTCGCCGTCTGCTCCAAGAACGACGAGGCCAACGCCTGGGCGCCCTTCGACAAGCATCCCGAGATGGTGCTCAAGCGCGGCGACATCGCCTGCCTCGTCGCCAACTGGTCGGACAAGGCCGCAAACCTCCGCGCCATCGCCGAGCGGCTGAACATCGGCCTCGACAGCCTCGTCTTCGTCGACGACAACCCCTTCGAGCGCGCGCTCGTGCGCCGGGAGCTGCCGATGGTCGCAGTCCCGGAGGTTGGCGACGATCCGGCGCTGTTCGCGCAGATCGTCGCCGACGCCGGCTATTTCGAGCAGATCGCCGTGACGGGCGACGACCGCGCCCGCAACGCGCAGTACCAGGGCAATCTGCAGAGGGAGGCGCTGAGGAGCTCCGCGACCGACCTCGGCTCCTATCTGCGCGGCCTGGAGATGGAGCTCGCCTGGCGCCGCTTCGACCCGATCGGGCTCGCGCGCGCTGTGCAGCTCATCAACAAGACCAATCAGTTCAATCTGACAACGCGCCGCTACACGGAGCAGGACTTGTTGGCGGTCATGCAAGACCCGCGCGCCTTCGGCTTGCAATTGCGGCTAACGGATCGTTTCGGCGACAACGGGGTCGTCTCGATCGTCATCGGCCGGATGCAGGACGACGCGGATCTCTTGATCGACACCTGGCTCATGAGCTGCCGCGTGCTCGGGCGCCAGTTGGAGGCGACGACGCTCAATCTGATCGCCGCGCAGGCGGAGCGCCTGGGCGCAAAGCGCCTGCTCGGCGAGTATATCGCAACGCAGAAGAACGCGATGGTCATGGATCACTACGTGAAGCTCGGCTTCGTTCGGATAGGCGAAGACGACACTGGCGGCAATCTCAACGCGCTGCATCTTGCGGATTTCTCGCCCGCCGAAACTTTCATTCGCGTGCGGATGGAGGATGCGCCAGCCGAGCTCAGCCCGGCGGGGTGAGCGACGCCGCCCGCGCCTCAGAAGGCGAGCTCCGCGGCCCGAGCCTGCGCCGAGCGGCTCTGCGCCGCGTGAATGCGTCCGGCCTCGTCATAGGTCAGCGCAAGGCCTGCGACGCCATGGCCGTTCAAGCGCGCGAGCACCTCGGGGGTCTGCACTCCGGCCCGCAGAATCATGATGTTGCGCGCGCCATCGTCCCAGATCCAGTCGGCGCGGTCCTCGTTCAGCCCGCGGATGGCGTGGCGGGCGCGCGCGCCGCAGATCTCCCAGCATGGATTGCCGTCGCCGCCCGCGGGGATGCTGAAGCTCTCCTGCATGGCGTCGTCGGCGATCACGATCGGGTTCCGGGACGCGTTGACGAACTCGGTGATGAACGCCGTCATGGGTCTGCTCCATTTTGGTCCAGCGGGCCGAACCGATTGACTGGAGCAAGACTAGAACCGACCAGCGGCCGCGGCTGTGCGATAACGCACGCCCCGCATGGTCAGGCCGGCGCCGGAGCGCGCTCGCCAAGATGCTCGCGCGCCGTCGCGACCGCCTGCTGCGCGACCTTTTCGGACGCGGCGCCGAATTGCGACACGACGGCTTCGAACTGCGCCTCCGCCTCGCCAACGCGTTGCAGGGCCTTGAGCGCCAGGCCCTTGTCAGTCAGCGCCTGCGCCTTGCGCTCGCGCCGCGTTTCTTCCTCGAGCCCCTCGCAGCGCGCGAGCTCGCGGTCGAAGGCCGCGATCGCCTCCTCATGCCGGCGCAGCTCGTGCAGCGCATAGCCCTTGTTATGCAGCGCCGTGGCGACGAGCCGTTGCAGCTCCGGATCGTCGTCTTCCGCAAAGCGCGCGAACACGTCTTCATAGACGCAGAGCGCCTCTTCGCGCCGGTCGAGCCGGGAGAGCGAGAACCCTTTGTTATAGAGCGACTTCGCGACCAGTCGCCGCGCCTCGATCGCGGGCTCGCCCGCGAAGGCCGAGAGCAGGGCGTCATAGGTCGCGACCGCCTCGGCGCGCCGCTCCAGCTGCGCGAGATTGGCGGCTTCATTGTACATCGCCTTCAGCAGCAGCTGCCGGATCTCCGGCGCGTCGGAGCCGGCGAAGCGGCTCTCGATGCGCTTGTAGACCATGTGCGCCTCCTCGCGCCGGCCGAGCGAGGTCAGCGTGAGCGCGAAATTGTACATGCTTTCGATCAGGAGGTGCCGCAGGCCCGGGTCTGTCGGATCGCCGAGCCGGTGCATGAGTCCGCCGAACATCGGCAGCGCCTCGGCGTGCCGCCCGGCGGCGCGCAGCGCCAAGCCGCCGCGCGCGAGCGAGTCGAGCGCGGTCCGCCGCGCGCCAGCGCTGTCGGCCTGCGCATATTCGGCGGTCAGAGTCTCGCAGGCCGCGAGCGCCTCGTCGACGCGTCCGAGCTGCTCCAGCGCGTAGCGCTTGTTGTAGAGCGCGAGCGCGGCCTGCTCCTGCAGCACCGAGTCGTAGTCGCCGCGCGCGAGCGCGATCGCGCCGTCATAGGCGGCGATAGCGTCGTCATAGCGCGCGAGCTTCGCGAGCATGCAGCCCTTGTTGTAGAAGGCGCGCGCGACGAACTGCCGCAATCCCGGCGCGGCCGCGTCGTGACAACGGGCCAGAAGCGCGTCGCAAGCGGCGACGCCGTCGATGTTGCGGTCGAGCCCGGCGAGGGCGATGGCCTCATTATAGAGCGCCTGAGCGACGCGCTCGCGCAAAAAGGGGTCGTCGTCGCCGTCGAAGCGGCGCAGGATCTCGTCATAGGCCGAAAGCTCCGCGTCGGTCTGCTCCAGCGCGCCGTGGCACAGGCCCTTGTTCAGCAGGCACATGGCCACGGCGGCCTTGCAGGCGCGGTCGTCGCACGCGCCGAAGCGCCGCAAGAGCTCATCAAAGATGACGAGGGCCTCGTCCCGGCATTCCGCCGCCAGGAGGATCGCGCCGACATTGTAAAGCGCGTCGACGGCGACGTTTCGCAGCGCGGGGTCGGTCACGTCGCGGACCTTGGTCAGCGCATCGTCCAGGAGCTCCAGCGCCTCGGCAAGCTCGCCGCGCTGCGCGAAGGCCACCGCGTCCCGGACTTGCCTCATGAGCGCGTCTGCGGACGAAGAAGCGCGCCCGAAGCGAATCGAAGACAGGAGGGAACCGAAGAGATTGCGCATGGAGCCTCGCCTCGCTGGGGGACGTGCGCATTCATTGGAGGCCGCGAATGGTTACGAAAGGGCGGACGGGACGTGTGGCAATTGAATACTGGTTAGCGGGGATTTATGCGGAATGTCGGGGGCTGATCTTCAGCCGGTCTTAAGGGGCCAATAATGATAGGCCACGCATCTGCTTCTCCCGCTTGCGGGAGAAGGCGGCCCTCGCGAAGCGAGCGTCGGAGGAGGGACCGCGCCGCCCCAAGTCCGGTGTGCGTCTTCTCCCACTGCGTGAGAGAAGGAGTCGCCCGCGTTACGCCCCCGCGGTCGCCGTCCCCACAACCTCCAGAAACGCATGCGCCGCCTCCTTGCGCTCGAAGACGTGCGGGGAGAGGCCGCGCTTCTGCATCGCCTCCTTCATCTTCAGCCGCGCGAAGGCGCTCGTCGCATAGCGCGCCGTCGTCGCATAATAGTGCTCCTGCATGAAGCCGATCATTTCGGCGTAATTGTCGTAGAGCGCCTCCCCGATCTTCGCGCCGTCGTGGTTGACGACCGAGTTCACGCGCTTTCCCACCTTCTGGCAGGCTTCGACCAAGGTCTTGCGCAGTTCGTCCACATCCTTCTTCGTGCGCGCGTGCCAGCCCTCGAGGTTCACGAACAGGATGTTGCGGGCCGGGTCATACTGGACGCGCTCGTGCATGTTGAGATTGAGCAGTTCGGCCAGCAGCCCCATGGGCTCGTCGATGAAGATGCGCTTGTCCATGAGCTCGGGCTCTTCGATGATCGGCTTGAAGGCCATATGCGCCAATATGTCCCTGTCGATGTCGATTCCCGGCGCGACCTCGATGAGCTCCATCCCGCGCTGCCCCAACCGGAACACGCAGCGCTCGGTCACATAGATCACGGGTTGCTTGCGCTTCTGCGCAAATTTGCCGGAGAAGGTGATCTGCTCCACGAAGTTCAGGAACTTCTTGTTGCGGCCCTCCTTGACGTTGCGGACCTTGCCGTCTTCGATCGCGACCTCGAGCCCGCCGACCGTGAAGGTGCCGGCGAAGACGACGCTGCGCGCATTCTGGCTGATATTGATGAAGCCGCCGCAGCCGTTGAGTCGTCCGCCGAACTTGCTCGTGTTGACATTGCCCTGCACGTCGCATTCGGCCATGCCGAGGCAGGTCATGTCGAGCCCTCCGCCGTCGTAGAAGTCGAACTGCTGGTTCTGCTGGATGATGCTGTCGGCGTTGGTCGCGCCGCCGAAGGAGGAGCCCGACGCGAGCACGCCGCCGATCGCGCCGGCCTCCGTCGTCAGCGTGATATAGGGCGTGAACTTCTCTTCGTTAGCGACCGCGGATATCCCCTCGGGCGCGCCGACGCCGAGATTGACGACGCCGTTCGGCGGCAGCTCGAAAGCGGCGCGGCGCGCGATGATCTTGCGCTCGTCGAGCTCCATCTTCGCCATGCCCTCGACCGGGACGCGGATCTCGCCCGCGAGCGCCGGATTGTACATGACGCCATAGTTCATGCGGTGCAGCTCCGGGGTCGGCGCGACCACGACGCAGTCGACGAGAATGCCCGGCACTTCGACGTCCTTGGGCTTGATCGAGCCCTGCTCGACAACGCGCTCGACCTGGGCGATGACGATGCCGCCATTGTTGCGCGCCGCCATCGCCTGCGCGAGATTGTCGAGAACGAGCGTCTCCTTCTCCATGCTGACGTTGCCGGAGGGGTCGGCGCTCGTGCCGCGGATGAAGGCCACGTCGATCTTGGTGGCGATGTAGAACAGCCACTCCTCGCCCATGATACTGTGATATTTGACGATGTCTTCGGTCGTCGCGTCATTGACCTTGCCGCCGCCGAAGCGCGGGTCGACATAGGTGTACAGTCCAACCTTTGAGAACAGGCCAGGCTGTCCAGCGGCGCAGGCGCGATAGAGCTGCGAGATCACGCCCTGCGGCAAATTGTAGCCGAGGATCTTGTTCTCCTGCGCAGCCTGCGCCACTTTGGGCATGCGCCCGAAATTCGCGGCGATGACGCGCCCAAGCAGGCCCTCGTGGTGCAGGCGACCGGTGCCCAGTCCCTTGCTGTCGCCGGCGCCGGCGGTCATGATCAGCGTGAGGTTCTTCGGATGGCCGGTCTCAACGTAGCGCTGCTCCAGACCCATGTGCAGCGCCTCGGGAATGCAGCTTTGAACGAAGCCGGTCGTGGTGATGACGTCGTTGTCGCGGATAAGGGCGATCGCCTGCTCCAGCGTGGTGACCTTATTGTTCGCCATGACCTTGTCCGTTTCCCTCTTCGGCGGCGCATTTCCGGCGCGCCCAGGACGCACGCGGCGGCTCGCTCCAATCTATGGCTCCAAGGCTAAAGTTTGGGCGGTCGTTTCGCAATAGGGAGCCGCCCGCGAGCCGCGGGCAAAGCCTTGCGCACAGGCGAAAAAATTTGCCAAATCGGGTCCATGCCGCCAGAATCGCGTCCCGCGGGGCTTCGAACGGAGAACGAACGTACTGACGGTGACGACGATCCGCGGCGCGCTCGCCGCTCTGGCGTTGACCCTGCTCCTCTCGCCCGGCGCAGCCTTGGCGCATGCGATCGTCGTCGCCTCGAACCCCGAGCCGCGTCAGACCGTCAAGGGTCCGGACATCTCCGTCGAGATCCGCTTCAACAGCCGTATCGACCTGGAGCGCTCTCGCCTCACGCTGAAGCGGCCGGACGGCTCCAGCGTCATTTTGCCGCTACAAGGGGGTGAAACGGGCGACATGCTGCGCAGCGGCGCCTCGGGCCTTACCGAGGGAAGCCATACGCTGCTGTGGCAGACCCTCAGCGTCGACGGGCACATCACGCATGGCGTCATCCCCTTCGAAGTGAGCCGCTGAGACCTTGCAGCTCTTCATCGACATTTACGGATTCCTGAGTGTCACGCTCCGAGGTCTCATCCTCGCGGCGCAAGCGCTGTCGCTCGGCGGCCTCGCCTATCTGACCCTGCCGGGGCTCGCAGCCGACACGGGCTTCGTGGGGCGGGCGCGGCGCGCGCTCTTCTATTGCGCCGCGGCGCTCGCGCTCGGCGAGGCGCTCTCGGGGCTGGCGCTGATGACGATGCTCGCCGGCACGCTTCAGCTGCCTCTTCCGCAGCTGCTCGGCGCCGCCGCAGTGCGCATCGATCTCGTCGCCGCCGCGCTCGCGGCGGCTGCCGCAAGCGTCCTGCGGACGCAGGGCTCGCTGCGACTCGCCGCCGCCCTCACGCTGGCGCTCTTCGCCGTCGAAGTCGGCGCGACGCATGCCGCGAGCCGCCTGGACGATTCGGCGAGGCTCTATGTCGCAGAGCTCGCGCATCTCGCCGGAGCCGCGGCGTGGATCGGCGGCATCCCCTTCCTGCTGCTGGATCTGCGCCAGGGAGCGCCCGAGGCGCGGCGCTTCATCGTCGCGCGCTTTTCGCGTATCGCCATGGGCGCCGTCGCGCTCTTGCTCGGCGGCGGGATCTTCATGGCGATCGACTACCTCGGCGAGCCCGCGGCGCTCTTCGGCACGTCCTACGGCGTCATGCTCATGGCGAAGATCGCGCTGCTCCTCGCGCTGCTGCTGCTCGGCGGCATGAACTTCCTGACTGGCAGACGTCTCGCCCGCGATCCCGCGACCTCGACGCTGCGGCTGCGGCGCTTCGCCGAAGTCGAAATCGGCGTCGGTCTCACGGTGATGTTCTGCGCCGCCTCGCTGACCTCGCTGCCGCCGGCCCGCGACCTTCTGAGCTATCGCGCGAGCCTGGAAGAGGTCGTCGACCGGGTCACGCCGCGTCTGCCGATCCGCCTGGACAGTCCCGACCACGCAGCGCTCTCGACGTCGCAACCGTCCTATGTCGAGGCCGACGTCGCGCGCGCCTACGCCGCCGGCGAGGTCCCCGCCCCGCCCCGGAACGCCGAGGACATCGCCTGGTCGGAATACAACCATCACTGGGCCGGACTCTTCGTCGTGGCGATGGGACTCATGGCGCTCGCCGAGCGAAGCCCGCGTCTCGCGCCTGTCGCGAGGCACTGGCCGCTGGTCTTTCTGGGGCTCGCCGCGTTCGTCTTCCTGCGCGGCGACGAGACGGTCTGGCCGCTCGGCCACCTTGGCCTTATCGAGAGCCTGCGCGATCCGGAGATCGCGCAGCACCGCTTCTTCGTCCTGCTGATCATCCTCTTTGGCTTGTTCGAGTGGCGCGTCCGGCTTGGGCGAGCGCAGTCGGCGTGGGCGCCCTATGTGTTTCCGCTGACGGTCGCGATCGCGGCGGCCTTCCTGCTCACCCACTCGCACGGCCTCGCCAGCCCCAAGGAAGAGCTGCTCATCGAGATTACGCACATGCCGCTCGCGCTCGTCGGCGTGACCGTCGGCTGGGCCCGGTGGCTGGACCTGCGTGCAGACGGCGCGGTCGCCCGCGTCGCGGGCTACATCTGGCCGACGGCGCTTGCGCTTGCCGGGCTGATGCTGCTGTTCTATCGTGAAGCTTGAAGTGCGAGACGAAGTTTTTGACGGCGGACGCAATCGCGTGCGCCTTGCAGTGGCGCGGACCTGCCGCTAAAGCCCGTATGCGATGGGCGAGGAAATAGGCGCTTCCGGCTTCCGCTCAGAAGATTTTGCGCTCTTCTCGCGACGGCTCGCGCAGGAGACGGATCTTGCGCGGGCGATGTTCGAGGCGCAGGCCTTCGCGCGGGAGGGCTATCGCCTCGGGTTCGAGATCGAAGCCTGGATCCTCGACCACAATTATTTTCCCGCCCCCGTCAACGAGCGCCTGCTCGCCACGCTCGACAACCCGCTCGCGGTGCCCGAGCTTTCGCGCTTCAACATCGAGCTCAATTGCGAGCCGCTCTCGCTCGCGAGCGGCGCGCTCGACCGCGCGGAGGCGGGGCTATCTGCGCTATGGCGCGACTGCAACGCCGTCGCGCACGGCCTCGACGCCAATATGGTCATGATCGGCACGCTGCCGACAATCCGCGACGAGGATCTGTCGCTCGCAAACCTCACGCCGCTCAATCGTTTCGTCCGGCTGAACGAGGAGCTGCAGAAGCAACGCGCCGGCGCGCCCGTGCGCGTCGACATCAGCGGCGAGGATCGGCTGCTCTGCGAGCATCATGATCTGATGCTGGAAGCGGCCGCGACGTCGTTTCAGATCCATCTGCAGACGCCCGCCGATCTCGCCCTGACTTTTTACAACGCCGGCCTCGCAGCCGCAGGACCGCTGCTCGCCGCCTGCGGCAACGCGCCTTTCCTCTTCGGCAAGTCGCTCTGGGAAGAAACGCGCATCGCGCTGTTCGAGCAGGCGATCAACTTCGGAAGCGCTGCGCGCGTCGGCTTGGGCAGCGGCTATCTCAAGCGTTCCGGCGTCGAGCACTTCGAGGAGAATTTGCGCGACCATCCGCCGCTGTTGCCGGTTCCCTTCGATGATCCGCCGGGGAAGCTGCGGCATCTGCGGCTGCACAACGGCACGATCTGGCGCTGGAACCGGCTGCTGATCGGGTTCGACGACGGCGCGCCGCATTTGCGCATCGAGCACCGCATTCTGCCCTCGGGACCGACGCTCGCCGACATGATCGCCAATACGGCGCTCTATCTCGGCCTCGTCGGCCATCTCGCGGGTCTCGGCGACGACGGAACGGGTGGTTTGTCGTTCGCTGAGGCCGCCGCGAATTTCTACGCGGCGGCGCGCCATGGTCTCGAGGCAGAGTTCGCCTGGCCGGGCGTCGGGCGCGCGCCCGCCGGCCGCCTGCTGCTCGAGCGGCTGATCCCGGCGGCGCGCGCGGGGCTCGCCGCCTTCGGACTCGCGGCGCAGGACGGCTGGCGATTGGATATCATCGAGGCGCGGGTGCGCGCGCAGCGCACTGGCGCCGCCTGGCAGCGCGCCGCCTTGAAGGCCGCAAAGGGCGACCGGCATCGGCTGATGGCCGCCTATTGCGAGCGCCAGCGTAGCGGCGCGCCGGTCCATGAGTGGGAGCTGTGAAGCGAAATTGAGCGAAGAGACCTGCGTCGTCCTGAACCACGTCCCGGAAGCTTTTCTGGAGCGGCCTGCGTCGGAATTGTCCGACGTGCTGAGCGGCCCGACCCTCTTCGATCTGCCCGGACGCGATCCGCGACCGCTGTTCGTCTCGACCCTGCTGCACGGCAATGAGGACAGCGGCCTCGCCGCCGTGCAGGAGGTCCTGCGCCGGCGCGCGGCGCAGGGGCCGCCACGCGCTTTGCTGCTCTTCATCGGCAATATCCGCGCGGCGACCCAGAGTCTGCGCATGCTGCCAGACCAGCCCGACTTCAACCGCATCTGGCCCGGATCGGCGCTGCCTCCGTCGCCCTTCCTCGGCATGGCGCGATGGGTCTATGACTATGCGGCGCGCCGGCGTCCCTTCGCCAGCATCGACATCCACAACAATACCGGCTTCAATCCGCATTACAGCTGCGTCGCGCGGCTCGAGCCGCAATCCATCGCGCTGGCGCTCTTGTTCTCGCGTGTCGTCGTGCATTCGCAGCGGCCGGTCGGCACGCTGACGAACGCCTTCACCGCGCTGTGCCCGGCGATTACCGTCGAATGCGGGCGCGCTGGCGGCGAGTCGGGAAAAAGCGGCGCGGCGCACGCGGCCGAGCTGCTCGAAGCCGCGCTCGCGATCGCCGAACTGCCCGCGCGCCCCGCGGCGCCCCGTGACCTCGACCTGCTGCGCGCCTTCGCCATCGTGAAGACGCCGAAGGGGGCGAGTTTTTCCTTCGACGGGTCGGAGGCGGATTTTCGGTTCCGCACAGAGCTCGACCGCTTGAACTTCAGCGACCTCTCCGCGGGCGAGAGCTTTGGCCGGCTCGGCGCGAACGGCGCGCGCCTCGAGATCCACCCCGGAGAAAGCGATCACGAGCCGCCGGAATATTTCGACTATGCGAGCGGCGAGATCCGCCTCTCCCGCAACGCTATTCCCGCGATGCTGACCTTGGACCCGAATGCGATCCGAGGCGACTGCCTGTGCTATCTGATGCACCGCATAGGTCTCGACGGGAAGAAGCTATAGCGTCCTCTTTTCCTGCTCGACAGGCCTCAATCTCTGTGTTCGTGGCCACGGTTGAGCGTTTGAAGGAGCCGGGAGGCCAGGCAGATCCCGAGTCCCGCTCCGACCAGCAAATGAAAGTTCTTCGCGGTCCCCTGGGCGACCGCTTTCGCGGCGGGCGCGCTTGCCCGGCCGGCGAAGCTCAAGAGGTCGCGTCAATTGCCGGCAGGCTCAGCTTGCCAATCGCTTCCTGCACGGGAGTGACGAGCGGCGTTTCGGCGAGCGGCGGTGCGCGTGCGCCCCGCCGGTGTGGATTTTCGGCAAGCCCTGCCCAACGACGCCGAATGGCTGCTGATCGAGTGGCCGAGGGGCGAAGCGGAGCCGACGAAATATTGGCTCTCGAACCTGCCGCTGGTTTAACTTGCGCTTCTACGCTTGTGAGCCTAAGTTATCCACAGGCTGACAATCTCCTGTCGCCGAAAAGAGCGCCGCAAGCCCGGATGGAAGGCTGCGGCGCTTTTGTTTAGGCCTCTGTCTCGGCTACATGAACGATCCAAATATCGCGCCGCCGATCGCGCCCAGCACCATTGTCGGGATTGCGCTGACGGGGCCTAAGGCTACAAAGGCTATCACACCGCCTAGGGCTGCGCCGACAATCGCGCCGACAGTTGCCATTGTCGTATGTTCTTTAGCGCTTATCATCGTCTCCTCCTTTGCGCGGCCTCCCCGCACTGGACGTGCTTAAACCGAGCTAGCGCTTATCTATCGACTGGCAAGGGGCCGAGGCGAGGGTCGGCGACGTTCCAGACGCGGATTGAGAGCATCGGAACTGAGTGCGCCCGAATCGGATCGAGCGCGACGAGTCGGGCGCGGGCATGGGGTGCTGAGGGGCTTGGCTGGGAGCGCAGTGGCGGCCAAGCCTAAACGCGGTAAACGGTCACTTGAATAACCCGTTGATTTAATTGGTGGCGGACGCAGTCCTTGCAAACCGGTCTCTACTGATTTTTGCGGTCGCCCGCTCGGAAGCGGTTTCTCTGGCAACAGCCAATTTTTTCAGCGAATCCGCCGGATTCCCGGCCTTCGGAAGAATCTGACGCCCTCACAACTCTCTGACAGCTCGAGAGAATTTCGATTGGCGGCGGAAGATTTGTTAGCTTTCGGAACAGGGAACACTAACCCGTCTTCGCGGATTCGCCTGTGGATAGGCCGAAAATGACGATTTTTGGCTCGGACACGTGATTGAAAATATTGATGGGCGTTGCTCAAAATGGGCTGAAAATGTCTGTGAAGACCAATCGGTCTAACACTCTGTTTTAATTGGAAGGGACCTTTGAAAAACGCGGCGATCAAGGCCATGGAAATTTGAAGCTGCTCGTCCCCATGCATCCCGGCAAATGCAGTTGTACATAAAGCATATAAGAGATCTCGCTTTCTGATCATCCGTCCAACGGCTTCAACCCTGCGCTTTCGCCGCGAGATAGGCGACGGCCTTCTCCAGCGTGTAGAGCTTGTTGTAGTCCGCTTCGGGAACGTCGATCTTGGTGCGCCTGTGGATCGCGGCGACGAGATTGGCGAAATCCATCGAATCGAGATCGAAGGTTTCGCGCAAGTCGTCCTTGTCGCGCGCCGAGGCGGGATCAGCCTCTGGAGCGATCTCGCAAATCAAGTCCAGGATCAGGCGTCTCAGCTCGTCGTCCGTCATAGCTTCTCTGGCTCCTGTAGCAGGCGCGCGACCGTTGCGAGATAAAGCCCGCCGAGATGCCCGTCGGTGACCCTGTGGTCCGCGGCGAGGCTGACGGTCACGAGCGGACGACTCTCGACGCGGCCGTCGACGACCCAGGGGCGAGCGGCGACGCGCCCGAAGCCGACGATCGCCACCTGCGGCGGATAGATCACGCCGGTCACCGTCTCGGCGCCGCGCTCGCCGACGCTGGTGACGGTGATCGTCGGCGAGGCGAGCTCCGAGCCGCGCAGCCCGCCGCGCCGAGCGCGTTCGACGAGGTCGCGCATCGCCGCCATCAGCTCGGCGAGCGACTTCTTGTCCGTGTCGCGAATGGCCGGCGCAATGAGCCCGCCGCCGCGCAGCGCGATCGCCCAACCGACATGAACGCCTTCGCCGGCGACGAAGGCGCCGTTCTCATAAACGCCGTTGAGCTTGGGCTGCTCGTGCAGCGCCAGAGCGGCGGCTTTGAGGAACAGAACGGCCGGCAGGATGCGATCGATCGGCTCTCTCTCGGCGTTGAAGCGCTCGAGCCAGGCCAAGGGCCGATGGAGGTCCATGGTTTCGGTGAGGTAGTAGTGCGGGATCTCGCGTTTCGAACGGCTCATGGCGGCGGCGATGGCCTTGCGCATCTCGGCGAGATCGAGACCTCTCTTGACGGGAGACGTCGCCTTCGGAATGAGAGCCGCCGCTTCGACGTCAGCCAGACGGATCGATCCTTCAACGCCGGTCCCTTTTATCGTGGCGAGATCGAGACGCAATGTCGCCGCGCGGCGACGCGCGACGGGCGCGACTTTCCTTCGCGAGGCGGAACGCGGCGCCGCGCCGGCCGTCGCGGGCGCGGGCTCTGCGGCAGCTTCGCGGATCGCCACGGGCGTTCGTGCGGCCACCGGGACGGGACCGCTCTCTGAGGGCGTGGAAGGCGCCTCCTCTCCTGGCCGATCGATCCGCGCCAAAATAGTTCCGACCGGCACGCGCTCGCCGACCGGAATGAAAATGTTCGACACCACGCCGTCGACGAAAACCTCGACCTCGATCGCGCCCTTCTGGGTCTCCACCACTGCGATCACGTCCCCGGATCTGACGCGATCGCCGAGATTCACGCACCATTCAACGAGTGTTCCGGCCTCCATGTCGGCGCCGAGCGCGGGCATCTTGAAGTCGCTCATGATGGACGCACGAGTTCACGCGCTGCGGCCACGATGGCGTCCACTTGGGGCAGGCAAGCGTCTTCGAGATGCGCAGCGTACGGCATGGGGACCTCACGCCCGCAAACGCGGCGCAACGGCGCATCGAGCTCGAAGAACGCCTCTTCGGCGATGCGCATGCCGATCTCGGCCGAGATTGAACCGCTGCGCCAGCCTTCATCGACGATGACGCAGCGACGCGTCTTTGTCACCGAATCGAGGATCGTCTTAGCATCGAGCGGCCGCAGCACGCGCAAATCGACGACCTCGGCCGAGATGCCGTCTTGCGAGAGACGCTCCGCCGCGCCGAGCGTCTTGAACAGGCTGCCGCCATAGGCGACGAGGCTGACGTCGGCGCCGCTCCGGCGCACCTTGGCCCTGCTGACGTCGACGGAGGCGATGGCGGCGTCGAGATCGCCTTCCATATTGTAAAGCATCACATGTTCGAAGATGATCGTTGGATTGGGGTCCTTGAGCGCTTCGATCAGCATGAAGCGCGCGTCCTCGATCGTCGCCGGAGTCAAAATGCGCAAGCCTGGAATATGCGCATACCAGCCTTCCAGACTGTGGGAGTGCTGCGCCGCAACGCGACGCCCGCCGCCCGTGGCCATGCGGATGATGAGCGGGACCGCGAATTGCCCGCCAGACATATACGGAATGGTGACGGCGTTGTTGAGGATCTGATCGAGCGCCAGCAGGCTGAAGTTCACGGTCATGATCTCGACGATCGGCCGCATGCCCGCCATCGCCGCGCCGATCCCGGCGCCGACGAAGGCGCTTTCGGACAGAGGCGTGTCGCGGATGCGCTCTTCGCCGAACTCGTCGAGGAGCCCCTTCGTCACGGCGTAGCAGCCGCCGTAGCGCCCAATGTCCTCTCCCATCAGGAAGATACGTGGATCTGCGGCGAGAGCCTGGCGCAGCGCCTGCTTGCACGCCTCGCGGTAGGTCATGCGCTCTGCAACGGGTTGTTGCGGCGCGTTCACGCGGGGACCTCCTGCATCGTTACGAACCGTTCGAGCTCGGAGACCGGCTCCAAGGCCCCGGCGTCGGCGAAGGCCACAGCCGCCGCAACTTCCGCGTCAATCGCTTTCTCCATCTGCAAGACTTCTTCGGCCCTGATGAGATGGTTCTCCTCCAGCCAGGTCTGATAACGAATGATGGGTCCTTTCTTGCGCCATTCCTCGACCTCTTCCTTCGATCGGTATAGCTGCGCGTCGAACATCGAATGCGCGCGAAAGCGGTACGTCCGGCACTCCAAGAAAAAGGGGTCGCTTGTGGCGCGGATTTTGTCGATCGCGTTGCGCGCCGCGCTTTCCACCGCGACCACGTCCATGCCGTCCACCCGCTCGCCTTCGATTTTGTAGCTCGCCGCCTTGTGCACGAAATCCGTGTCGGCTTCGGCGCGCTCGACCGCCGTCCCCATGGCGTATAAATTATTCTCGCAGACAAAGAGAATCGGCAGGCGCCAGAGCTTGGCGAGATTGAGGGTCTCGTGGAACTCGCCCTCATCCGCGGCGCCGTCACCGAAGAAGCACGCCGTCACCGCCTTTTTGCCCACCATCTTGTCGGCAAGCGCGACGCCGAGCGCCAAGGGCAGGCCGCCGCCGACGATGGCGTTTCCGCCATAGAACCGGGTCTGGCGATGAAAGAAATGCATCGAGCCGCCGCGTCCACGGCAACAGCCGTTGAGCTTGCCGAACATCTCGGCCATCAGACAACCGGGATCGACGCCGCGCGCCAACGCCTGGCCATGCTCGCGATAGGTCGCGATGACTGCGTCCTGCGGCGTCAGCGCCTCCATCACCCCGACTGAAACCGCCTCTTCGCCATCATAAAGATGCAGGAAGCCGAGGATCTTCTGCGCCTGATAAAGTTCGACGCACTTGGCTTCAAAGCGCCGAATGCGGATCATCGCGTTCAGCAGGTGGCGCAGGTGAGCATGGTCGAGATGCACCTTGTGGGTCATCGTTCGTCGCTCTCCAGGGTCGAGAGGTCCCCCTCGGGGAGGCCAAGCTCGCGCGCCTTCAGCAGGCGCCGCATGATCTTGCCACTGCGCGTCTTTGGCAAATTGGCGCGGAACTCGATCTCCTTCGGCGCAACCGCCGCGCCCAGCCGCTTGCGGGCGTGGCCAAGCAGCTCCTTGAGCATGGCCTCGTTCGCCTCATAGCCGAGCTTCAACGCGACAAAAGCCTTGACGATCTCGCCTGCGACCGGGTCTGGCTTGCCGATCACGCCCGCTTCGGCGACCGCCGGATGCTCCATCAGCGCGCTTTCGACTTCAAACGGCCCAATCAAATGGCCCGACGATTTGATCACGTCATCGGCGCGGCCCACGAACCAGAAATAGCCATCCTCGTCGCGACGCGCCAGGTCGCCGGTCAAATACCAGTCGCCGACAAAACATTTGCGGTAGCGTTCCTCTTCATGGAGGTAGCCGCGCATCATCGACGGCCAGCCGCGCTTGAGCGCGAGTTCGCCTTCCTCGTTCGGCGTGTCGACGATCTCGACGCCTCCATCCGCGCTTCGTCTCGCGATGCCGGCCTCTATCCCCGGCAAGGGGCGCCCCATCGATCCCGGCCTGATGTCCATTGACGCAAAGTTGGCGATCATTATTCCGCCCGTCTCGGTTTGCCACCAATTGTCATGAAACGGCAGGCCGAACGCCTCCAGGCCCCAGACGACGGCCTCCGGGTTTAGCGGCTCGCCGACGCTGGCCATGAAGCGCAAGCTGCTGAGATCGTAGTCTCTGACTGCCGCCGTCCCGACCTTCATCATCATGCGAATGGCGGTCGGCGCGCTATACCAGACGCTGATCCGCTCTTGCGCCAGCACGCCGTACCAGGTTGGCGCGTCGAACTCCGCCTCCACCACGATGTTCGTCACGCCGTGCAGCAGCGGCGTGATCACGCCATAACTCATGCCGGTCACCCAGCCGGGATCCGCCGTGCACCAGAAGCGATCGCCTTCATGCAGATCGAGCGCATAGAGGCCGGTGACATAGTGGGTCGCGACGGCTTCGTGCACATGGATGACGCCTTTGGGACGGCCGGTGGTGCCGCTCGTGAAATGCAGCAGCGCGGGGGTTTCTGGATCGGTCGGCGGAATTTCAAACGTTTCCGACGCCGCCGCCATCACGCTTCGCCACGACAGCGTGACGCAGCCGTCCGTCTCGCCGTCAACAAGGATCACATGTTTGAGGTTGGGCAGCCGGCCGCGAATAGCGGCGACCCTGCGCCGATAGAGCGCCTCGGTCGTCACCAGCACGCGGGCTTCCCCTATCTCCATTCTCGTCGCGAGCGGCTCGGGCCCGAAGGCCGAGAATAACGGCGAGACGACGCTATTCGTCTTCAGCGCGCCGAAAACGGCGATATAAAGCTCCGGGAGACGGCCGAGCAGCACGAACACCGCCTCTCCCCCTGCGACCTCGAGGCCCCGCAGGACATTTGCGAAGCGGTTCGTCGCGACGGCGAGTTCCCCAAATGTGAGGTCCCTGCGCTCGCCTGTCTTACCGACCCAGCGAAGCGCGACTTGATTCTTGCGTTTTCCCTCGGC
>DATHCI010000217.1:0-4777 GCA_035319645.1 Methylocystis sp. | reverse complement strand
CGCTCGCAGCGCCGGCGCCCTCATAGGACGCCCGCGTCAGCCGACGCCATGCCAGAAAATTCGCCGGGAGCGGCCCGCCGCGCCCTTTTCGCTTGCCTCCCCGTTCGCTTATCAAAGCGAAGGGGCTGAGCAATTACGCGTACCCAGTAGCCACTTCTCGCTCCTCAATATCTCCTAAAAGCACTAAAAACGCGCTCGATGTTTCGATCGCAGGACTGAAAGGCCCGAAATTTCGAATCGCAAACCTAGCCGAGCATTCCACACCTGATTTTTGAAGAAGAAATACGAGCTTCTGGAGCCGCTTTTTGCCTTTCACGGAATGTGATGGCAAAGTGCGTAAAATCGCGAGAATCAGTTCGTCCTCTGACATCGTTCCCTCTCCCTCTTGCCAGCTTCTCGACTCCCGAATCAGGCTAAGTAGAACATAAATCGAACAGGTAAAGCAACCCTTCTCCTCCATCTTCAACGCCGCGATAAACGTCTCCTGCGGGATCTCCACCCGCCCGAACTGGCGCATCTTCTTCTTGCCTTCCTGCTGCTTCTCCAGCAGCTTGCGCGTGGCGTCGCCGCCGTAGCGCTTGGCCGTATCCTGAGTTTGTTGACATAATTTCGCGCTCGTAAAGAACTTGCCGGCAATGATGCCCTGTCACCGTCGTAGTTCCAATTCGGCCCTCAGCGCGCGCAGCTCGATGAACAACGCCGGGACATCATCCTGAATGATCGACCACAAAACGTCGTCGTCTATGCCGAGATAGCCATGAATGAGCCGATTGCGCGTCGCGATGACGAGCCGCCACGGAATTTGCGGATGCGCGGCGCGGGCTGTGTCCGGAACATGCGTCGCCGCCTCGCCGATGAGCTCAAGGTTGCGCAGAGCGGCGTCGTAATTAAGGCCGCTCGCGACAAAGGCCTCTTGCTCGAAGCCCTGCGAATAGGTGAGAACTTTTTCAGCGAAGCCGATCATGTCGTCGACGTAGAAGCGCCATTCGCGCGGCGCGACGTCAGACACGAATGGCTTCCTTCTCGACGAATGGTCGCAGCTCCTCTCGCAGCGCCTTCTCCGTCACCAAATCGACCGGACGCCCGAGCAGGTCTTCCAGAAAGAACTGGACGCCGAAGTAACGCTGCGACGTAGCGGGGCCGTCGAAGGCCACCAGAATGTCCACGTCGCTGTCTTCGCGAGCCGCGTCGCGTGCAACGGACCCAAAGAGGGCGAGCCGCGTCACGCCGTAGCGGCTGGCTAGGTCCGCCTTGCTTTGGCGAAGTAAACCAATTGCTTGGGCGCGATCCATTCCTCCCCCTCACTCCTCCATCTTCAACGCGGCAATGAACGCCTCCTGCGGGATCTCCACGCGCCCGAACTGGCGCATCTTCTTCTTGCCTTCCTTCTGCTTCTCCAACAATTTCCGCTTTCTCGTGGCGTCGCCGCCGTAGCATTTCGCCGTCACGTCCTTGCGGAAGGCGCGCACCGTCTCGCGCGCGATGATCTTGCCCCCTAACGCCGCCTGGATCGGCACCTGGAACATATGCGGCGGAATGAGCTCTTTCAGCTTCTCGCACATCTGCCGCCCGCGCCCCTCCGCTCGCGTGCGGTGCACGAGCATCGACAGCGCGTCCACGGGCTCCGAGTTGACCAATATGCTCATCTTCACAAGGTCGCCGGCGCGATAGTCGGTGAGCTGATAGTCGAAGCTTGCATAGCCCTTTGAGATCGACTTCAGCCGGTCATAGAAATCGAACACGACCTCGTTCAGCGGCAGGTCATAGACCGCCATGGCCCGCTTGCCGACATAGTTCAGATCCGCCTGCACGCCGCGCCGGTCCTGGCACAGCTTCAGCACCGAGCCGAGATAGTCGTCGGGCGTCAGGATCGTCGCGCGGATCCACGGCTCCTGGATTTCCGCGATCTTAACGACATCCGGCATGTCAGCCGGGTTATGCAGCTCGATCTCGTCGCCGTTCGTGAGCTTGATGCGATAGACGACCGAGGGCGCCGTGGCGATGAGGTCGAGGTTGAACTCGCGCCTGAGCCGTTCCTGGATGATCTCCAGATGCAAAAGCCCCAGAAACCCGCAGCGGAAGCCGAAGCCGAGCGCCGCCGACGACTCCATCTCGTAGGAAAAGCTCGCGTCGTTCAGCCGCAGCTTCGCGATCGCCGCGCGCAGGTCCTCGAAGTCGGCGGCGTCGACCGGGAAGAGCCCGCAGAACACCACGGGCTGCGCCGGCTTGTAGCCGGGCAGGGGCTCGGCGCAGGGCTTTCTCTCGTCTGTGATCGTGTCGCCGACGCGCGTGTCGGCGACCTGCTTGATCTGCGCGGTGATGAAGCCGATCTCGCCGGGCCCGAGTTCGCTGACATCGACCATTTTCGGCTTGAACACGCCGATCTTGTCGACCTCATAATGGGCGTTCGTGCCCATCATGAGGATCTTCTGGCCCTTCTTCAGCACGCCGTCGAAGATGCGCACGAGCACGACGACGCCGAGATAAGCGTCGTACCAGCTGTCGACGAGCCCGGCCTTCAACGGCGCCGCCTCATCGCCCTTGGGCGCGGGCAGGCGCTTGACGATCGCCTCCAGCACGTCGTCGACGCCGAGCCCCGTCTTGGCGGAGATCAGCACGGCGTCCGAGGCGTCGAGGCCGATGACCTCCTCGATCTGCTCTCTTATGCGGTCCGGTTCGGCGGCGGGCAGGTCGATCTTGTTCAAGACCGGCACGATCTCGTGGCCGGCGTCGAGCGCCTGATAGACGTTGGCGAGCGTTTGCGCCTCGACGCCCTGGCTTGCGTCGACGACGAGCAGCGAGCCCTCGCAGGCGTGCAGCGAGCGCGAAACCTCATAGGCGAAGTCGACGTGCCCGGGCGTATCCATGAGGTTCAGGACGTAAGTCCTGCCGTCGCGCGCCTTGTATTCGAGGCGCACAGTCTGAGCCTTGATGGTGATGCCGCGCTCGCGCTCGATGTCCATCGAGTCGAGCACCTGCTCGACCATGTCGCGCTCAGCGAGCGTCCCGGTGAGCTGGATCAGCCGGTCGGCGAGCGTCGATTTGCCGTGATCGATATGGGCGACGATGGAGAAATTGCGGATGTTCTCGATGCTGTGGCTGCTCATGGCGCCCAATAGCAGCGCCGGCGCCCAAAAGGAAGGGCGCCGCATCGAGCCTTTCCGTCGCGCGACGGCCTATTTCTTGGCGAGCCGGGCCTCGACCTCGGTCATGAGCTTTTGCGTGAGCTGCTTCACCTGAGGCGTGGCCCAGAGCACGAGGTCGCGCGCGGCTCGGACGAGGAAGCAGCCGATCTCTTGCGCCCCGGATACCGTTTTGTCGAACCAGGGCAGGGCGGGGTGGCCCTCGGGAATCTTGCCGCGAACCCAGGCGACCCCTTGCGCGGTGAGCTGGGAGACCGCGGTCCAGAGCAGGCCCAAGGGGTCCTGCTCGGCGATTTGCGCCTTCAGCGTTTCGAGCTCGGCGCCGAGGCGATCGCGCTCGCTCTGCGCGTGGTCGCGCTCGGCTCGCGTCGCGTCGCGCTCCGTCGCCGCGGCGTTCCGCTCGCCCTGGATGGCGTCGCGATGGGCCCGCGCATCGTTGAGCTCATGGGCGAAGGCGTCCCGCTCCTGCGAGAGCCCGTCGATGCGATGCAGCAGCTCCGCCTTCTCATTGGCGGCGTTGCGCAATTCATCTCGCTCGCGGATCGCCGCGGCCAGCTCATAGGCGAGAGCGTCGCGCTCCTGCGACAACCCGTCTATACGCTGCAGCAGCTCCGCTTTGTCGTGAGCGGCGCGGCGCAATTCATCGCGCTCATGGACCGCGGCGGCGAGCTGATGCCGCAGTTCTGCGATGACCGCAGACGGATCCGTCAACTCCTGCGCTACGCTCTCGTGTTCTTGCGACATGGCGTCCTCCAACGATTCTTGCAGCCCTTAAGGGTGAAGCTTTTGCGGGGCGCGCGTCCGCATACGCACGCGAGTGGCGGGTGCACGAATCCAACAATATTCGGTTGGAGGCGGAAAGGCCAGCGCGCCCGCGTCCCGCCTCGCGCCGTCGGCGGACCGGACGCGCGCGTTTCCGGACGCGCGCGCTGACCTGTTCACCTCGGCCCAAGAAAGCGGGTGCTAAGCCTCGGCGCGCTTGCTAGAGAGTGCGCGAGATTGGTGGGAGAGAGCCGTGACCGAGCCGAAGGACCGCTCCGCAGCCGAACGTCTGGACGCGGCCCTGGCGCGGTTCCTCGACGAAGGCTTTGCGCGTCGCGAGCCGGCGCTGTTGCAGCCCGCCGGCGTGTTTCTCGACCGCCTTGGCGAGGAGTTTCGCGGCCTGCTGTTCCTCACGACCGACGGCGCCGGCGCCGAGCTGTGCCTGAGGCCCGACTACACCATCCCCATCGCCCTCGATTACCTCGGGAGCGGAGCCGAGGAGCCCGCGTCCTTCGTCTATGGCGGGCCGATCTTTCGCATCGGCGAAGGCGAGGCGCCGCAGGCGGGTCTGGAGAGCTTCGGACGCGCCGACCGGGAGGCCGCCGACGCCGAGATCCTCGGCCTCGCCCTCGAAGCGGCGGCGGCCGCCGGCGCGCCGCCCCTGCGGGCGCGGCTCGGCGACGCCGGGCTTGTCGAGGCCTTTCTCGACCGCCTCGACCTCGCGCCCGTTTGGCGGCGTCGGCTCAAGCACGCCCAGTCCGGACCCCATCAGCTCGCGCGGCTCTTGGCGACGCCGGCCCGGCAGAACGGCGGCGCCGGCGCGGGCGTGCTGGCCGCGCTGCCCGCCCGCACCTGCGGTCTCGCCGAGACCG
>DATHCI010000216.1:0-16187 GCA_035319645.1 Methylocystis sp. | reverse complement strand
CGAGGCGGCGCTGCACGCGAACCAGAAGCCGATCGAGCTGATGACGCGCCAGATCCTCGCGTCGAGCGACCCGGGCGACGTCGTCTGGGAGCCCTTCGCAGGCCTCGCCTCCGCGAGCGTCGCTGCCGTGCGGCTCGGGCGGATCGCGCACGCGGCCGAACCCGACGCGCGCTATTTCGAGGCGGCGGCGCGGCGGCTGCGCGCCGAATGCGCGGCGTCGCGGACCCTCGCGAGCGCTGCGCCATGACGCTCTTCTCGCACCGGGCGCATGAGGACCCCGCGCAGGAGGCCGCTCAGCTGCTGACGCGGCTGGGCCTCTTCCTGCTCTTCATGGTCTCGCCGGCGGCTCCAGCGGTCTCCGGGCGCACGATCTACGTGCTGCTGCCGATCGGCGCAGCGCTGCTGCTCTCCGGCGCGGCGGTGTCGCCCGCAACGCGCAACAAGACCCGACCGCTGCTTCAGCTTCTGACGGCGCCGCCGGTGCTCGCCTCCGCCTTTCTCGTCGCATGGGCGGGGCTTTCGCTGGCCTGGTCGCCCTTCTCGGCCGGGCCGGCGGAGCGGCTGCTGAAGAGCGTTCTGACGCTCGCGTTGGTCGCGGTCTCCGGCGGCCTCCTGCCGCAGCGCACGCGCGTCTGCGACATGAACCTGCTTCCGATCGGGGCTTTCGTCGCCGCGGCCGCGCTGGCCGTCGTTGCGATCCTCGGCCTCGACAAGAATCATCCGCCGACATTAGAGGAGCTCGTGGACGGCAGCGCCGTGGCGCGCGCCGGCGTCGCTCTCGCGCTGATCCTCTGGCCGGCGGCCGGCGCCTTGGCCTTGCGCGGTCGCTGGGGCTTCGCCGCCGCGCTCGTTCTTGGCGCTTCGTCCGCGGCATACGCCTCGGGCGCGCCCAATGTCGGGCCCGCGCTGATCGCGGGCCTGCTGGCCTTCGCCGCGTCTTTCGGGCGGGTGCGGGGGACGGCGCGGCTATTCGGCTGGGCGGCCGCGGGGATGATCCTCGGCGCGCCGCTCGTCGCAACCCTCGCGCGCTACGCGCCCGGCGGCCACGCGTCCGACTTCATGCGCGCGCTGGATATTTGGGGCGCGCTCGCCGTGAACGGGGGCGCGCGCACGCTGACCGGCCACGGCTTCGGCGCCGCGCATTTCGGGCTCTTCGGCGGTTATCTCGATCCGCACACGCCGCGCAGCCTGCTGTTCCAAATCTGGTTCGATTTCGGGATCGTCGGCGCCGCCGCCTTCGCCTTCGGCGCCTTTCGAACCTTCGCCGTCGTCGGCGGACTGCGTCCGGCGCTCGCGCCCTTCCTGATCGCGGGGCTCGTCGCCGGGTTCGTGATCGCTACGCTCGGTCCGGCGGCGGAGCAGCTCTGGGCCGTGACGGCCGCAGGGCTGGACGCGATCGCCTTCGTGCTGGTGATGCGCGGCCAGTTCCGCAGGCGCCGCCCAAGCCTGCCGAAGGGCCTGCGTCCGCGCGTCGACAGCATCATGTTCGGCGACGAGGACGATGGGGCCGGCCTGGACAGCGCGGCGTTTCGTCCGAGCGAGTGACCAAGGCGTCTGCGCCGAAGTCGTGTAGCACGGGCGAATGCCGGTCGATCTCCAGCCAACGCGCATCGGTCAAGGCAGCACCTGCGCCTTCGGCCTGAAGGTCTACGTCGCTGTCATAGCGCAGATGGACGGACGCCGCGGAGCCGCAAGGCCAAAACGCGCCGCCCCGCGCACGACCGTACGCCGAAAGCTCCTCACGCAACCGCGCGACGCCGAGGCGGATCGCTTCGACCCGCGCCCGCTTGCGTTCGGCGAGAGTTTGGACCGACTGAGGCATGCTCGCGTCCCATTGAGCTCAGCGCCGCTCTCAGCGATCAACGCCGAAGCTCCGTCATTCCGTTCCTTCGGTCAACCGCGGCGTTCAGCTCAAAAACTCCCGCAGCTTCGCCTCCAGCGCGGAAAGGTCCTTGAGCTCGCACTCCCACACCGTCAGCGCCCGCCAGCCCTGCTTGGCGAGCTTCTCGGCGTTGGCGATGTCGCGGGCGCGGTTGCGCGCGATCTTGCGGCTCCAATAGTCGGCGTTGGCTTTGGGCATGCGCGCGCCGCGCGGGCAGTCGTGGCCATGCCAGAAACAGCCGTGAACGAAGATCGCCCGCTTGCGGGCCATATAGGCGATGTCGGGATGGCCCGGCGCGTCCTTGCGCTGGAGGCGATAGCCCGGCGCGAAACGCCGCAGCAGGGCGCGAACGACGAGCTCGGGGGTCGTATCGCGCGATTTCACCGCGCGCATCGTGGCGGAGCGCCTTGCCGGGTCTTCCGGCGTCACGCCGCCCTGCGCAGCGGCGGCGCGGCGAGCAGCGGCTCCATCACATGCTCCGCGAGAAAGCGCACGGCTGGAACGACCACGCCGTCTCCCGTGAGGTGATAGGCGTCGTTGTATTTCGCGGGCAAGACGTAATCGTCGGGGAGCCCCATCAACCGGGCGGTCTCGCGCGCCGAGATGAGCCGCGAGCGCGTCTCGTCGCCCTCCACGACCAGCAAAAATTGGCGGCTGGATCCGCCCGCCGGCGTGCGCAGGCAGCCCGCCAGGCCGTCGAAGCGCGCCTCAGCGCGTTGAAGCCTTCCGCCGGTCGCCCCGTCCCGCATGCGACGATAGGCGGTTCCGACCATCCGGCGCCCCGCTTGCCTGGCCCCCTCGATCTTCTCGAGATTGAGACCGCTCATCAGCGCGATGAGCGCCTGCGTCGCCTCTCGCGAACGCCAGGCGACGGAGGGCGGTTCACCCTCGACCAGATCGGCCAGCGTGACATTTCGCGTCGACGGCGAAGGCGGACGCCACCAGAGCCAGTTGTCGCGCGAACGCCCCGACAAGCGCCCACGCGCCGCGATCAACCCCCTCGTCGCAAAAGGCGCCTCTCCCCCCTGCCCCAGGAGTTCCGCAGGAATCGCCACATTCTCGCGCACGGCGACGATGAACAGCCGCGGGCGCGATTGCGGCACGAACAGCGCCGCGTCGATGACGAGCGCGCCGAACCGATAGCCCTCCCCCGCGAGCGCGTCGCAGATCGCCACAAAATCATTGCCGCCGTGCGAGGTCAGCGCCCCGCAGACATTTTCCAGCGCCAAGAGCGGCGGCTGCCGCCCATCGGCGCGCAGTCTCTTCACGATGTCGAAGAACGGCCAGAATGTCCCGCTGCGCTCGCCGGCGAGCCCCGCGCCCGCGCCGGCGAGCGAGAGGTCTTGGCAGGGGAAGGACGCCCAGACGAGATCGGCATGGCCCGGCAGTTGCTTGAGCGTCACGTCGCGCACGTCGCCGACGAGGAGCTCTTCGCTTCCCCAATTGGCTCGATAGGTCTCGGCTTTCTTGGCGTCGAAGTCGTTAGCGAACAGGCAGCGCCAGCCGGGCCCGAGCCCCGCGCGCGCCATGCCGCCGCCGGCGAAGAATTCGTAAAAGGTCGGCTGCGTCATGTCCGGCGACTCAGGTGATGCGTCACGCCAGCATAGCCAAAGGACGCGAAATGTGGAATCGGCTGCGCCCTCGAACCACATTTCGATGAGCAGCGCGGATCGGGGAGGACCTTATGCAGAGCGCGGATGTCGCCATTCTCGGCGCAGGGATCGCGGGCGTGTCGACGGCGCTGCACTTGCAGGCGCGCGGGCGCGACGTCGCGCTCGTCGACCGCCACGGCGCGGCGGGTCTGGAGACGAGCTTCGGCAACGCCGGCGTCATCGAGCGCGCCTCGCTCTCGCCCTATCTGTTTCCGCGCGATGTCAGGAAGCTCGCGCTCTATGCGCTCAACCTTCTGCCCGAGGCGCATTATCATTTTTCCGCGCTGCCGGAGGTCTTGCCCTGGCTGTGGCGCTATTATCGCGAGAGCGCGCCCGACCGCGCGCGCAAAAGCGCCGAGGCGACCCGCCCGCTCATCGAGCGCTGCGTCGTCGAGCACGAGGCGCTCATGGAGAGCGCGCACGCCGCCGATCTCTTGCGCAAGACAGGCTGGATCAAGGTTTATCGGAAGGAAAAGAGCTTCGCCGAGGGCGTCGCGGACGTGGAGCGGCTACGCCGTTTCGGGCTCAACATAGACATTCTCGACGAGGCGGGGCTCGCCGCGCGCGAGCCGTCGCTTTACGGCGTCTGCGGGGCGGCGCATTATCTCGACGCCGCTTCGATCGAGGATCCGAGCCGGCTCACGCAGGCCTACGCCGACCTTTTCATCGCGCGCGGCGGCAGGTTTCTGACCGGCGACGCGCGCTCCGTGCAAGAAGCCGCCGACGGGCGCTGGACTCTGGAAACCGAGGCGGGCGAGCTCGCGGCCGCGGAGCTCGTCGTGGCGCTCGGCCCGTGGTCGGATCTCGTCACGCGCGAGCTCGGCTATGCTTTTCCGATGGCGGTCAAGCGCGGCTATCACATGCATTATGCGCCGCGCGACGGCGGGACGCTCTCCCGTCCGGTCCTCGACGCCGACGCGGGTTATGTTCTCGCGCCCATGACCCGCGGCCTGCGCCTCACCACCGGCGCGGAATTCGCCAAGCGCGACGCGCCGCCGACGCCGACCCAGATCGACGCGTGCGAGCCGTTTGCGCGCAAGCTCTTTCCGCTCGGCGAGCGCCTGGACGCCAAGCCCTGGATGGGCTCGCGCCCCTGCTTTCCAGACATGCTGCCGGTCATCGGCAGGGCGCCGAAACACGAGCGGCTCTGGTTCAACTTCGGACACCAGCATCATGGGCTGACGCTGGGGCCGGTATGCGGGCGGCTGCTCGCCGAGGTGATGACGGGCGAGACCCCCTTCGCCGATCCAGCCCCCTACCGCGCCGAGCGATTCGATAGTGGATGATCAAACGAAGCCAATGCTGCTGGAAGAGCAGATAGGCCGGGCCCCTGCTGCGCACGATCGTCGACGCGTCGCGCAGCGGCTGCTTCGACGAGGCGGGCGAGGGTGGCGTGGTCGATGGTCTCAGCAATCATGGGCGGCCTATTCAGCGCGCCTTCTGCGTTCGATAACGCCCAGATGGCGAATTACGGCCCGCCGAGCGCCCTGTGGCTTATGAAAGTTTCTGCATTATGGCTTCCGGCGACGACTTCACGCGCGAGCCTTGGCCTCTTCGCCAGCCTCAATCTTGTTCACGGCGTCGACCACTGCGTCGAAGGGCAGGAGCGTCGAGGCGTGGCGCGCCTTGTAATCGCGCACGGGCTCGAGCACGGCGAGATCGGCCCATTTGCCGGACGGCGGCGGACCGTTTTCCTTCAACATGCGCCGCATCGTCTCGCGCAGGCTTCGCAGCTCCTCGGGAGTTGCGCCGATCACGCCGCGGGCGAGAATCGAGGCCGAGGCCTGGCCGAGCGCGCAGGCCCTGAGTTCTTGCGCATAATCGGCGACGCGGCCCTGCGCCAAGGCCACATCCACCGTGATGGTCGAGCCGCAAAGGCGCGAGTGAGCCGTGGCGCTCGCCTGCGGCGCCTCGAGCCGACCGACGCGCGGAATGTCCGCCGCCAGCTCGAGGATGCGCTTGTTGTACACCGAATCGAGCATCGAATCCGAGCCTGGCGGGGGGCTTACGCTGGCGCCGCTTTCGCTTTATATAGGTTTCATGAGGCCGGCGCGACAGCGGCGGCGCGTTGGGGCTTGCAATCTTCGAACCAAGTTTGGCTCCGTTTGCAGACCCGACGATCCCACCCCCTCCTTCGAGCAAGTGTGATCGCGACATTGAAGCCTAAGCGCTGCGCGCCGCGCATGGGCGCGCCCCGGGGCGGCCGAGGCCGCCTCTTCTTGGTCGCGGCCCGTGCGCCCGGACATTCCCGCCCTTTTGGAGGCGCCACATGGACGACGTGGTTAAGTCCTTGATTCACTTTCCGACTTCCGATCAGAAAGATCTGCAACGCCCTAGCCGCCAGGAGGCGGAAGACGCGGTGCGCGTGCTGCTGCGCTGGGCGGGCGACGATCCCGACCGCGAAGGGCTCCAGGAGACGCCGGCGCGCGTCGTGAAGGCCTATGAGGAGCTCTTCAGCGGCTACAGGCAGGATCCGAAGGAGGTGCTGGAGCGCGTCTTCGCCGAGGTCGACGGCTATGACGATCTCGTGCTGGTGCGTGACATTCCCTTCTTTTCGCACTGCGAGCACCACGTGGCGCCCTTCGTCGGCAAGGCGCATATCGGCTACTACCCGAGCGAGGGCGTCGTCGGCCTCTCCAAGCTCGCGCGTCTCGTCGACGTCTTCGCGCGTCGGCTGCAGACGCAGGAAACCATGACGGCGCAGATCGCTCACGCGATCGACCAGAACCTCGCGCCGCGCGGCGTCGCCGTGCTGGTCGAAGCCGAGCACATGTGCATGTCCATGCGCGGCGTGCAGAAGCAGGGCGCGGCGACCATCACGGCGCAGTTTCTTGGCGTGTTTCACAACGATCCGGCTCAACAGGCGCATTTTTACACCTTGCTGCGCGGCGGAAGGTGATGGACAAGCGGGCGCTCGAGGAAGGGACCGAATTCGCCCCGCACTTCGACGCGCAGGGCCTCGTCGTCTGCGTGACGGTCGAGGCGGCCACCCGACAGGTGCTGATGGTCGCCTATATGAATGCGCTCGCGCTCGAAAAGACGATCGAGACCGGCGAGGCGCACTATTGGTCGCGCTCACGCGCGAGCCTCTGGCGCAAAGGCGAGACCTCCGGCCAAGTTCAGCGCGTCGTCGGGATCTACGTCGATTGCGACCAGGACGCGCTGCTGCTCGAGGTCGAGCCCGGCGGCGATGGCGGCGCCTGTCACACTGGGCGGAAGTCCTGCTTCTATCGCAAGCTTTCGCCCGACGGCGGCGCTCTGGAACCGGCTTAGAGAGCATAGACTTCGACAACCGCCGACTTGTCAGATTTCAAAATCAGGCGCATCATGATCTAGCCGGAATGGAGGTCCGGGGGTTTTTCGGCAAACTTCATTTTTTAAGGAGAAAGCCATGGGTCGACAACAGACGCCCTCTTCGCATGGGCCGCAATCGAGCCCGGCAGTGAAAGCGGGAATCCATTCCTACGTCCACTACGCCCGGCCGCGCGTAAAGCCCTACTTCAAGCTCAAGGCCGCCGGCGGAAAAAACCGGCATGCAGCGTCAGCGTCCTGGAATGTTCCTGATCTCTGCGCCGCTTACAATTGGCCGACCAATCTCGCCGGCGGCGGGGTGATCGCCATCGTCGAGCTCGGCGGCGGCTGGGTCCAATCCGACATCGATCAGTTCTTCGGCTCGATCGGGCAGCCGAGCCCGCAGCTCACCGACGTTTCCGTCGACGGAACGAAGAACGCGCCAAACCCGGACCCGGGCGGGCCGGACGGCGAGGTCGCGCTCGACATAGAAGTGGCGGGGGCGGCCTATTACGTGGCGACGGGAAAACCGGCCGTAATCCGGATCTACTGGGCGCAGGACATCGCGACGGCCGTGCGTGCTGCGACCGCCGACGGCTGCGACGTGTGCTCGATCTCCTGGGGCGCCGACGAGGCCAAATGGGGCCCGCAGGCCGCCGAAGACATGGAGCAGGCTGCAACCGACGCGACTGCGGCGGGGATGATCGTCTTCGCCGCTTCGGGCGACAACGACTCAGGAGACGGCGGGCCCAATCCCGCCAATGTCGACGTGCCGTCCTCCTGTCCGCATGTGATCGGCTGCGGCGGGACCAGCAAGACTCAGTCGAACGAGACAGTTTGGAACAACAGCCCCGGAAATCCGAACGGCCAGGGGACGGGCGGCGGCTTCTCCAAATTCTTCAAGCCAATGCCGCCCTGGCAGCTCGGCGCGCCGCATGGCCGCGGTCGCATGGTTCCCGACGTCGCGGCCAACGCCGACCCCGAGACCGGCTACAACATCTTCTTTCACGGAACGCAGACGACGATCGGCGGCACGAGCGCCGTGGCGCCGCTCTATGCGGGACTCTTCGCCTCGTTCGGCCAGAAGCTCGGCTTCGTCACGCCGACGCTGTGGGAGAACCAGCTCTGCTTCAACGACATCACTCAGGGCGACAACGGGCAGTTCCGTGCGGAGCCGGGGCCGGATCCTTGCACAGGGATCGGCTCGCCGATCGGCGTAAAGATCGCAGCCTTGTTCGCCGCCTCGGCCACGGCCCCTGGCCAGTCGAACCGGCTGAGCGAGCTCGAGGCCGAAAACCGCCGGCTGCAGCTGGAGCTGGACGCTCTGAGGAACGTGCGCGCCTTGCAGCGGGAAGTCGCTTGAGCCTTTGAATTCCGCCGGCGGGAACCGTTCCCGCCGGCGCGTTTCACTCCCGGCGCTCGCGCCGGGCGTCTCGCGAGGGCGCCCGCTAGCCGCTCCCGCTGCGCCCATGCTTCCGCATCCGGTGGCCGCTCGTCGGCTTTTGCGCCGCGTGCCGATGCGCCACAGGCTTTGCGGCTGCGGGCGCTCGCTCTGCTGGCGCCTCCGCCTTCGGCGCTTGCGGCGCCGCGCTGGCGGGAGGCTTTTCCGCCACGGGAGCTTCTGCGCCGCGCGGCGCGACCTGCGGCGCCTGCGTCGCGGGAGCCTCGCGGATTTGGGTTTCGGTTCCAAGCGCAAAATGCGCATAGCGGTCCGAGTTCGTGTAGTCGCCTTCGAACGCCATCATCCCCATCAACACCATGAGCGCCATCGGCGGCAACAGGATCGCGACGACGAGCGCGAGCCGTTCCCAGGCCATGTGCATGAAGATCGCGACGATGAATGCCGCCTTCAGCAGCATGAACAATATGATCAGGGACCAGCGCGCAAGGCCGTGGACGTCGAAATAATCGACGAGATAGGAGAAGGTGCTGAGCACAAAGAGCAGCGCCCAGACCACCAGATAGATCACGATCGGATGCTGCTGTCCGTGGGCTTCGGCGGGCTTCGCCTCCTCGGTCGCAGACGTTGCGGCGCGAGGCGTCACAGTTTCAGTGGTCACCGTCATGTGCGCTCCCTTTTCTCGAGATCGTTCACCACAGGTAGAACAGCGCGAAGATGAACACCCAGACCAGATCGACGAAGTGCCAATAGAGTCCCATGATCTCGATGATCTCGTAACGCCCCTTGCGCCCCGTGAAAAAGCCTCGCTTCTCGGGGTAGTCGTAGTCGCCGCGCCAGACGTTGCGCGCGATGAACAGGAGGAACAGCACGCCCATCGACACGTGAAAGCCGTGGAAGCCCGTGATCATGAAGAAGCAGGAGCCGAACTGCGCCGCCCCAAAAGGATTGGTCCAGGGGCGGACGCCCTCGTGGATCAGCTTCGTCCATTCGAACGCCTGCATGCCGACAAAGACCGCCCCGAAAAACGCCGTCGCGAGCATGAGCAGCGCGGCGGCCCGACGCTTCCGCGCGTAGCCATAGTTTACGGCCATCGCCATCGTGCCCGAGCTCGTGATGAGGTCGAAAGTCATGATGGCGATGAGGATCAGCGGAATCTTCTTGCCGTTGAATTCCAGCGCGAAGATCTCGCTCGGATGCGGCCATTCGACGGTGGTCGATAGGCGCACGGTCATGTAGGAGATCAGAAAGCAGCTGAAGACGAAAGTGTCGCTGACGAGGAAGATCCACATCATCGCCTTGCCCCAGGACGCGCTCTTGAACGAGCGCTGATCGGAGCCCCAATCGGCGAAGACGCCTCGCACGCCCTTCGGTCGCAAGGCGAGAGCTCCTGTGGTCGATGGCGTGACTCCGCTCATGCTTCGTCCCCCTCTTTTCAGGCCAGCAGGCGGCGGCAGATGACGCCGAGCCCATCCGCGCCGCCGGAGAGCATCGCGAGCATCGCCAGCCAGACGACGAACAGGAAGCTCCAATAGATCGCGCACAGGTCCACAATCGTCTCGACCTCGTGGACGCTCGTCGCGCCGCGTGCGCGATCGAGCGCACGCGCGAGCGCGACAAGGCCGCCGAAGAGATGGAGCGCGTGCGTTCCCGTCAGCAGATAGAAGAAGGCGTTGGCTGGATTGCTCGCGGCGTAGAAACCCTGCGCCGCCATCTCTCGCCAGGCCCACATCTGGCCAAACAGGAACAGCGCAGCGGCTGCGCCGCTGGCGGATAGCCGCGCGCGCAACGGCTGCAAGGCGTCGCGCTGCGCCGCGCGCTTCGCTGCGTGCAGAAGCGCGCTGCTCAAGGCGAGCGTCACCGTGTTGACCCACAGGATCGCCGGCGCAGGGGGCGAACGCCAGTCGGCCGACTCCATGCGCATGAAGAAAGCGGCGGCAAGCAGCGAGAACAGGCAACCCGCGACCGCGAGGAACACGATGAGGCCAACCTTGGCCGCGGGCGGCGGCGCGAGTCCCCTCGCGTCGGGATGCGTCGCGACCTCTCCCTCCTCCAGCCAAGGCGACTGCATCACGCCTTGCCGCGCGAGATAGAGAACCGCGACGCTGGCGATGAAGACGAAGAAGAGCCCCATCACGCTCATGAGCGATGCTCGACTGTCAGCGGCGGCGCGTTCTGGGGCAGATAGTCTTCGGGCGCGCCTGGAACGTTGTAGGCGTAAGCCCAGCGGTAGACGATGGGGAGCTTGGGGCCGAAATTGCCGTGCCCGGGCGGCGTCTCGGGCGTCTGCCACTCGAGCGTCGTCGCGCGCCAAGGATTGCCGCCGGCAGGTTTGCCGTATTTCAGGCTCTTGAACAGATTCAAGAAGAAGATCGACTGCGCGAAACCGACGATGAGCGCCATCACGGTGATGACGACGTTGAGCGTCGCGGCCGATGGCGGCACGAAGGCGGTTTCTCCAAGCTCATAGAAGCGGCGCGGCACGCCGAGCACGCCGAGATAATGCATGGGGAAGAAGATGGCGTAGGCGCCGAGGAAGGTGATCCAGAAATGGATCTTTCCCAAGGTCTCGTCCATCATCCGCCCGGTAATCTTGGGATACCAGTGATAGATCGCGCCGAAGATGACGAGGATCGGCGCGACGCCCATCACCATGTGGAAATGCGCCACCACGAACATCGTCGCCGAGAGCGGGACGTCGACGATGACATTGCCGAGATAGAGTCCGGTCAGGCCGCCATTGACGAAGGTCACAAGGAAGCCAAGCGCGAAAAGCATGGGCGTCGTGAAGTGGATGTCGGCGCGCCACAGCGTCAGGACCCAGTTGTAGACCTTGAGCGCCGTCGGGACGGCGATGGCGAGCGTCGTCACGGCGAAGAAGAAGCCGAACCAGGGGTCCATGCCGGAGACATACATGTGATGGCCCCAGACGATCATGCTGAGCACGCCGATCGCGACGATCGCCCAGACCATCATGCGGTAGCCGAAGATGTTCTTGCGCGCATGCGTGGCGATGAGATCCGAGACCATGCCGAAGGCCGGCAGCGCGACGATGTAGACCTCCGGGTGACCAAAGAACCAGAATAGGTGCTGAAACAGGATCGGGCTGCCCCCTTGCGTCTTGCTGTGCTCGCCGAACTCGACGATCGCGGGCATGAAGAAGCTCGTGCCGAGCGTGCGATCGAGCAGCAGCATGACCGCGGCGACGAAGAGGCCGGGAAAGGCGAGCAGCGCCATGACCGCGGCGGCGAAAATGCCCCAGACGGTGAGCGGCATGCGCATCAGCGTCATGCCGCGCGTGCGTCCCTGCAGCACGGTCACGACGTAGTTCAGGCCGCCCATCGTGAAGCCGATGATGAACAGGGCCAGCGACGCAAGCATCAGGATGATGCCCCACTCGCGCCCTGGCGTGCCGGACAGGATGGCCTGCGGCGGGTAGAGCGTCCACCCCGCGCCCGTCGGCCCGCCGGGCGCGAAATAGCTCGCCGCGAGCACGATGACAGCCAGCAGATAGACCCAGTAGCTGAGCATGTTGACGAACGGGAACACCATGTCCCGCGCGCCGACCATCAGCGGGATGAGGTAATTGCCGAAGCCGCCAAGGAAAATGGCCGTCAGCAGATAGACGACCATGATCATGCCGTGCATGGTCACCGACTGGTAATAGACATTGGCGTCGATGAATGGGATGGCGCCCGGGAACGCGAGCTGAATTCGAATGACCCAGGACATCAGAAGCGCGAGCAGGCCGATCGCGATGGCCGTGCCGGAATATTGAAGGGCGATATATTTCGCGTCCTGGCAGAAGACGTATTTCGTGATCCAGCCATGAGGGTGGTAGAGCTCGAGCTCTTCGACTTCCGCTGTCGGAACGCCAGCGCCATGCTCGAGGGCGGCGTCGGTCATCGATCCATCTCCCGTCTCCTCTCGCGCCCTCGCCGCCTAGGGCGCAAGAGCCTGCTTCGCCCCGGCTCCATTGAGGCTCTTGCGCGTCTCGCCGAAGCTCTGCTGAGCCTTGAGCCAAGTCTCGTAATCGGCCTGGGCGTCGATGATCAGCATGCCGCGCATCTGAGGATGGCCGAGCCCGCAGAAGGCGGCGCATAGAATCTCGAATTCTCCGATCTTCGTCGGCGTGAACCAGAAATACGTCACGATGCCCGGCACGAGATCCATCTTCGCGCGGATTTCCGGGACATAGAAGTCGTGCAGGACGTCGATTGAGCGCAACAGCACCTTCACGGGCCTGCCGACCGGCAGATGCAGCTCGCCATTGGTGACGATCAGGTCGTCCCGCCCTCTCGGGTCGCCCGGATTCACGCCGAGCGGATTGGCGGAATCGATGAAGCGCACGTCGCTCGCGCCGAGCTTGCCATCCGAGCCCGGCAACCGGAAGCTCCAGCTCCACTGGGCGCCGACGACTTCCACCTCCATCGCGCCGTCAGGGACCGTGATGTACTGTCCCCACACCGCAAGTCCGGGCGCAAGGAGCACAATCACGGCCGCCGTCGTCACGCCCGCAAGCCAAGCCTCGAGCTTCTGGTTCTCGGGTTCGTAGGCGGCGCGTATCCCCGGCCGGTGACGGAATTTGAAAAGGCAGAAGGCCAGGAAGCCGACGACTCCGATGAAGCCGGCCGCCGTGACCACGAAGGTCAGCTTCATCGTGTCGTCGATAAAGCCCCAGTTCGACGCGATGGGCGTCTCTCGCCACGGGCTCCAGAGGTGGAACAGCAGCGAACCCAAGACGACGAGCACCATGGCCGCGGCGACGAACATCGGGCGAACCCCCAGTCCCTTGCTACGCGTTCAGACTCGGCCCTCACGGCCAAGTCTCGGCTTTAAATGCAGCTTAATCCTGTACCTAGGTCTCGTCAAAGATCTTTGAAGGGGGCTCAAGCGGCGCGCGGCCGCGGAAGCGCCTGTTAACCTGTCCGCCACTTTCGAAGCGCAGGCTTGCGCCTTAAATCTCAAAGGGAACGGTCAGCGCCCGAAGGGTGGACCGATCCAAGGATGAGGGTTATGTTCTCATTAATGCGGAAAGGCTTCGATATGGCTGGGGATCGCGGCGACGTCCCCGTCGCGCCACCGCCGCGACTCGGCACGCCAGCGGACGTTCGCGAGGGCGCTCCGCGTCCCAAGATAGGCTTGGCGCTCGGGGCCGGCGCCGCGCGCGGCTGGGCGCATATTGGCATCATGCGCGAGCTTCTCGAGAACGGCGTCAAGCCGGACGTCATCGCCGGCACCTCCATTGGCGCGGTGGTCGGCGGTTGCTACGCCGCGGGAAGCCTTGAGGGGATCGAGAAATTTGCGCGCTCGCTGACCAAGCGGCGGGTGTTTGCGATGATGGATCTGTCCTTCTCGGGCGGAAGCCTCATCAGCGGACAGCGCCTCCGCGCGGCGCTGGAGCAGGAGCTCAAGGGCGTTCTCATCGAGGACCTGCCAATCCCCTTCGCGGCGGTCGCGACCGAAGTCGGCACCGGCCATGAAGTGTGGCTTCAACGCGGTCCGCTCGACACTGCGATTCGCGCCTCCTACGCGCTGCCCGGCATCTTCGAGCCGGTGAAGGTCGGGCGCCGCTATTTGTTCGACGGCGCTCTGGTCAACCCCGTTCCCGTGACGGTCTGCCGCGCGCTCGGCGCTGACTATGTGATCGCCGTGAACGTCGCCGCCGACACGATGTATCGCTCCAGCGTCGTGCAGAACCTGTCCACCGCGGCGAGCGACGTCGAGCCTACCGCAAAGGAAGCGGCGGCCAAGCCTTTCGAATTCGCCGCGGACTGGGGATTGCTGCCGAGCAACTTCGAGCGCAAGCAGAGCGACGCGCCGAACGTCGCTTCTGCGATGATCGACGCCTTCAACATCATCCAAGACCGCATACTGCGCTCGCGCCTCGCCGGCGATCCCCCGGACGCGTCGATACACGCGCGGCTCCCCAGCATCGGCATGTTCGATTTCCACCGTGCAGAAGCGCTGATCGAGCTCGGTCGCGAGGCGGCCCGCAGGGCGCTGCCGTCAATATTCTCGAACCTGCCGATTTCTGGCGCTTCCGCCTGACCCCGGCCGGGGCTGTGACGCCCGCCGTCGCGGCGGCGTCGGCTGAAAAGAGAGACGGGTCGCGTTCGCCGCCTGCGAACGCGACCCGGACCGTAAGGATTGGGCCAGGTTGGAAGCGGCGCCGGAGCACGCGCCCTTCCCTCTTTCGCCCGCCGCCGCGGAGAGCCGCAGCGTCCTTTGAAACGATTCGATCTTCTCGAGCCTTGTCCGGACTGTTTCGGGATCGAGCGGAGCACCTCGTCCCGATTTGGCCCTGCGACGATTGGATCGTCTCACGGGTCCGCCCTTAACTCAATGAGAAGCTTTCGAAGCGGTTAACGCGAAAGCGGCGGCATGGAGACTGCAGCTCGGGCGGGCGCTGCGCCAATGCGCGAGGCGCGCGTGTCGAAGCGGCGCACAGGCGCCCCAACATCGCCCAGCAGGACTCGAAGATGAGACAGGCCGTGAGCAAGGGCATCTATGCATATTGGAATTGCCTGCGCGGAGAACGCGCCGCGCCGGAGCGCTCGGACATTGATCCGGCGGCGATCCGGGACCTGCTTCCGGATGCGTTTCTCATCGAGATCGACCCCGGCTGTCGATTTCCCATTCGGCTATTTGGAACGAGGCTGGCCGCGCAGCTGCTGGAAGATCACACCGGAGCCTCTTTCCTCGAACTGTGGCGCGAGGAAGATCGCCGCACGATCGCCGCGGCGCTCCTGACCGTCATCGATGGCGTGACGCCCGTCGTCGGCGGCGCCAAGGTCCAGAAACGGGACGACCGGAGCGGATGCGACGGCCTCGTCGACCTGGAGCTTCTGCTTCTGCCTCTGCGACACAACGGCAAGACGCATTCCCGCGCGCTCGGCGCGCTGTCCGTCTGTGGCTCGGCGTCCTGGCTCGGTCGCGCGCGGGCCGCTCCATTGCAGCTCAGCTCGCTCCGGGTGCTCGAAGCGGCGAACACGGGTCGCGCGCGCGCGCTTCCACCCGGCGGACGCGTTTTGAGACGGGAGCCCGGTGTCAGGCAACTCGTTGTGTATAAAGGTGGAAAATCAGCCTAGCTCGTGCGCTTATCGGGGCTTCGCTTAAGAAGCTGTTAGGATCGGCAGCCTATTGTCGTCGGATGACGAGCGGGGCTGACCGGCTCCCCCGAGGCGATGCGCATGAGCTTGGCTCTCCGAGAGGATTTTACGCAGGACGAAGGCCGCCGCTTCCAGCGAGTCGCGGTCTCGCTGTTCGGCCGCTACATGCTCGAGTGCAGAGACGAGTTTCCGTGCCAGACGGTGCAGATGTCGCCCGGCGACGTGCTCCTCTTCGGCCCTCAGAAGCCGACGATCGGCGAGCGCGTCGTGGTCTATCTGGATGAGCTCGGCCGTTTCGTCGGGCTCACGGATCGCTTGACGCCTTCGGGCTTCTCGATCACGCTGTCCATGCCGCCGCAAAAGCGCGACCGCCTCGCCGATCAGCTGGTGTGGTTTGCAAATCGCCATGCGATCGGGCTGCCCGAGGACCGTCGCCACGAGCGTATCGTCCCCATCATGCGACGCGCGATGCTCCACCTGCCGGATCAACGGGAGGCGATCGTGAAGATCAAGGACATTTCGCTCTCCGGCGTCGGCTTGGAGACAGATATTCGGCCCGTCATCGGCACGATGGTCGCGATCGGCTCGACATCTGCGCGAGTCGTGCGCCATTTCGAGGGCGGCTTCGCCTGCGAATTCACCAAGCCCTTCTCGCCCGGCGAGATCGACGAGTCGACGCGGCTGTAGTCGCCGTCGGGAGTCGCTGGACTGCTTTTCGATCGCCCGCATGGACGTTATGCCGCCGTCGCGACGATGAGGCTCGTCGTCGCAGGCAACAGCGTCTCCCGCAGTTTTGCGCGCGCGAAGCCGGCGGCGCGCAACAGCTCCCAAATCTGCGCGAATGTGCGCGG
>DATHCI010000215.1:0-8367 GCA_035319645.1 Methylocystis sp. | reverse complement strand
AAACCGGCGGATCGGAGGTCGGGTCCATCTCGACGAGATCGAGGCTGGCGGCCTCGGCGAGCTCCAGGGCCTGGGCCAGCGGCACGACGCCGTGGTTCTTGCCCTCTTCATCGATCAATCGCACCTCTCGCGCGCGAATCTCCTTGTTGATCCTGAGCCCCTCCTTCTGCGGGGCGGCAGCGGACTTAATTGGACGGCGAATGGATGTTCTCCCTGTGGACAAGCGGCCGGCGTCCGCCGCAACGATTCTTCGGCGCGCTCCAGCGAAGCCTAGGCATAGCGCGCCCCTGCCGGGAGAAGATTCTCACGAAAGCCCGGCATGTCAACTCCGCAATCTAGCGAGGCCGCGGAAATTCCGGCTCCTGTGGCGCCAATCCCACAGCGCTTGCCGCTTCGCCTTGGCTCCCCCCGGCTTTTGGGCTAAACGACGCGCGCCGCCATCCCTTCAAGGAACTCCATATGTTTCCGAAGCCCGTCGCCGAGCTCAAGCCAAACACTTTTGCCTATGAGCAGACGCCGCTCGTCAAGGCCACGGGCTTTCGCGAATATGACGCTCGCTGGCTGTTCGAGAAGGAATTGAACCTGATGGGCGTGCAAGCGCTGGGGCTTGGGCTCGGCACGCTGCTCCACGAGATGGGCGTCCCGCTCGAGCTCGCGACGGGTCACGACTACCGCGCCTATTCGGCCTCGATCAAGCTCGCGCTGATCTCCGGGCTGATGGGCGCCGGCGTGCATGTGCACGACATCGGCCTCGCGCTCTCGCCGATGGCTTATTTCGCCCAGTTCGAGCTCGACCTCGCCGCCGTCGCCATGGTCACCGCCTCGCACAACGACAATGGCTGGACCGGCGTGAAGATGGGGGCGCAACGTCCCGTGACTTTCGGCCCCGACGAGATGTCGCGGCTCAAGGACATCGTGCTTGGAGGCAAGTATCGCGAGGTCGGCGGCGGCTCGTATCGCTATGTCGAGAATTTCGGCCAGCGCTATCTCGACGACCTCGTCCGAAGCGTGAGCCTCAAGCGCAAGATGAAGGTCGTCGCGGCCTGCGGCAACGGCACCGCCGGCGCCTTCGCGCCGAAGCTTTTGGAGCGCGTGGGCTGCGAGGTGGTCCCGCTCGACACGGAGCTCGACTACACCTTCCCGCACTACAATCCGAACCCCGAAGACCTGCACATGCTGCACGCGATGGCCGACAAGGTGCGCGAGACCGGCGCCGACGTCGGGCTTGGCTTCGACGGCGACGGCGACCGCTGCGGCGTCGTGGACGACAAGGGCGAGGAAATCTTCGCCGACAAGATCGGCGTCATGCTGGCGCGCGATCTCGCCAAGCTCCACCCCAATGCAAAGTTCGTCGTCGACGTGAAGTCCACGGGTCTTTTCGCGACCGATCCCGAGCTCGCGAAGCACGGCGCGACCGCGGACTATTGGAAGACCGGCCACTCCTATATCAAGCGTCGCGTCACTGACCTCAAGGCGCTGGCTGGCTTCGAGAAGTCCGGGCACTTCTTCTTCAATGCGCCGGTCGGGCGCGGATATGACGACGGACTCGTGACCGCGCTGCACGTGCTGGAGTTGCTCGATCGCAATCCGGACAAGAGCATGGCGCAGCTCTATGCCGATCTGCCCAAGACCTGGGGCTCGCCCACCATGTCGCCGCATTGCGCCGACGAGATCAAATATCAGGTCGTCGATCGCGTCACGTCGCGCTTCAAAGACTTGCAGGCGAAGGGCGCGCCGTTCCTCGGCGGTCCGATCCGCGATCTCGTGACCGTGAACGGCGTGCGCGTCACGGTTGGCGACGGGACCTGGGGTCTCGTGCGCGCGTCGTCCAACAAGCCGGAGCTCGTCGTCGTCGTCGAGAGCCCGGCGTCGGAAGCGCGCATGCGCGAGATGTTCCACGCCGTGGATAAGATCCTGCGGGAGAACCCGGAAGTCGGCGCCTATAATCAGACGATCTGAGGCGAAGGGCTCACTTCGGCGCCTCGATCGCGACGATCTCCGCCGCCTCGTGGATGGCCTCCAGCGTGTCGCCGATCTGCCTTCCGAGCAGCGCCTTGGCAAGCGGAGCGACATAGGGCAGTAAGCCATTGGCGGGATCCGCCTCATCCTCGCCGACGAGCCTGAACTTGCGCTTCTCGCCATTGGCGAGCTTGAGCGTGACGAGATGGCCGAAGCGCACCTGCGATGTGTCGGCGATCGGGTGCACGATCTCGGCGCTCGAGCGCCGCGTCGTCCAGTAGCGCAGCTCGCGCTGGGCGAGCGCGAGCGCGTGCGGATCGTCTGCCTTGGTCGCCTTTTCGATGGCGGCGTGATGGCGCGCGAGCTCGGCCTCGATGCGCTCGAAACCTTCCGGCGTCACGAGATTGCGATGCGGACTGACGGGGCGATCCGCCATGTCCTCCCGGACCGTGTCGTCTTGCTCGCGAACGAAGGCGCTGCTCATGACCGTTCTCGCTTTGATTTTCCAGCGCGCGGATGGGCTGGCGAGGCCGTGAGCTAGATCATGGGGAGTCCGTCAAAAAAACGCAATACGCGAGGGCCCGGAGCGCACGGGGCGGGGAGATGTCCCGACCGTCGTGAGCGTTAGCGTTCGACGATCCGCCGCGGCCCTTAGACCGTTCTACAGCAAAAACTTCGAGAGAACCTCGATCGCCTTCGCCACTGTTAGCTCTTGTCTAGGCGCTTTCGCTCGCCGCAGAGATGGAGCTTCCACCTACGATAGCTTTCTGGTCAGTATCCGTCATCACCGAATCACCCGTCGAAACGACCAGCGGCGCTCAACTCCAACTCTCAAAAGGCGCCGGCGTCCAACCTTCGCATTCCATCTCGATTGCGAAGGCCACCGAGCGGGCGATCATCTGGTTGCGGTCGCTGACGCCCGTCACGCGCGCGGCGCAGGCGAAGGCGATCTCGGCGACCGGCGCGCCGTCGTCGACGGCCTGCTCGCGGCGCGCCAGGCCCTTGATGCGCCCGCCAATCGGCGCGACGACGCGCGTTTCGCCGATATGGCCAAGCAGATCGCCCTCTTCGACCGTCGCGCCGATCGCGGACTGGGCGCGGAAGAGTCCCTTCGACGGCGCGAACACGATGCGCGAGGCGTGCGGCTCGGCGTCGCGCGAGCGGCTCGGGGCGTCGCCCGCGCGCAGGATCGCGCCCGGATCGAGGCCCTCGGTCTCGATGACGAGATCGCAATGGCCGCCGGGCGTAAAGCCCGGTCCGAGCCCGATCGTGATCTCGGCCAAGTCGATCAGAGAGGGCGGCAGGGGCTCTTCGTCCTCCCGACAGGCGACGATCGCGTCGAAGGGCCAGCGGCCGAGCACGTCCCGAAGCTGCTGGCGCAGCAGCGGGATGAAGCTGCGCGTTTGCAGCCCGAGCAGGAATTCGCAGGCGACGTCGGCCCGGCGCGCCTCGACGCCGTCGAGCGTCGCGAAGCCGTCGAACCAGACGTCGGCGTAGCTCATGCGGCGTCGCAACAGGCGCGGGGCGGTCGCGCGAAAGATCGCGACGGCGTATCCTTCGCCATGCAGCCGTCGCGCCGTCGCCGACGCCGTCTCCCCAATTCCGCAAACCAGCACGCTCTTGTCTATCGTCATGGCCGGACCCCGGTTCGCATTTGCGCCGTCACGCGCCCTGCGCGGCGAGCGGCGCCGGCTCCGCGGGCGCGCGGCTCGGGCGCCCCTCGGCGTCCGTGAACGGGAACAGGCCCGCCTGGAAACACTGAGTCATATGCGAGGCCTTGGCGATCGCCTGCTCGGCCTGCGTCTGCGGCAGCGCCTCGCGCGCGGCTTCGGAAAAGAGCTGCAGCCAACGGGCGAAATGCTCCGGCTCGATCGGAAGGTTGATGTGGGCGGCGAAGGGCAGGCCCTCGTAGCGCTCGGTTTTCAAGAGCGACTTCGACCAGAAGTTGGCGACGATCCTCATATGCCCGTCAAGATCGTGAATCGCGCCGAACACGGGGCCGAGCAGCGGATCCTTCGCCCCCTTGGCGTAGAAGGCGCGCACGCAGGCGCTGATCGCCGCTTCGATCTGCTCGCGCTCGGCTTCGTCCTCGACGGCCGGAAATTCGAAGTTCATCTGGTCCTCCTGCGGTTTTCGCGCTCGGCCCGGCGCTGATGCACGTGGGGCGCCATCGCTGTGACGGCGAATTCAGCCGCGGCGCGGGTCGGCATGTGCATTTTCGAACGGATTTGTCGGCTTTCCAACATGCGGGCGTTTCGCTCCAGATATATTCATGACAATATAGCTTCCGTCAGGGGGCGCTCCAGTGATCTCTGGCGCCAACCTTCAGATATCACTTGTGAAACGGCGATTTGACGCGGCTGGCGCCGGCATTGCTTCCTGGCGTCAGAAGCAGGAGCTGAACATGGACGATCTTTCCGAGCCTATGACGTCGCCGCAACGCCGCTCCCTCGCGATCGTGCTCGGAACGAACGAGATCGCCTCGGCCGTCGCCGCGCGTCTGGCGCGCGAGGGCTATTGCGTCGTGATGAGCCACGATCCCACGTCCCCGGTCCTGCGGCGGGGCATGTCCTTTCACGATGCGCTGTTCGACGACCGCGCCGAGCTTGGCGGCGTGGTCGGCCGACGGGCCGAGACCGCTCTGGATCTGCTGCGCTTATTCGATCAGCGCGGCTGCGTGGCGGTCACGCGCTTGCCGATGGCCGACCTCGTAACGCTGCGCGTCCCGGAGGCGATCGTCGACGCGAGTCTGCAAAGGTCCGTCGCCGCGCCGGATCTGCGCGGCCTCGCGCGGCTCTCTGTCGGCCTCGGTCCGCGCTTCGAAGCGGGGCGCAACTGCGACGTGGCGATCGAGACGCAACCTGCGACCTCCTCGCTCTCGCTGTCACGGGACGCCGAGGGACACGAGCGGCAGCTCGGCGGCGTGGGGCGCGAGCGCTTCTTTTTCGCGCCCCGATCGGGCATATGGCGCACGCCGCTCGACATCGGCGCCAAGATCTATAAGGGCGTGGTGCTCGGACGGCAGGAGGGCGTGGCGATCGTCGCGACCATGGACGGAATTCTGCGCGGCGTCGCGCGCGATGGCGCCTATGCGCCGATCGACGCCAAGCTGATCGAAATCGACCCGCGGGGACGCGCGGCCTGCTGGACGGGAACGGACGACTACGGGCGCGCGATCGCCGCTGCGACCGCAGACGCCGTGATCGCGGCGAGCGAGCCGCCGAACGGCGCGGATCAAAGCTTCGAGCTCGAGCCGCTCTGCTGAGGAGGCCGTCATGAGCGAAGAGATGTTTACGCGGCGCATCGCAGCTTTGCATGGCGAGAAGGGCCAGCCCACGCAGAGCGTGCTGGCGGGCTTCGCGCAAAAGCTTGCGCAGGAGGGCGTGCGGGTCGCCGGCGTCGTGGAGATCGCCGCTTGCGGAGGACGCGGCGGCTGCAAGAAGTTCAGCGTCCGGGACCTGACATCCGGAGAGACGATCTCCATCACGCAGGATCTTGGGCCTCACTCCGACGCCTGCGCGCTCGATCCCGCCGGACTCATCAAGGCCTGCGGTCGCGTGGAGCAGGCGATCTCGGGCGGCGTCGATCTCGTCATTCTGAGCAAGTTCGGCAAACTCGAAGCCGCCCGCAGCGGCCTGACAGACGCCTTCCGCGCGGCGATGGTCGCCGACGTGCCGGTGATCACCGTGGTGCCGACGGCGGTCGAGCAAGACTGGGAGCGATTCGCGGGGCCGCTGTCGCAATTCGTGGAGCCGAGCAGCGCGGCGCTCGAGGCTTGGTGGCTGTCGCAGGGCCAGGCGTGCGAACTGCGCGACGAGGCGCGCGCGCAGTGAGCGCCAAGGCCGCGCGCGACGCCGGCGAAACGCGGCTCGAGATCGCGCTGAGATTTCCCAACGGCGGCGCCCTGACCCGCGAGGATCTCGAGGTCGTCGAGGCGATCCGCAAGGAGCGCTCGATCCTCGGCGCGAGCCGCGCCACCGGCGTCTCCTATCGCAAGTGCTGGCTCATCGTCGACGCGCTCAACCGCACCTTCGAGACGCCGGTATTTGCGACCCATCCGGGGCGTCGCGGCGGCGGCGCGGAGCTGACGCCTTTCGGCGAGCGCCTCGTCGCGCTCTATGAGTCGATTGGTCGGCGCGCCGGAGCACAGGCGCGCGCGGCGCTGGAGGAGCTGTCGGCGGCTCTCAATCCGAATTTCGCACCACGCGCCAGCGGCGCGGCTGCGGAGGAGCCTCAGGCTCTATCGCCTTCCCGTCAATCGCGACGCTCTTGATCATCGCCCAGGCGCGCAGGCCCGGCTCGAGCGCGAGTCGCTCGACGGACTCGAGCGTGACCAGCGCAATGAGGTCGGTCGAGCCGAGGTTGAAGACGACTCGCACAAAAGGCGGTCGCAGCGGCTCCAGCGCGACGATGGAGCCGGGCAAACGGTTGGTGATCGACACGTCCATGGGGCGCGAGAGCGCGATGGACACGTCGCGGGCGTCGATGCGCACGCGCACCGCCGCGTCGACCGGCGCGCGGACGATCGGCACGCGCAACTCCCCATCGCCGAAAAAGAGCGTCGACAGGCCGTAATGCGGATCGTGCCGCAGCACGCGCGCGTCGATGTGCGTCGCGAGCGGGAGGGACTTCGGGACGGCGGAGAGGGCGCGGGTTTGGCTCATGATTCAATCCAAGCGAAAATCGGACCAGAGCTTTGTCGCGCCTCAGGAAAACCAGCGCAGGATCGCGGCGGAGAACAGGGCGATGCTGCCGCAGGCGGCGAGGCCCGTCCAGATCCCTCGGCTCTCCGCGCGAGCGGCGGGGCCGGCCAGAATCGCGACGACGAGCAGCAGGGCGATCAGCGCGCAGGCGATTTTGACGAGCAGCGCAGCGAGCGCCAAGTTGTGGATTTCCGGCAGCTCGCCGACGACGAAATAGCTCACGGCGCCGAATCCGGCGCCGCTCGCGATCTGAAAGAGCCAGGCGACGAGCGCGATCCAGGCGATCCTGGGGAGCAGCGCCGTCGCCGGACGCAGGCGCACTACGGCGATCGGCAGGGCGGTCGCCGCGACCGCGCCGAAGTTATGGATGACCTGGGCGGCCGCGTAGAGAGCATTGTCGAGCTGCATGAGCCGCGCTCATTTCGCGGTGACGGTGACGCAGGCCCGCGCTGCAATTGCGGTATGAGCCTTGTTGACAGGGGCGACGCAGATCTTGTGGTCGCCGGCCTTGAGCGCCCCGGTCGACAGGCTGCCCTTGAGCTTGTGGCCCGTCGCGACCTCGTTATCGTCGACATAGAGGTGGATGTGATGGGCCTCGGTCCCGGACTTGACCTCATAGTCGACCTTCGCGCCCTTACCCGCCGGCGTCGACGCGCCGTCGGCGGGAGCGAGGATGGCTACGGGGCTCTCCTGCGCGAGCGCGGGCAGGGTCAGGCATTGGCTGAAGAGCAGCGCAACGCAAAGGCGCTTGGTAAAAAGGGTCATCTCTCGGTCCTTTCGTGGGGAGGCCGGTCTCGCCGCCCGGACATTAACCGACAAGTGAGAGGCGGGCAAACGCGGTTCTCGCGAGCGCGCGTCTGGCGCTTTCGTATTTGGCGAAGGAACAGGCGGAAGAACGAAAGCGTCAGGCCTCGCGCGGCGCTTGACTTGCTGATCGGCCTCCGTTAGCCCGTCTGCTTTCGGCGCGGGTCCGCCCGCGCCGCGATGCGCCCGTGGCGGCTCCCAATCAGGTGAGCGGCCTGTCGGCTGGACGATCAGGTCCGGCAGAGGAGGGCGCGTTTCCAACGCGACGCGACTTTCGCGGATGCGGACGGAAACGCGGGCCGTTCGTCGCCGCGCGCGCCAGGCGCGGCAGGCGCGTCTCCGCTTTCCGCGCGCCCGCGAGGAAGCGACAACCACGGGACGACCGCCAAGTGACGAAGCGCGCAGAAGCCAAATACAAAATCGACCGCCGCATGGGGCAGAACATCTGGGGCCGCCCGAAGAGCCCCGTGAACCGGCGCGAATATGGCCCGGGCCAGCACGGCCAGCGCCGCAAGGGCAAGCCTACCGATTTCGGCACTCAGCTCAAGGCCAAGCAGAAGCTCAAGGGCTATTACGGCAATATTTCCGAGCGGCAGTTCCACAAGTATTACGTGGAAGCGATCCGCATGAAGGGGGACTCGAGCGCTAACCTCATCGGCTTGCTGGAGCGCCGCCTCGACGCCATCGTCTATCGCGCCAAGTTCGTGCCGACGGTGTTCGCCGCGCGCCAGTTCGTCAATCATGGCCACGTGTCGGTCAACGGCCGGCGCGTGAACATCGCCTCGTTCCAGGTCAAGGTCGGCGACGTCGTCGAGATCAAAGAATCCTCGCGTCAGCTGGCGATGGTCATCGAGGCGGCCGCGCTCGCCGAGCGCGAAGTGCCCGACTACATTGAGGCCGA
>DATHCI010000214.1:0-8832 GCA_035319645.1 Methylocystis sp. | reverse complement strand
AGATTCGCCGAGCAGATCTCCATCTGCTTTGCGAGACGCGACGGCGCTATGCCGCGACGACGACGCTCGCGTCCGCGCCGCCGCTTGGCGCAAACTTTTCGAAATTCTCGCGGAACATGCGGGCGAGCTTCTTAGCCGCCGCCTCATAGTCGGCCCGCGACGTCCAGCTCTTCATGGGGTTGAGCAGTTCGGGCGCGATCCCCGGCGCCGAGAGCGGCGTCGCGAGGCCGAAGAACGGCTCGACTGCGAAGGGCGCCTGCTTGAGCTCGCCGCCGAGCGCCGCTGCGAGCAGCCGCCGGGTCGCTGCGATCGGCATGCGGCTGCCGACGCCATAGGACCCGCCGGTCCAGCCGGTGTTGACGAGCCAGCAGTCGACGCCATGCCGCGCGATCAGCTCGCGCAGCAGATCGCCATAGACTTGGGGGCGGCGCGGCATGAAGGGGGCGCCGAAGCAGGTCGAAAAGGTCGCCTCCGGCTCCGAAACGCCCTTCTCCGTGCCCGCGACCTTGGCCGTGTAGCCGGAGAGAAAGTGATACATGGCCTGCTCGGGAGAGAGCCTTGCGATCGGCGGCAGCACGCCGAAAGCGTCGCAGGTCAGCATGACGACGTTTTTCGGGTGGCCGCCGCGGCCGGCGTCGCTCGCATTGGCGATGAAGTCGAGCGGATAGGCGATGCGGGTGTTCTCGGTCCGCGAAGCGTCGTCGAAGTCCAGGGCGCGAGTCAGGGGATCGAAGGCGACGTTTTCCATGACCGAGCCGAAGCGCTCCGTCGTCGAGAATATCTGCGGCTCGGCCTCGCGCGAGAGCCGGATGGCCTTGGCGTAGCAGCCGCCCTCGAAGTTGAACACGCCTTCGCTGCTCCAGCCGTGCTCGTCGTCGCCGATGAGGCGTCGGGCGGGGTCCGCGGAGAGCGTCGTCTTGCCGGTGCCCGACAGCCCGAAGAAGATCGCCACGTCGCCTTCTCGTCCAACGTTCGCCGAGCAATGCATAGGCATGACGCGCGCCGTCGGCAGCACGAAGTTCAGGAAGGTGAAGACGGACTTCTTGATCTCGCCGGCGTAGCTCGTGCCGCCGATGAGCACGAGCCGGCGCGAAAAGTCGATGGCGATGACCGTCTCGCTGCGGCAGCCATGGCGGCTCGGATCGGCTTTGAAGGAGGGCAGGTCGACGATCGTCAATTCGGGCGCAAACCCCGCCAATTCTTGCGGCACGGGGCGGATCAGCAGGTTCCGGATGAACAGCGAGTGCCAGGCGAGCTCCGTGAACACGCGAGTCCGCACACGATGGGCCGCATCGGCGCCGGCGAAGAGATCCTGCGCATAAAGCTCATGACGAGCGGCATGCGCGAGGAAGTCTGCGAGCAGGCGATCGAACTGGGCCGGCTGCATGCGGCCGTTGTTGTCCCACCACACCGCCTCCTGCGTGAGCGCGTCGGCGACAATGAATTTGTCCTTGGGCGAACGACCCGTATGCGCGCCCGTGTGCGCGACGAGCGCGCCGCCGCGGGCGATCGTCGCCTCGCCGCGACAAGCGGCTTCCTCATAAAGCTGCGGCGCGTCCAAATTTCTGCGCCTCGCCATGAAGCCAGAGGCTGGGCCTGGGTCGCTCGTTTCGCTCAAAGCGGACCGCGAAGATGCGTGAAGAACCATGCGTCGTCTCCCGACCGAACGCGGCGCGCCGTTCATGTCTTGCGAAAGACGATAGCGCGAGCAGCCGACAATTCCAGCCTCAGGGCGGCTCGGACGCTCAAGAATGCGCTGCGTATCGTCTCAGAGCAGGAAGCAAATATGGCGCGCAAATTGATGAATGAACGCTTAACAATACGGTTTGGCCCGGGCGGGCCAAACCGCCCGTAAGACGTCGAACGGGCGCGCCGTCGTCGCCGCAGGTCGCCTGCGGCTCTCCCCGCGCGCCTCCGATGGTTCGAAGAACCGAGGGTCGACCTCAGTTCATGTGCCAGCCGTGGCTCACGATGATCGACTCGCCCGTCAGCGCATTCGTCTTGAAAGCCGCGAGCGTCAGCGCGACCTCCGCCACGTCGCTGACCATGGTGAACTGCTTATCCACCGTCTCGCCGAGCAGGACCTCCTTCACGACGCGCTCCTCGGTGATGCCGAGCTCATGCGCCTGTTCGGGAATCTGCTTCTCGACGAGCGGCGTCAGCACGAAGCCCGGGCAGATCACATTGGAGCGCACGCCATGCTTCGCGCCCTCCTTGGCCATGACGCGCGCGAGGCCGAGCAGGCCGTGCTTCGCCGTGACATAGGCCGATTTCAACGGCGAGGCCTCGTGGCTGTGCACGGAGCCCATGTAGATCAGCGCGCCCGACTTTTGCGGATACATGTATTTCACGCAGGCCTTGGTCGTGAGAAACGCGCCGTCGAGATGGATCGCGAGCAGCTTCTTCCAGTCTGAGAAGGGGAACTCCTCGATCGGATGCACGATCTGGATGCCGGCGTTGGAGACGAGGATATCCACGGTTCCGAACGCCTTGGCCGTGGCGTCGACCGCGGCGTTGACCTGCTCTTCGTTCGCCACGTCGGCGGCGACGGCGACCGCGATCTTGTCGCCGCCGAGCTCCTTGGCGGTCGCCTGCGCGGCGTCGAGATTGAGATCGGCGATGGCGACGCGCCCTCCCGCTTCGACGAAGCGCTTGGCGATCGCGAGACCGATGCCGCTCGCGGCTCCGGTGATGAAAGCGACCTTGCCGTTGAGTTCCATCTCAGGCCTCCTTTGTCGAGAGATAGTCGTAGATGACCTTGCCTAGCCCGAGCGTCAGATCGGCGACGATGTGCGTCGTCGAGACGATGTCGAGGACGGGCAGCTCGGCGACGGGGGCGAGCGCATGCCAGGCGAGCTCGAGCGTTCCGGGACCAGACCAGGCGCCTTTGACGTGAAGATCCTCGAGATAATATTCGACGAGCTCGAGAATGCGCGGCGAGCCGTCGACATGGGGGATGATCTTCAAAAGGAAGTTCGGCCCCGACAACGACTTTGCGACCGCCGCGGAGTCAAGCGTATGATATTTGAAGCCCATGACGCCGGTCGCGACGCGCACCGGCCCATAGTCGAGCGTTCCGACCAGCGCGTCCTTATCGACCTTCAGGTTCGGCTGCGCGAATTTTTTCGGAAAACCCCAAAGCTCCCGCCCGCCGTACAGCGGCGCGCCGTCGTTTAGGAACATGGCGTGGGTATAGGCGCCCTCTCGGCCCTCGAAGCGCACCGGGATCGCCTGCCCGGACTCTGTATAGTCGCCGAAGCCCGTGGAGTTCGGCATGCGGATGAATTCGTATTTGACGAGCGGCTCGTCGAAGGTCAGCGGCGCGGGCAAGATCTTTTCGAGCGCGGCCGGGTCCGTGCGATAGGTGATGATGAAGAATTCGCGATCGTAGAAGCGGTATGGCCCGGGCGGGAAGCCCGGGCTGGTCAGCGGCATGGCGAAAGCGCGGCGGCGAACATCCTCGATCTTCATTGAACGCTCCTATGGACGTTAATGCGACGACTCGTCGTGTGTGAGGTCCAGCGTCACAATCTGACCGCGCTGGCGCGTCCGGCTCATCCATTTCGGATGATTGAAGGTCTTCCTTACGTCGCTCAGCGCGTCGGTCCAGTTACGCTCCATCGTGAACCGCGAGAACTCGTAGTCCTTGGAGGCGGATTCTCCCAAAGCCCGGCGATGGATGAAGTGCACGATCGTCGTTGCCGTTTCATGACCCGCCTCCTCGAGCTTGCGCCAGTCGGCGTCAGCGCGAAGCTCTTCCGGAATTTTATCGGCGAGGCGGCCGACCGCGAGGCTCAGGCTGTGCAGCCGGCACATGAGATCGGTGTTCATGCGCGTGCGCGAGGAGAAGCGGATGTCCTTTTCGCGCTGAGTGATCTCCAAAAGTGTCTGCGGCAGCTTGCCGCGGGCGCTGAAGAGGTCGATCTGAAAAATCAGGAAGTCGTGTTTCACGCGCTGGTAATCGAGAAGATATTGCAGCGGCGTGTTCGAGACGATGCCGCCATCCCAATAATATTCGCCTTCGATCTCGACCATCGGAAACCCCGGGGGCAGGGCGCCGCTCGCCATGACGTGCTCTGGACCGATGCGCTCGTAACTCGTGTCGAAATAGCGAAAATTGCCGGTATGCACATTGACGGCGCCGACGCTGTAACGCGGCTCTCCCGAGTTCAGCAGGTCGAAATCGACCAGCGACAACAGCGTGTCGCGCAGCGGCGACGTGTCGTAGACGCTCAGTCTGGGCGGATCGTAAGGCCAGCCCGGCAGCGCCGGCGGCACGCGCGGGCGGAAGAACCCGGGCGCGCCGAAAGCGGCTGTCATCGCCGCGCTCGTCTCGTTGAAGACCTTGAGCACGCGCTCCTCGTCGAGCGGCGGCGGGGTCGTCAGGGCGCCGGACGTGCGCTCCCAGAATTCCTTCAGTCGCTCGACCCGACGATGGGGCGGATTGCCGCAGATGATCGCGCCATTGATCGCGCCGATGGAGATGCCGGCGACCCAATCGATCCGCTGGCCGGCGGCATGGAGCGCTTCATAGGCCCCCGCCTGGTAGGAGCCGAGCGCGCCGCCCCCCTGAAGGACCAGGGCGCAGATTTCGGAACGGTCGTTCGCCATTGGCCCTCTCCACTCAATCGCCACGCGTCGGCAAGAGAACCTGGTCGCGAAATGGGGGAATCGCAACCGCAAAGCCCAAATTTCATGCGGCAGGCCGTTGTGCGGCGCCGGTCGCATAGACGGCAGTAGCGAAGCTATCTCACGGTTTGTCAATGGAATTTTTAAGACTTGACCCGCACTATCCGGCCTGATGCGTTACGCCGCGAGGAGCCATGTCGCTCGACCTGCAGCTGATTGAACCGAATTTCCCAGAGATTCCGGCGCCGGCGCCCGAGTCGAGCCGGACGCTGGTCAATCCGATTTCAGGCCTCGCGAACGACTACCTCAACCGCTTCAACGAATTGGTGATGATCCTGGAGCAGCTGCCTCAGATGCCGGAGCTGATGGAGGATCTGCTCGCCTGGAAGGCCGTCAGCTATCGCGAACATTTCGAGAGCTCGCGACTGCCCGGACGGCGCTCGGCGCTCGAGGCCTATGAGCGCCTGAACCCGCACTTCCGAAAACGCTTCGAAGGGTTCGTCGAGGAGCTCGACCTCATCGCGGTCGCCGGCGTCGCAGCCGTGCGCCGCCAGTTTCGCGAGGGCGGCAAGGACATCGAGCGCGCGGCGGCGACTTGCGACCGCGCCGCGCAAAAGATGCGCGTCATTCTGGTGCGCGCCTCTCGCCTCGTGAACTATGCGCAAGTCGACGAGGAGCCCGAGGTTCCTCGAAGCGTCGGCGCCCGGGCGACTTTTGCGCACTCCGAAGCGCCGGTCGCCGCTCAACGATCCTTCGCGAAGAACGCCGCGAGCCGCGCCTGAAGCGCAGGCTCCTCCAGCGCTTGACGAAACAACCGCGCCTCCACGTCGATGCGCGCCAGAGTTTCTGAGGGATCCCCACGCAACAGTCGCCGCGTCGCGCGCAACGCTTCTACGGGCTTTTGCGCCAGGCGGCGAGCGGCGTCCTCGGCGCAGTAGAAGAGCCCGTTCTCCTCGACCACTTCGTTCACGAGCCCCAGCCTTAACGCCTCCTCGGCGCCGAAATTCTCGCAAAGCAGGAGATATTGCGCGGCCTTTGCCCGCCCGAAGAGGCGCGGGGCCAGCAGGCTCGCGCCAGCCTCGGGGACGAGCCCGAGGTCGACGAAAGGAAATCTGAATTTTGCGCTCGGCGCCGCGTAGGCGAGATCGCAGTGCAGCAGCATCGTCGCGCCGACGCCCACGGCGTCGCCCGCGACGGCGGCGACGAGCGGCTTGTCGAAGTCGGCGAGCGCTCGCACGAAGCTCAGCGCGGGAAATTCTTCACGCGCATCGAAGGATAGAAAGTCGTTGATATCGTTGCCGGCAGTGAAGTCGGCGCCCGCGCCGGCGAGCAGAACCGCGCGCACGGCGTCATCGGCCTGCGCGCCTTCGAGCCCGGCGACGAGCGCGCGATACATATCGCGATCGAGCGCGTTCTTCTTATCGGGGCGATTGAAGGTCAGCCGCAGCACGCCGTCCTCGGCCCGCGAGAGGATTTTTGGCTTCATGAGTCCCCCTTGCCGCAGCGCCTCTGGAAGGCTCAGCCGGCGCTTGCGAGCAGCCGAGCGGCGGCGGCGCGCGCCTCTTCTGTGATCGTCGCGCCCGCGAGCATGCGGGCGATCTCCTCGCGGCGTTCCGCGGCGGCGAGCGGCGTCACCCGCGTGGCGACGCGCGTCTCGCCCGCGGCGGGCGCCACGGCGCCCTTGGCGATGCGCAGGTGACGCGTCGCGCGCGCCGCCACCTGGGGCGCATGCGTGACGGCAAGGACCTGAACCTTTGCGCCGAGCCGCGCCAGACGCTGGCCGATCGCGTCCGCAACGGCGCCGCCGACCCCCGTGTCGATCTCGTCGAAGACGAGCGTCGGCGCCGAGCCGCGATCCGCGAGCACGACCTTGAGCGCCAGCAGAAATCTTGCGAGCTCGCCTCCCGAAGCGACCCTGGCGAGCGGACCGGGCCGTGAGCCCGGATTGGTCTGCACCCAGAACTCGACGCGGTCGATCCCTTCGGGGCCGCCGGGCGTCGCGTCGCTCGCGATCGACGTATGGAAGTGCGCGCCATCGAGCTTGAGCGGCTTCAGCTCGGCGTCGACGAGCGCGTCGAGCCTCTTCGCCGCCGCGCGCCGGGCGTGGGAAAGCGCTTGCGCGGCGGCTTCGTAGGCGGTCTGCGCCGCTTGCGTCTGCTGCGCCAAGGCCGAGAGCCTCGCCTCGCTCGCGTCGAGCAGCGCAAGCTCCTGCGCGAAGCGTTCCGCGAGCGCCGGGAGCTCGGCGACCGTCACGTGATGCTTGCGCGCGAGAGCTCGCAGGGCGAAGAGCCGCTCCTCCGTTCTTTCCAGCTCGCCGGGATCGAAGGCGGCCTCGCCGAGCGCCGCCTCCAGCGCCTGCTCGGCGACGGCGAGCGCGTCGAGGGCCTGCGCGAGGGCGCGCAGCGGCGGTTCGAGCGCCGCGCCCCATTGTCCCACGCGGCGCTCCAGTCGCCGCGCCGCTTGCGCGACCGCGGGGACCGGGGCCGCATCGCCGCGGAACGCCGCGAGCGCGTCCTGCAGATCGACGGCGACTTTCTCCGAACGTTGCAGCGTTTGCCGCCGCTCTGCGAGCCGCTCCTCCTCGCCTTGTTGCGGCGCGAGCTCCGCCAGCTCGGCGTGAGCGTGGCGCAGATAGTCCGCGTCGGCGCGCGCCTTCGCGATGCGCCGCTCTTCCTCCAGCTGCTCCCGGCGCGCGCTTTGCGCCGCGCCGTGCAGCTCGCGGAGCGCCGCGACCTTCGGCAGGAGCCCGCCATGCGCGTCGACGAGCTGCCTGTGAGCGGCGGGATCGACCATCGCGCGTTCGTCGTGCTGGCAGTGGATCTCGACGAGCGCGCGTCCGATCGCGCGCAACGCCTGCGCGCTCACTGGCCGGTCATTGACGAAGGCCCGCGTGCGCCCGTCCGCGCTCTGCACACGGCGCAGCATGAGCTCGCCCTCGGCGTCGAGGTACAGCTCGCGCGCGATCCGCAGCGCAGGATGGTCCGGCGGCGGATCGAAAACTGCGCAGACCTGACCTTGCGCCTGCCCCGCGCGCACGAGCGAAGCGTCGCCGCGCCCGCCCAGCGCCAGCACGAAAGCGTCGAGCAGGATGGACTTTCCGGCGCCCGTCTCTCCGGTCAGCGTCGTTAGCCCGCTGGAAAATTCCAGGTCCAGCGCGTCGATGAGCACGATGTCGCGGATCGAGAGACGGACCAGCATGGGGCGCTTAGGGTTCGAACGGAATCGGCCACGTTTATGCGACTTTGCGGGGCGGATGGGAAGGGCGGCGGGGCGCGGGCGAACTGCGCCCGGGCGGCGCAAGTGTCGGCGACAGCTCCCTCGGCGATTGTTGATCGCTTGCACTTTACGTTCTACCACAGGCGCGGGATCTGACCGCCGGGAGGGCGAGCCTCAAGAAGGCGGTTGTGTCAGCCAAACTCTCAAGCTATCAAAAGCGCCGAATGCGCGAGACGGATCATGAGCGCAGGGGAAACGAACGCGGAAGGCGCATCACGCTTATTTGGCAGGCTCCACCAGCGACCAGCTCTTGCAACGCGCTTGTTTATCGCAATCGCAACATCCATATTTGCAATATACGCGCGGCTGTGGCTTGGAGACGAATTCGGCGTAACTCCCACATATATCACGTTTTATCCTGCAGTCGTTATAATCAGCTTTCTATGTGGCTTCCATTTTGGCTTGTTGTCCTTGTTAATGTTCTTTATCGCATCTGACTACTATCTCTTCGAGCCAAAGTCAACATTTAAGTTGCCTCTTACATCAGACATGATTGGGCTGTTTATTTTCTCTACGACCTGCCTCGCCATTTCTGGCGGTTCGGAGTTAATGTATCGTGCTCAACAAAAAATCGTGGGGAACGAGCGCAGACTACGCGACCAAAGCTCGAGCGAAGCTGCGCTGAGTTTGCAGGCGTTGCGCGAGAACGAGGAGCGCCTGCGCCTGTTCGTCGAGCACGCGCCGGCTGCAGTGGCGATGTTCGACAAGGACATGCGCTGCCTCGCCGCGAGCCGGCGCTGGATGGACGACTATGGACTCGAAGGCCCCATCGGCCGTTCCCAATTCGATGTCTTCCCCAAGCTTCCTGAACGCTGGAAGGCGGTTCATCGTCGAGTTCTCGCGGGAGTGAGCCTAAGCGCGGAGGACGACCGCGTGGAAAAATTGGACGGAACCGCTCAATATCTGCGGTGGGAGGCGTTGCCTTGG